>CAZSAE010000042.1:0-13194 GCA_964604765.1 uncultured Dechloromonas sp. | reverse complement strand
AAACCCGCAAAGCTTGTCGCTATGCGGGTTTCATCATTGTATTTGGCGGGTCCGGTGAGATTCGAACTCACGATGGGTTTCCCCACGCCGGTTTTCAAGACCGGTGCATTCAACCGCTCTGCCACAGACCCTGGATCGAATTCAGGCGAGATTCTATCAGTTAAGGACTAGCTTGACTCGGCCTTCGGTGGTCGGGCGCGTCGAGGGCCGCCCGTTCTGCCACGAAACTGCTTGGCGCCACTGCCGGTCGGACGCGGGCCCGAGGTCTTTTGACCACCCGGTTTGGCGCCTTGGAAACCGCCGCCAGGATTAGCGCGCGGTGGCTTGCCACCGGTCGTTTTATTCTGGCTTTTGTTAAAGGGTTTCTTGCCGCGATGATTTTTGCGCAAGCTTTGTAGCGCCGGCATGCCAGCCAGCTCGCGGTGCAGATTGCGGTCTTCGCGTGCTTCACGCCGGAATTCGCTGACGATATCGCGGATGTGGGCATTGGCGCCACGCGGCTGACGGTCGTCGTCTTCCCAGGCTTCGTCGTCATCGATGAACTGCAACGCGGTTAGGGGATCGGTCTCACCTGGCGCCAGGCTGTTACCGTTAACCATCGCATCCAGAATGTACAGCTTCTCTTCGGGCAGATTCTCCCAAGGGTCGCGATCATCGGGAAAATAGGGTTGCGCATCCGGATCGCGCGGTTTGCGCCCACGCGGCGGCCGTTGGTTGGCCTGCTGACGGGCATACAACCAGGACTCGCCTTCCAGCCGCGCCTTGGCGTTTTCATCGAGCTCGACCGGCTGTGCCTCTTCTTCGATCTCGTCGAATTCGTCGCCAGCAGTAGCCTCGCTGCCCTCAACCCCATCCTTACCTTCGCCGGCTTGCGGACGAGCATTGCGCGGATCAGCGGCGTATTTAGCCGCCTGTTCAGCCTGATATTCGGCCAGTGCTTCGGGCGATAGCGGTTCAAAACCGGCAATGATTTCCGGTTGGATAGCGCTGCCGAGCAGACGCTCAATCGATTTCACCAAGACGGCGTCGTCGTGCGTGACGAAAGCCACGGTGTCGCCAACGCGACCGTCTTCACCGTTCAACACGCGGTTGAGTCGCGCCGGATAATCATCCGGGACGGCCGGCAGGTCGTAATGCACGACGCGCTGGATGCCGTCCATGTCAAAGCCCCGGACCGCCATGTCGGTGGTGACCAGTGCATCGAGTTGGTTATTTTGGAATTCGTCGAGGGCGCGTCCGCGCGGTTGCTGCCCACGGTGGGCGTGCAGCGCAAACGCGGTGATACCGCCCTTGGCGAGTTTACGCGCCAGGCCTTCGGCGCCAAATTTGGTGCGCGCAAAAACTAACGAACGCGGCCACGCCTCATCCTTGAATAACTGCGCCATCAACTCACGCTTGCGATGCGGGTCGACGGCGATAAAACGTTGATGCACACGCGTTGTGACATCGTCGCCGCGATCAATGACGACCTCTTCAGGATAATTAAGCAGACCGCCGGCGAAGCTTTGAATGTCGTCGCCCAGCGAGCTCGCTACCACCACGGTTTGACGCGCCCTGGGCAGCAACGGGTAGAGCCGCTCCAGTTCGGCGGCCTGCCCCATGTCCATCATGCGGTCGACTTCATCGAACACCAACACTTTGACGCTATCGAGATTGACGTGGCCTTGGCCCAGATGATCGAGCAATCGACCCGGTGTCGCGATCAGGATATCGAGACCCCGCTGCAATGCCTGCACCTGCGGGTGCATGCTAACGCCACCATAAACCGCGAACGAGTAGAAATTGTCATGACGACCATACGTACGGAAGGCATCAAGCACCTGTAAGGCGACTTCGCGCGTCGGCACCAGAACCAGAACACGTGGCGCACGACCAGGCACTTGTGTCAGCGCGGCGTCTTCGCGTTGCAGGAGGTCCAACGTGGGAATGGCGTACCCCGCCGCTTTACCCGAACCGGCGGGCACGCCGACCAGCACATCCTTGCCCGTCAGGATCAATGGAATCAGTGCCGCTTGCACGGGTGTCGGCTCAAGGCGCGACGTACCAGAGGTATCGGCATCCTGAATCGCTTTTAGGCGCGATTCGCTCAGAGAAAATTGTTCAAATGACATATCAGCGCCCTCGGGGGCTAAATCACATGCTACAAAAAAGTGGCTTATACGATCCGTGTCTTATGCAGCATGATCTTTTGATCAATCAGGCTGATGCTCAAGCGGGTAAGCCGCGCGACAGGTCATTACGGATGTCGTCTACCGACTCCAAGCCCACAGCCATGCGCAGCAGATTGTCCTTGATGCCTGCGGCGGCACGGGCTTCCGGGGTGATACGACCATGGGTCGTACTGGCCGGATGCGTGAGCGTTGTACGGGTATCCCCCAGATTGGCGGTAATCGACAACAACTGGCAGGAGTCTATCACACGCCAGGCGGCATCTTTGCCGCCCTTCACTTCAAAGCTGACGATGGCGCCGCCGGTGGTCTGCTGGCGCATGGCGAGTTCGTGTTGCGGATGCGACGGCAGGCCCGGGTAATACACCCGTTCAACGCCGGGGTGCGCTTCCAGCCAACGCGCCAGTTCGAGTGCCGCGTGTGATTGGGCCCGCATGCGGATCGCCAATGTTTCGAGCCCCTTGCCCAGAATCCAGGCATTAAAAGCAGAGAGCGTCGGCCCGGTCGTGCGCAGGAAGACAAAGATCTTTTCAATGATGGCCTTGTTGGCGCACACGGCACCGCCGAGCACGCGCCCCTGCCCGTCCAGATACTTGGTCGCCGAATGCACGACAATATCGGCGCCCAGACTCATCGGCTTTTGCAGCACGGGTGTACAGAAGCAGTTGTCCACCGCCAATAGCACGTTGTGTTTTTTTGCGATGACCGACAGTGCGGCAATGTCACCAATCTCGGTCAGCGGGTTCGACGGCGTTTCGCAGAACAGCAGACGCGTATTCGGTCGCATGGCGGCGGCCCAAGCAGCAGGATCGGCCAATGACACGAACGTGGTTTCGATACCGAAGCGCGGCAGGATATTGCCCAGCAGCTGGATGCTGGAACCGAACAACGACTTCGAAGCCACGATGTGATCACCCGAACTCAGGTTGGCCATGATCATCGCCGTAATGGCAGCCATGCCACTGGCCGTGGCGATACAGTCCTCCGCACCTTCCAGCGCCGCCAGGCGTTCTTCGAACAAGCTAACGCTGGGGTTAGTGAAACGCGCATAGACGTTGCCGTCTTCCTCGCCAGAAAACATCACGGCAGCTTGGGCCGCATTCTCGAACACAAAACTGGAGGTCAGATACATCGCCTCACTGTGTTCGCGATGATGCGTGCGATCCATGCCGGCACGCACGGCCAGGGTATCGGTCGACAGGCCTGCAGGCAAAGGTTTGGTGTTGGGCTTGGCTTTATCGTGACTCATGATGCGGTTGTTTATTGTCCTGGGCGGCGCACAAACATTTCGATCTGCTGGGCTGCGTTATCGCTCTCGTCGTCATCTTCGGCGCCGGCTGTGGATTGCGCCGGTGGCTGATTGCGTGCGCGTTCGATGTTATCCAGATAGGCTTCATCAACGTCGCCCGTGATGTAGCAGCCATTGAAACACGAGGCATCAAAACGCGTGATGCGCGGATTACATTCGCGCACGGCGGCTTCGAGCGCATCCAGATCCTGATAGACGAGCTCATCGGCACCGATCAGTGCAGCAATCTGGGCATCGGTGCGGCCGGTGGCAATCAGTTCACTCCGTGTCGGCATGTCAATACCGTAAACGTTCGGAAAACGCACGGGCGGCGACGCCGAGGCGAAGTAGACTTTCTTGGCGCCCGCCGCGCGGGCCATCTCGACAATTTCGTGACTCGTCGTGCCGCGCACGATCGAATCATCGACCAGCATCACATTTTTACCGGCGAACTCCTGGGTCACGGTATTGAGCTTTTGACGCACCGATTTCTTGCGTGTCGATTGCCCCGGCATGATGAAGGTACGGCCGATGTAACGGTTCTTGACGAAACCCTCGCGGAACGGAATATTCAACGCCTGCGCCATCTGCAGTGCCGCCGGGCGCGACGAATCCGGAATCGGAATGACGACGTCGATGTCCTTCGGATCGATGACCTTGCGCACCTTGGCGGCCAATGACTCGCCCATGCGCAGCCGGGTTTCGTACACTGACACGTCGTCCTGCATGGAATCCGGACGCGCCAGATACACATATTCGAACAGGCACGGCGACAATTCATGATGCGCGGCGCACTGCTCACGCGCCATGTTGCGATCCAGATCGATGAACACCGCTTCACCCGGCACCACATCGTCGACGCGTTCAAAACCCAGTGTATCGAGCGGCACGGATTCGGAGGCCAGCATCCATTCGGGGCCATCCGGCGTCTGGTTTTTACCCAGCACCAGCGGCCGGATGCCATAGGGATCACGAAACGCCAGCAAACCATAACCCGCGATCATCGCAACCACGGCATAAGCGCCACGCACGCGCTGGTGCACGCCGCGCACAGCCTTGAAGATGGCGGCCTGATCAAGTGTTGTGCCATGTGCCGCTTTTTGCAGTTCGTGCGCCAGCACGTTAAGCAGCACTTCGGAATCCGAATTGGTGTTGATATGGCGCAGATCCTGCTTGAACAGCTGTTGCTTGAGCGCATCCGCGTTGGTCAGATTACCGTTGTGCGCCAACATCAGGCCAAACGGCGAATTGACATAGAACGGCTGCGCCTCGGCAAAATTGTAGGCCGAGCCAGCGGTCGGATAACGACAATGGGCAATGCCCCAGTTACCAGGTAAGGCACGCATGTTGCGGGTGCGGAAAACGTCACGCACCAGACCGGGCCCCTTGTGCATATGAAAGGTACTGCCTTCCGCCGTGGATATACCCGCCGCGTCCTGTCCCCGGTGCTGCAGCACCATGAGGCCGTCATAGAGCAGCTGGTTGACCGGTGTGGTGGCGACGACGCCAATGATTCCGCACATGATTGATCTCGACTATCTGGAAACGGGGTTCGGGGGCACCAACGCAGGAACGAGTTGGGGTGCGAGTTGAGGGGCCAATTGCGGCGCCATTTGGCTGAGTGCGTCGGCGTAGGCAATGTGCTTGGCCAGATCGGCGGGCAACCAGGGTTTGATCACGGCCACGCCCTGCTCGGCCAGCGGCGCCAAACGCGCCTGGCGCCACCAGGGTTCTTCAGGAAGTTTGGTCATGCCGCCCAGAGCAACCAGCAAGACGACGAGCAAGCCGCCACGCGCCGCACCAAAAACCATGCCCAAGGTGCGATCGAAAAAACCCAGGCCGATGGCATGCAAGGTTTTACGCAACAAGGCCCGAAAAATCGAGACCGCCAGAATCGTTGCGATAAACAACAGAATCCAACCGCCGGCGATCTGCCAGAAGGTCACTGTCAGATACGGCGCCAGCAATTGCGTGCCGATTTGTTCGCCCCATTCGCGCGCCACGAGGAAGGCGACGATCCACGAGCCCAGCGACAAGACTTCGCTGACCATGCCCCGCCACGCCCCAAGCAAAACCGAAGCGCCCAGGATGGCAAGAATGGCGTAGTCAAAACCTGTCATCGACATGCGCCGTTAGTCACAGCGTCGCGTGGGCACACATGAGCGGATTGCCCCATCGCGACATCATTCATTTTTTGGCGATCATGCCGTTCAAGCCGGCTTTGGTGATTTTTGCCAGTGCCTTGTCGGCGGCGTCTTTACTGGGGAACGGCCCTGCCTTGACGCGGGTCTTGCCGGCCAGATTACCCGTGGCTTCTTCCGTCCAGCTGCTGATACCCTGCGTCTTCAGCTTGGCGCGCACCTGTTTGACATTATCAGCATCGGCAAAAACACCGACCTGAATGTAGTATTGCCCCGCCTGATCTTTAGCATCCTTACTGTCTTTTTTCTCGGCAGGTTTTTCTGCTGGTTTGGCGGGTTCGGGCTTCTTCTCTACCACCGCTTTCGGCTCAGGCTTTGGTTCGGCTTTCGCTTCCGCTTTTGTTTCCGGTTTGGTCAGTGCAGCAGCCGCCACCACTACGGGTGGGGTCGGCGTCGACTCAGTCGTTTTAACCGGCGCAGCAGCCGGTGCGGCATCGACCGGTTTAACGTCGCTCGGAGCTGGCGGTGCGGATTCGTTTTCCGGAGGCGGAGGCGTCAGCACTGGCGTTGAGACAGGCGACGCCGCCGCACGCTCCTCGGCGCTGACGATGCGGAAGTCGTTAAGTTGCGGCGGTGGCGCTGCATCCATGAGCAGCGGCAACACGGCAGCCGTGACGATGACGAAGAACGCCGCACCGATCAAACGGCGACGTGCGCTTTTCTTGAGTTCCAGTTGACTATCTGATTCCGGAAGGTCTGGCTTCATGCCGTTCTGCCCAGGTCCCGCAGGACGTCCGCGACTGTTAGGAAAGATCCGAAGACCACGATTCTATCACTCTCGGTCGCGTTTTTTCGTGCTGCAGCATAAGCGCTGACGGGATTTTCGAAGCATTCGATTTGGGTCGGTTTGACCCCCAGCGCCAGCAGGCTGTCTTGCAGTTGCGCGGGTGTCGCCGAGCGCTGGCTATCGACGGGCGCCAGATACCAGCGGGTAATCAACCGGGTCAGCGGCTGCAGCACTCCGGCTAGATCCTTGTCGGCCATCATGCCGAGAACGCCATGCTGGGTATGAGCAAAAGGCAGTTGCCCCAGATTACTGGCCAGGACGCCGGCCGCTTCGGGGTTGTGCGCCACATCGAGCACCAGATCGGGCGGACCGGGTATCACCTGGAAGCGTCCCGCCAACTCGGATTCAAGCAGCCCCCGACGGATCGCGCCCATGGCCACCGGAAGACGGTCTTGCAGACAGTCGATCGCCGTCATGGCGGCAGCTGCGTTGCGCAGCTGGATTTTGCCGCGTAGTCCCGGATAGGCCAAACCGCCGCGTCGCTGGATCGCCTCGATCGGCGTACCCGGCTTACGCAGCCAGTAACGCCATTGGATGCTGGGCTTGCCTTCTTCTCCGGGCAGCGGCTCGAAACCGAACGCTTCACCGATGAGATAAACCAGCGCGCCCTTGGCGGCCAGCTGTTTGAGTGCGGCCACCGGCATATCGGGTTCGGCGATCACTACCGGCAGGCCGGCCCGGGCGACGCCAATTTTTTCCAGGGCGATAGCCTCGCGGGTGTCGCCCAAATAATCCTGATGATCGAGTGCGACGCCCGTAATGATCGAAACATCCGGGTCGTAGAGGTTGACAGCATCGAGCCGGCCACCCAGGCCGACTTCGAGCACGAGCACATCGACATCCAGCGTCAGAAACACTTCCACGGCAGCGAGCGTGGTGAATTCGAAGTAGGTTAACGACTCCCCGGTGACGGCGCGCGCCGCTTCGACGCGATTGAAAGCCGTCACGATGCGTTCGTCGCTCGCCGGTGTGCCGTTCAGACGGATACGCTCGTTAAAGTGCACCAGATGCGGGCTGGTATAGGTGCCGACCGTGTAGCCGGCCCGATCCAGAATGTTGCTCAGATAGGTCACGACCGATCCCTTGCCGTTCGTGCCGGCCACCGTCAGGATCGGTTTGTTTTTGAGTCGGGTTGCTTGACGTAGCTCAGCGGCAACGACCGCAACGCGATCCAGACCGAGCTCGATGCCGGCCTCACCGCGCGGGTGCATGCGTTCAATATGATCCAGCCAGCGGGCCAAATCGTCGTACTTTGCTTGCATACTGCTACCGCCCGTTGCAATGAATCAGGAGCAGACCGGCTCCTTGCGCAGCAGACGGAGCAACGACGACAACTCATCGCGCAGATTCTTGCGATGAACGATCATATCGATGGCGCCTTTCTCGAGCAGGAATTCGGCACGCTGAAAGCCTTCCGGCAGTTTTTCGCGCACGGTCTGTTCGATCACGCGTGGACCGGCAAAGCCGACCAGCGCATTCGGCTCGGCGATGACGACGTCGCCAACGAAGGCAAACGAGGCCGACACGCCGCCCATCGTCGGGTCGGTCAGCACCGTGATGAACGGCAGACCATGACGCGCCAGTTCCGAAATCGACGCGGTGGTTTTGGCCATCTGCATCAGCGAAAAGAGACCTTCCTGCATGCGGGCGCCACCCGATGCCGTGATGCAGACGAAGCCGCACTTGTTGTCGATGGCGGCGCGTACGCCGCGTACGAAGCGTTCACCGAGCACAGACCCCATCGAGCCGCCCATGAACTCAAATTCAAAACAAGCCACAACAACCGGTTCGGCTTCAATCGCGCCCTGCATGACGACCAGCGAATCGGTTTCCTGGGTTTGCTTTTGCGCTTCTTCGACACGCACCGGATACGGCCGGCTATCGACGAACTTGAGCGCGTCTTTCGGACGAACCTCGGCACCAATTTCAACACGACCGTGGGCATCCATCAGCATGTCCAGACGGGCACGTGCCTTCAGGCGATGATGATGCTCGCACTTGGGACAGACCTGCATGTTGGCTTCGAGATCAGCCGTGTAAAGCACAGTCTCGCAGTTGGGACACTTGCACCACAGACCTTCCGGGAGCGCCGCCTTGCGTTGACCTTCACTCCGCTTGATTTTCGGGGGCAGCAGTTTGTTAACCCAGTTCATCGCGTGCTCCTACCTTCACTCAGTCTCATTAATCACTTGGCGGCGGCTTTGTCGACACCGGCACGAATCGCCTTCATCACCTCAAGCAAGGCGGCAGACGCATCGCTCGCTGGCACATTGGTGATGGCGTCGACCAAACGACTGCCCACCACCACCGCGTCGGCCATACCAGCCAAGCGTTCGGCCGTACTGGCATCACGAATGCCAAAACCCACACCCACTGGCAAACCCGTTTTGGCACGAATTTGCGGAATTCGCTGCGACACTTCGTGCAGGTCCAGATGGCCGGCACCCGTGACGCCTTTCAGCGACACATAATACAGGTAACCACTGGCCACCTTGGCGACGGCGGCAATGCGCTCCTCGGTCGAGGTCGGCGCCAGCAAGTAGATCGGGTCCATATCAACGGCGCGCAGCTGCTGGGCAAAAGCCTCGGATTCTTCCGGGGGATAATCGACCACCAGCACACCATCGGTACCCGCCTCTTTGGCGGCTTTGACAAAAGCGTCGACGCCCATGCATTCAATGGGGTTGGCGTAGCCCATCAGCACCACCGGCGTCGTTTGATTGTTCTGACGGAATTCGCGCACCAAGGCGAGTGTCTGATGCAGCCCCACGCCATTGGCGATGGCGCGTTCGGCGGCCCGCTGAATCACCGGGCCATCGGCCATCGGGTCTGAGAATGGCACACCGAGTTCGATGACGTCAGCGCCGCCCTCAACCAGCGTATGCATTAGCGGGACAGTCAACGCCGGCGACGGGTCGCCAGCCATGATGTAAGGAATCAAGCCCTTTTTGCCCTGCGTCGCCAGCGCGGCAAAGGTGTCGGCGATACGACCCATTATTTGCCCTCCGCGCTGTTGTTGACGCTCATACCGGCTTTTTCATAAGCGGTACGGCAGCTCTGGCGACAGTAAAACGCCATGCCGCTGGCTTCGGAAACGATGTGTAGATCCTTGTCACCGCGACCCGACAGGTTGACCAGCAGAATCTTGTCCTTGGGTAACGTGGGCGCCAATTTGGCAGCGTAAGCCAGCGCATGGCTTGATTCGAGTGCGGGAATAATGCCTTCGATACGACACAAATCGTGGAAGGCTTGCAGTGCTTCTTTGTCCGTGGCGCCGACGTACTCGGCACGGCCACTATCTTTCAACCAGGCGTGCTCGGGGCCGACGCCCGGGTAATCCAGACCGGCCGAGATCGAATGTGTCTCCGTAATCTGACCATTCTCGTCCTGCAACAGATACGTGCGGTTGCCGTGTAAGACACCCGGTTTGCCCAACTGCAGCGAAGCCGAATGGCGCTGGGTATCGATACCGTCACCGGCCGCTTCGACGCCGATTAGCCTGACACTGTCGTGGCTGATGTAATCGTAAAAAATGCCCATAGCGTTAGAGCCGCCGCCGACGCAGGCAATCACGGCGTCCGGATGACGACCGACCATCTCCGGCATCTGCTTGACGCATTCCTTGCCGACAACCGAATTGAAATCACGCACCATCATCGGGTACGGGTGCGGACCGGCCACGGTGCCGATAATGTAGAACGTATCTTCGACGTTCGTCACCCAGTCGCGCATGGCTTCGTTGAGCGCATCTTTCAGCGTACGCGAGCCGCTTTCGACCGGCACGACTTCGGCGCCGAGTAGCTTCATGCGATACACGTTCGCCGACTGGCGGCCCACATCTTCGGCACCCATATACACGACGCATTTCATACCAAAACGGGCCGCGACGGTAGCCGAGGCGACGCCGTGCTGACCGGCGCCAGTCTCGGCGATGACGCGCTGCTTACCCATGCGCTTGGCGAGCAATGCCTGACCAATCGTATTGTTGATTTTGTGCGCACCGGTATGGTTCAAATCTTCACGCTTTAGATAAATCTGCGCGCCGCCGAGCAGTTCGCTCCAGCGCTTGGCGTGATAGATCGGACTCGGACGACCGACGAAATGCTTGAGTTCGCTCTGGAATTCGGCAATGAACTCGGGGTCGCGACTGTAGTGCGCGTACGCGTGCTTGAGTTGTTCTAACGCCGCAACGAGCGTTTCGGAAACAAAAGATCCGCCGTAGGGACCAAAGTGCCCGCGGGCATCAGGGTAATCGTAAGACATCATCGACCGAACTTTCTGTCTTCAAAGGGTTGGCCTGGTCAGATACCATGGACAGCACTGACAAAGGCGCGAATTTTGGCGGCATCCTTGATGCCCTTGGTGCTTTCTACCCCGGACGACACATCGACCGCCGCCGGTCGGACCTGACGGATGGCTTCGGCCACGTTGTCTGGAGTCAGACCGCCGGAAAGAATCACCGGTAGCGGGCACGAAGACGGCACCAGCGCCCAGTCAAACGATTCACCACTCCCCCCGTAGGCCGGGGTCCAGGTATCGAGCAACAGGGCACGCGCCGAAGCAAATTGCGTGGCGAATTCTAACAGATCCACCCCCGGCCGGACGCGCGCCGCACGCAGATAAGGCAGGCCGAAACCCTCGCACTGATCGGCAGTTTCGTCGCCGTGGAACTGCAACAGATTCAGCGGCACGGCTTCGATAACCCGGTGCACCTCGGCACGCGAGGCATTCACAAACAGACCGACCACGGTGACAAACGGCGGAATATGGCGACAAAGTTCGGCCGCGCGCTCGATGCTCACGTGACGCGGGCTATCCGGGTAAAACACCAAACCAATCGCATCGACGCCAGCGGCGACGGCCGCTTGCACGTCTTCGACGCGGGTCAGGCCGCAGACTTTGATTCGGGGTGTCGGTGTATTCATGACAGATTCTGATCAGCGGGTGAAGATCCCCAAGGGATCGCCGGTCTGCCTCCCCTGGTCGGATGTGGGCAAACCCCAGGCCACATCATAATCGACCCCGGTCAGATACAGGCCGTCCGGCATAAAGGTCGGCGGCGCCAGGGTGCGATTCTTCTGCGCCAGAAGGTCGGCCATCAACGACGGCCCCGCTCCACCCTTGCCGATATGCACCAGGGCGCCGACCAGGTTACGGATCATGTGTTGCAAAAAGGCGTTAGCCGCAAAATCGAAGATCAGCCAATCGCCCTGTCGTGCGACCCGCGCTTCGGTCAATGTTCGGATCGGGCTGTTCGCCTGACACTCGGCGGCGCGAAAGGCGCTGAAATCGTGCGTCCCCAGAATTGACTGGGCTGCCTCGTCCATGATGCTCGCGTCGAGTGGCCGGTGAAACCAGCCGATACGGCCGGCAAAGACCCCCGGTCGTTCTGGACGGTTCAACAGAATGTAGCGATAGCGCCGCCCGGTCGCCGAAAAGCGCGCATGAAAATCGTACGCCACGGGTTGCGCCCAGCGTACCGCGCAGGCCGCCGGCAAATGAGCATTGACGCCGCGCACCCAGGCAGTCTCCGGGCGAGACGCAGCGGAATCGAAATGCACGACCTGACCCGTCGCATGCACACCGGCATCGGTGCGTCCGGCGCACATCACGTGAACGGACGCATCGGCGATCTGACTCAACGCGGTTTCCAGCGCATCCTGGACCGTGGGCAGCACCGATCCGGCCGGGCGATCACCGATCTCGTGCGCAATTGGACTCCTGGCTCCCTGCGTCTGCCAACCGTGAAAGCACTGACCGTCGTATTCGACGCCGAGCGCCCAGCGTTGGGTGGTTGTCTCAGTCATGCGGCCTGCTCCAGCGTCAACGCCAGAAGGCTCAACGTCAGCAAACCGAGGCCAATAACGACATCCTGTGGGGTCAGCGCAGCATCGGGAAGCTCGATGGTCTCAGGCATATCCAATCGTGCGGCGAAGTCATCCGGGGACCCCGCCGGGGACCCCGTTTCCATCCCGGCCAGCGCTAGTACTTCCTGCAGATTGCGCGGCGGCGGCGCCGATTCCAGATAGTCAAAGACCAGCAGCAGTCGCGCCACAGCACGTTCGGGCCAATGCGCCTTTCCCGCCAGCGGTTGCAGTAAGGCCAAACATCCAGCTGCCAGCGCGCGCTGATCCGTGCCTTCCAGCAGCAGCGTCACTACCGCGAGCATGCCGAGCAGACGAAGTAATTGTGTCAGCGCCAGCTGCACGCCTTCTGCCGTCGGGTACAGCCCCCATTCCGGGAACAGCGCCGTGCCAGGCGTCATCAGCAGCGTCACGCCAAACAACACCAGAATCAGCAAACGCAAACGACGCAGCAATTTGAAAAAGCGCGAACGATGTCTGAGCAGCGCCCATGCGATCAACCCACCGCCCAACCAGACCCCCAAGTCGGATTGCAAACCGATCGCCACGGCCAGCACGCCAATCAGCTTCAGCGCGGGTGACCAGATCGGAGGGCGATACAGCATATTCAGTGACGCGGGCGATCTTTGCCGGCATCCGACAGATCGAGATTGATCGATCCCCAGTCGACCTTCGGCTTTGGCACGACACGCGGCCGATCATCATGCGCATTCTTGGCCGGGTCGCCATGGCGCGCGCGTTCGCCGACGCGGCCGAGATTGACACCGAAGAACAGGCCGATCAGCAGGAGAAACAGGCCGCCGACGATCCAGGGCCAGTCAGGAACATTCATTTCTTTGCTTTTACAGAGTGTAAACGCCCCACAATCTGTGAGGCGTTTCGTTTG
>CAZSAE010000041.1:7900-13466 GCA_964604765.1 uncultured Dechloromonas sp. | reverse complement strand
TATATACAAAAGGTTTCAATTGGCAACCTAATGGTTAGCTGCTAAAGAAGTTCTTGAGCTTCTGCTGCCAGCCGCCTTCTTGCGGTGAGTGGTGTTCACCCAGGCTTTCCTGGAACTTGCGCAGCAGTTCTTTCTGTTCGCTGTTCAGGTTAACCGGTGTTTCGACGACGACGTGCACATAGAGGTTGCCGGGCGTGCCGCTGCGCATGCCGGTGACGCCTTTGCCGCGCAGGCGGAAGATTTTGCCGGTCTGGGTTTCTTCAGGGATGCGCAGGCTGGCGGTGCCGTCCAGTGTCGGGACGTCGATATCGCCGCCCAGCGTGGCGGTGGTCATGGTGATAGGGATTTCACAGTGCAGGTCGTCGCCGTCGCGCGTGAATAGCTCGTGTTGACGCAGGCTGATCTGCACGTAGAGGTCGCCGGCCGGACCACCGTTGACACCGGCTTCGCCTTCGCCTGACAGGCGAATGCGATCGCCGTCGTTAACGCCGGCCGGGATTTTGATTTCCAGCGTTTTGTTTTCGCGTTTGCGGCCGCGACCATGACAGTCGTTACACGGGTCTTCGATAACCTTGCCGGTGCCGTGGCAGTGCGGGCAAGTCTGTTGTACCGAGAAGAAGCCTTGTTGCATGCGAACCTGGCCGCTGCCTTTACAGGTGCCGCAGGTTTTACTGCTGGTGCCGGGCTTGGCGCCGGAGCCTTTGCAGGTGTCGCAGTTGATTTCGGTGGGGATGCGGATGCGCGTCTGGCTACCCTTGGCGGCTTCTTCGAGGCTGATTTCCAGGTCGTAGCGCAAGTCGGCGCCGCGATAGACCTGGCTGCGACCGCCGCGGCCGCCGCCCGCAAAACCACCGCCGCCGCCACCGCGGAAGATTTCTTCGAAGATGTTGCCGAAGTCGAAACCACCGGCGCCACCGCCGCCAAATCCACCAAAGCCGCCGCCCATCGACGGATCGACGCCGGCATGGCCGTACTGGTCGTAAGCCGCGCGCTTGTGCGGGTCGCTGAGGACTTCGTAGGCTTCCTTGACTTCCTTGAACTGGGCTTCGGCGGATTTGTCGTCTGGATTACGATCGGGATGGAGCTTCATGGCGAGTCGACGATAGGCCTTTTTCAGTTCGTCGTCGGAGGCGCCTTTATTAACACCCAGAGTTTCGTAGTAATCGCGTTTAGACATGGCAGTTCAGCTTCGGTGTGAATCAAATTGGGAGAATGCAAAAGGGGGCAAGGTCACCCTTGCCCCCGCCGGATCAGAGATCCGGGATTACTTCTTGTCTTTCACTTCGGTGAACTCGGCGTCCACCACATCGCCTTCCGGCTGTTTGCCGGCGTCGGCCTGGGCACCTGGTGCGGCACCAGCGTCACCGCCTTGTGCGCCCGCCAGTTGCGCCAGTGCTTGCGAAGCCTGCATCAGCGCTTCGGCCTTCTTCTCGATCTCGGCCTTGTCGGTGCCGCGAACCGCGTCTTCGACTTCCTTGGCAGCGGCTTCGATCTTGGCCTTTTCATCGGCCGGGACCTTGTCGCCCAGTTCGGTCAGCATCTTGCGCACGCTGTGCACGGCGGCGTCACCGCTGTTGCGGGCATCGGCCAGCTCACGCGCCTTGTGGTCTTCGGCGGCGTTGGCTTCGGCGTCCTTGACCATGCGCTGGATCTCTTCTTCCGACAGACCGGTGTTGGCCTTGATGGTGATCTTGTTTTCCTTACCGGTTTGCTTGTCCTTAGCCGACACGTGCAGGATGCCGTTGGCGTCGATGTCGAAGGTAACTTCGATCTGCGGCGTGCCGCGCGGGGCAGACGGAATGCCTTCCAGGTTGAACTGACCCAGGCTCTTGTTGCCGCTGGCCATTTCACGCTCGCCTTGCAGCACGTGGATGGTCACGGCCGACTGGTTGTCGTCGGCGGTCGAGAAGACCTGGCTGGCCTTGGTCGGGATCGTGGTGTTCTTCGGAATCAGCTTGGTCATCACGCCGCCCAGGGTTTCGATACCTAGGGTGAGCGGGGTGACGTCGAGCAGCAGGACGTCCTTGACGTCGCCTTGCAGCACGCCGCCCTGAACTGCCGCACCAACGGCCACGGCTTCATCCGGGTTGACGTCCTTGCGCGGCTCTTTGCCGAAGAATTCCTTAACCTTATCCTGCACCTTGGGCATGCGGGTCATACCGCCGACCAGGATGACATCGCTGATGTCCGAAGCCGAGCAACCGGCGTCCTTGAGCGCGGTGGCGCAGGGAGCGATGGTACGTTCGATCAGATCATCGACCAGGCTTTCGAACTTGGCACGGGTGATCTTCATGGTCAGGTGCTTCGGACCGCTGGCATCGGCCGTGATGTACGGCAGATTGATTTCGGTCTGCTGGGCCGACGACAGCTCGATCTTGGCCTTTTCAGCAGCTTCCTTCAGACGCTGCAGCGCCAGCACATCGTTTTTCAGATCGGCGCCGGATTCTTTCTTGAATTCGGTGACGATGTAGTCGATCAGACGCTGGTCGAAGTCTTCACCGCCGAGGAAGGTGTCGCCGTTGGTCGACAGCACTTCGAACTGGTGTTCGCCGTCGATTTCCGAGATGTCGATGATCGAGATGTCGAAGGTGCCGCCGCCGAGGTCGAAAACGGCAATCTTGCGATCGCCTTCTTTTTTGTCCAGGCCAAAGGCAAGGGCAGCAGCGGTCGGTTCGTTGATGATGCGTTTGACGTCCAGACCGGCGATGCGGCCGGCGTCCTTGGTGGCCTGACGCTGGCTGTCGTTGAAGTAGGCCGGCACCGTGATGACGGCTTCAGTGACCTCTTCACCCAGATAGTCTTCGGCGGCCTTTTTCATTTTGCGCAGCACTTCGGCCGACACCTGTTGCGGGGCCATCTTCTTGTCGCTGAGTACTTCCACCCAGGCGTCGCCGTTGTCGGCCTTGATGATCTTGAACGGCATCAAGCTGATGTCCTTCTGGACTTCCTTGTCTTCAAAGCGACGACCGATCAAGCGCTTGATGGCATAAACCGTGTTCTTGGGATTGGTAACCGCCTGGCGCTTGGCCGGTGCGCCGACCAGGACTTCGCCGTCGTTGGTGTAAGCGATGATCGACGGGGTGGTACGGGCGCCTTCAGCGTTTTCAATGACCTTCGGTGTGCCGTTTTCCATGACGGAAACGCACGAGTTGGTGGTGCCGAGGTCGATACCGATAATTTTTCCCATGGATGCTTATCCTTGTTATTTACTAAGTGATTGATTGGTTGGGTGAAACGCAGCGTTTGCCGTTGCGATCTCACCGGACATGACAGCTATATGGGGTTGTCATGCCGCATTTCAATAGTAGCGGCTGCCGATTTCGCCTAGTGTTATCCGTTCGCCACGGTCACCATGGCCGGACGCAGGACGCGCTCGGAGAGCTGATAGCCCTTTTGCAGGACGTTGACCACCGTGTTGCCCGGTTGGTCGGCATCGACCATGGCGATGGCCTGATGCTGGTTCGGGTCGAATTTGTCGCCGGGCGCCGGGTTTTCAACGCGCATACCCGAGCGTTCAAGCGCGGCCAGCAGTTGCTTCTGGGTCAGTTCTACGCCGGAGCGCAGCGTGGCTGCGTCAGCGGTGGTATCCGTCAGCGCAGCATCCAGGCTGTCGCACACGGCAATCAGTTCACGGGCGAACTTCTCGACGGCGAATTTGTGCGCTTTGGTGACATCATCGGCGGCACGACGGCGCAAATTTTCACCTTCGGCCTTGGCGCGCAGATACGCATCCTGCAGTTCGGCGACTTTGGCTTCGGCGGCGGCCAGTTGGGCCTCCGGGGTATCTGGCGTTTCAGCGGATTCGGGTGCGGTCTGCTCGACGAGGGGTTCTTCGACGTTGGGCTCTTGGTGTTGTTCGGTCATGTCGGTTTTGTTCCTGTTTTGTTAACGACGCGCGTGAAAATGAGATGTTTTGCTTTAGCTGGGGCCGATGATGGGGTTATTCAAGGGCGCCCAGCGCTTTAGCGCGAGTCGCCTGTCGCTCCCGTGTGTCGTGGCTGGGCGCCTGGAGCGGCCAACCGGCCAGATGGCGTTCGCACAGGTTGGCCAGCGCTTCGATCCAGCCGGGATTTTCGTTGAGACAGGGGAGATAGTGAAAGTGTTCACCGCCGGCCGTCAGGAACGCGGCGCGCACCTCCATACTGATTTCTTCCAGGGTCTCCAGGCAGTCGGCGACGAAACCGGGGCAAAGGATGTCGACGCGCTTGACGCCCTGTTTGGCCAACTCGATCAGCGTCGGTTCGGTGTAGGGTTGCAACCATTTGGCCTTGCCAAAGCGCGACTGGAAGGTGGTCACAACCGATTCGGGCGGCAGATCCAGTGCTTCGGCGACGAGGCGCGCGGTTTTATGGCATTCGCAGAAATAGGGATCGCCGAGTTTGAGATTGCGCTCCGGCAGGCCGTGGAAACTCATGACCAGGCGGTAGCTTTGATCGGGCAGAGTGGGCGGCGGGGTCGTCGCCCAATGAGTACGGATTTCGTTGGCGATGGCGTTGATGTAACCGGCATCATCGGCGAAATTGCGTACATAGCGCAGTTCCGGCTGGTTGCGTAGGGCACTCAGCCAGCTAAGCGCCTGATCAATCGCCGTGGCGGTGGTGCTGGCCGAATACTGCGGATACATGGGCAGCAGCAAAATACGCGTAGCGTTATCGGCGCGAAGTTGTTCGAGCACGACGGGAATGCTGCGCGGGCCGTTATTGGCATAACGCATAGCCCAGGTCACAACGAGATCATGGCCGCGTTGGCGCAGAACATTGCCCAAAAGACGGCTTTGGGCTTCGGTATGAACCAGCAACGGCGAGCCCGCGTCGGTCCAGATCGTGGCGTACTTGGCCGCCGATTTTTTGGGACGCACGCGCAGGATAATGCCGTGCAGGATGGCCAACCACAGCAGGCGTGGAATTTCGACGACGCGCGGGTCGCCCAGAAACTCGGCCAGATAGCGCCGAACGGCAGGCGGTGTGGGCGATTCAGGGGTGCCCAGATTAACGAGCACGACAGCGGTCTTCGGTGGCGTGCCGTGACGCCAGGTGACGGTTTTTTTGTTCATGAGGTTTTGGTCAGGCTTGTGCCTGTTCGGTTAGTGCGCTGGATAGCAGGCGGGCGGTGATATCGACAATGGGGATAACGCGATCATAGGCCATGCGGGTCGGACCGATGACGCCGACCGAGCCGACGATCTGATCTTCGACCTGATACGGCGCCGTGACGACGCTGCACTCATCGAGCGTGGCGATGCCGGATTCCTGGCCGATGTAGAGCCGGACACCGGCTGCCTGCTGCGATAGATCGAGCAGACGAACCAGCGCAGTGCGCTGTTCGAAGAGGTCGAACAGTTCGCGCAGACGGCGCATATTGGAACTCAGATCTTCGACATCGAGCAGGTTCTTTTCGCCGGAAATCACGGTTTCGGATTCGCGCGGCATCAGCGCTTCGCTGCTGGCGGTGAGTGCGGCGGTCATAAGCGCCTGCATGTCGGCACGGATGCGGGTCAGCTCGTCGTGGACGCGGTGGCGCATCTGTTCGAGTTCGAGGCCGACGAAGTTCTGGTTCAGCGTGTTGG
>CAZSAE010000041.1:0-7800 GCA_964604765.1 uncultured Dechloromonas sp. | reverse complement strand
CGGTGGCGCATCTGTTCGAGTTCGAGGCCGACGAAGTTCTGGTTCAGCGTGTTGGCGGCTTCGATCAGCTCGCTGGGGCTGTAGGGGCGGTCGGTCGTCAGAATCCGGTTTTGTACGTTGCCGTCACTGGTCACGAGCACAAGCAGGACGCGTTTTTCCGAGAGGGCGATGAATTCGATCTGGCGGATGCGCGTGCTGACGTGGCGCGGTGCGATGACGATACCGGCGAAATGGGTCAGGTCGGAAAGCAGACGCGACGCCTGACTGATGATCTGCCCGGGCTGCGCCTTGGCGCCGACCAGTTCGGAAATAATACGCGCCTGGTCGATCTGCTCCAGGGGTTGCATGGTGAGCAGGGAGTCGACGAAAAACCGGTAGCCACGCGGCGTGGGGATGCGCCCGGCGGAGGTGTGCGGGCTGGCGATGAAGCCCAGATCTTCGAGATCGGCCATGACGTTGCGTACCGTGGCCGCAGACAGATCCAGGCCCGAAACGCGCGACAGCGCCCGCGAGCCGACGGGTGCGCCTTCGGCGATATAACTTTCGACCAGCGTCTTGAGTAGCACGCAGGCGCGATCATCCAGCGGCGTCGCCGACGCTGCGCCAGGTTTTGCGCTGAAGATTCCGGAAGCGTGATGATTGGACATGATGCTCGATTCTACAAAATTATTCTGTGGTTTAATCGCGTCTGACCCTATGTTTGCGCATTGTTGCTGATGGAGCTGGATGGATGTCTTACCCTTTGCCGCTGAAGACGGTCGCCCTGATCGGCCGCCAGGATAGCCCCGAAGTCGGTGACTCGATCGCGGCGCTGGCCGGCTTCTTTCAGGCGCGCGGCGTGGCGGTGCTGGTCGAAACCGAAACGGCCATCCAGACCGAGCATCTGCTGGGCAGGACGGCATTAAATACCGCAGATTGTGCCGATTTCGTGCAGATCGGCACGTGCGCCGATCTGGCGGTGGTGGTGGGTGGCGACGGCACGATGCTGCACGCGGCGCGTCAGTTGGCGCGCTATGACCGGCCGCTGGTCGGTATTAACCAGGGCCGTCTGGGTTTTATGACCGATATCGCGCGCTCCGACATGCTGGAAGCGATGGCACAACTGATGGATGGTGCGTTCACGCAGGAAGAACGTTTGCTGCTCGACACCGAGGTGGTGTTTGGCGGCGCATCGGCCAGCTGGCAACCGCAAGCCAATCTGGCGTTCAATGATGTCGTCATCGACAAGGGCGCCACCGGCCGCATGATCGAATTCGAGCTGCGCGTCGATGATGAATTCATTTACAGCGCGCGTGCCGACGGACTCATCATCAGCACGCCGACCGGTTCGACGGCTTATGCGCTTTCAGCCAATGGGCCTATTTTGCACCCCAAGCTAGGGGGCATTGCGCTGGTGCCGTTGTGTCCGCACGCACTATCGAACCGTCCGATCACGCTGCCGGATTCCGCCCGTATCGAGGTCAAGCTCGTGCAGGGCGCCAACGCGCGCGCCCACTTTGACGGACAGGAAACGGTCGATCTGATGCCCGGTGATTCGGTACGTCTGGTGCGTTCGCCGCATCGTGTTCGCTTGCTGCACCCACCGGGTTACAGTTATTTCGCCATGTTGCGTCAGAAACTGCACTGGAGCGAAGGGCCGAGTATTCGGCCGGGTCAGACCGTCAACAGTTCGCAATCGACGAGGACCTAAAGGGATGCTGTCCCGTCTGGTCATCCGCGACTTTGTGCTGGTTGATACGCTGGAGCTGGAATTCCAGCCAGGTTTTGGTGCGTTAACCGGTGAAACCGGTGCCGGGAAATCATTGCTGATCGACGCCTTGGCGTTTGTCTTGGGCGAGCGGGCGGATGCAGGGCTGATTCGTTTCGGTGCGTCGCGTGCCGAAGTAAGCGCCGAGTTCGATGCGGTGGAAAACCCGGAGTTTCATGCCTGGTTTGCCGAGCAGGAGATTCCGCTCGATTCGGGCGAGGGCGTTTTGATTCGCCGCGTCCTGGAAGCGGCAGGCCGCTCGCGCGCCTTTGTGAACGGCGTGCCCGTGACGCTGCAGCAGGTGCGTGCCGTTGGCGAATGGCTGCTCGATATTCATGGACAACATGCGCATCAATCGTTGTTGCGCGGCGACGCGCAGCGCCAGTTGCTCGACGATTTCGGGCAGCTGCAAAAAGTAGCGGCCACTGTTGCCGAAGCCTGGCGCGTCTGGACTTCGGCGCGGCAGTTGCTGGCGGATGCCGGTAAGCGCTCTGGCGATATCGCGGCGCGGCGGGATGCGCTGGCCTGGCAGATCAAGGCCTTGTCCGAAGTGGCCAACGACGAGGCCGATTGGGGTTGGCAGGCCCTGGGCGAGGAACAGAGTCGTCTGGCCAATGCCAGCAGCCTGATCGAGATCGTGCAGGGCTCGATCGATGCACTGGGCGAAGGCGAGGAACCGTTGCTTTCATCGTTAAGCCGATTGGAACACCGTTTGCGCGAAGGCGCGGCGATGGATGCTCGTTTGCAAACGCCCAGCGATTTGTTGCAGGCGGCGCATAACGAACTTTCGGAAGTGCTGACGGTTTTGCGCCGGCATCTGGATCGTTTGGATCTGGACCCGGTGCGCCTGGCCGAGGTCGAGCGCCGTATGAGCGCGATGCTGGATCTGGCGCGCAAGCATCAGGTCGAGCCTGCCGGGCTGCCCGGCCTTTATCGCCAGTTGCAGCAAGAAGCGGAGCAGCTGGCCGACGCGACGGATATTGCTGCGCTCGAAACGCGGGTGGCGACGGCAGCCGCCGAATACCGCGAAGCGGCCAGCCGTTTGAGTAAGGGTCGTGAAAAAGCCGCAAAGACGCTGGGTAAGGGTGTTAGCGAGGCCATGCAGGATCTGGCGTTGGGCGGCGGCCAGTGCCGCATCGTGTTGCAGCCCATCGACGGTGAAGGCAGCGCACATGGTAACGAACGGGTCGAGTTTCAGGTCAGTGGCCTGGCCGGTAGCGATTGGCGCACCCTCTCCAAGGTGGTGTCGGGCGGTGAACTGTCGCGCATCAGCCTGGCCATTCAAGTCGTGACCAGCGCTTGTAGCGCAGTGCCGACGCTGATTTTTGACGAAGTGGATGTCGGCATCGGCGGCGGCGTCGCCGAAGTGGTTGGTCGTTTGCTGGCCCGACTTGGCGAGCGCCGACAAGTGTTATGCGTGACGCACTTGCCGCAAGTCGCCGCCTGTGCCGGCTGGCAATGGCAGGTGAGTAAGGAACAAAGCAAGGAAAAATCCGCTGCTGGCGGTGTTGCGGGCGCCGTGTATCGGAGTCAGGTCAAAGCGCTTGACGATAGCGCCCGGATCGAAGAGATCGCCCGTATGCTGGGTGGCGTGGAGATTACCGCGCGTACACGGGCGCACGCTGCCGAGATGCTCAAACTCGACCGTTAAGCGTTGCCGAGCGTCTTCTGTGTGGGGCGATGTGGGCAGGCCTGATCGACACAGTCGGCATACAGACAGAGGTCGTGCGCCTGAATCTTGAAACCGAGCTTGTCGGCGATGTCGGCCTGTTTCTGCTCGATTTCCGGGTCGCAGAATTCCACGACGCGGTCACATTGCAAACAGACGAGGTGGTCGTGGTGGTCGCCACGATTGAGTTCAAAAACCGCCTTGCCCGATTCGAAATTCTGTTTCTGCAACAGGCCGGCTTGTTCGAACTGCGTCAGTGCCCGATAGACCGTGGCCAGCCCGATGTCGAGCCCGCCCGTGACCAGAATCCGATACACGTCATCGGCTGTTAGGTGCGCATCCCGGTGCTTTTCGAAGACCTCGAGAATCTTCATGCGCGGCATCGTGGCTTTCAGTCCGGATTGCTGCAGGTCTTTCGGGGAAGGCATATAAAACGGTTCCTGAGGGGGTGACTTCGGATATGATAACGGCTTTTGCTCCGAGCCGTTTTGTCCATGCCTTTTTTCCGGATTTCTGCCCTGTCGACCTTGCCGGCCCTGCGCGGTTTGTGTCTGGGGGCCATCATGCTGGCGGTCGGGGGGCTGAGCGGTTGTGCCGTTGAGCGCTACTTCCTTGAATATCGCATCAACGTGCAGCAGGGGAATCTGGTCGAGCAGAAACAGATTGCGCAGCTGCGTCCTGGCATGACGCGCGATCAGGTGCGTTATGTGCTGGGGACGCCGCTGTTGCAGGATCCGTTCCACGCCAATCGCTGGGACTATGTCTATCGCTATGAAGACGGTGCGACTGGGCAGATCACGATGCGCAACATTTTCATGTATTTCAATGCGGCCGGTCAGCTGGAGCGCGTTGGTGGCGATGTCGCGCCCGGCCAGCCGGCCGACGTGCAGTTCACGGGCAACCTGAACGCCGATGCGGATGCGGCGGCCGCCGTGGCCAATGCGGTGCAGGGTAATCAGCCGCAAGTGATTGATCTGGGTTCGTTGCCCGAAAATGCGGAAGGACCCGCAGAAAATTCCGAACCCGAAGGCGACTCCTGGTGGTGGCGCTTTATCCACCTCTTCAAATAATTCGAAGGAAATCGTATGTCCAGTTCTTTGCCGGGTGCCGTCAAGATTGCCATCGCGGGTGCGTCTGGCCGCATGGGCCGGATGCTGATCGAAGCGGTGCTGCGTGATCCCGCGACGACCCTGCATGCCGCGTTTGAACGCGAGGGCAGCGAATTCGTTGGCCGCGATCCGGGTGAGTTTGTCGGTCAGTCAACGCCGGTGCGTATCAGCACCGATGTGGCGGCGGGTCTGAAGGGTGCCGATTGCATGATCGATTTCACGCGGCCTGAAGCGACGCTGACCCATCTGCAGGCCTGCAAGGCCGCCGGCGTCGGCATGGTGATTGGCACGACGGGTTTCGAAGAAGACGGTAAGGCCGCGATTAGCGACGCCGCCCAATCGGTGCCGGTGGTCTTTGCGCCAAATATGAGCGTGGGCGTCAATGTCACTTTCAAGCTGCTGCAAATTGCTGCCGGGATTCTCAACAGCGGTTACGACGTGGAGATTGTCGAAGCGCACCACCGCCACAAGGTCGATGCGCCGTCGGGCACCGCGTTGCGCATGGGCGAGGTGGTGGCGCAGGAATTGGGGCGTAATCTCAAAGAGGTCGCCGTTTACGGCCGAGAAGGCGTAACTGGTGAGCGTGCGGAAAGCACCATCGGCTTTGCCACGGTGCGCGGCGGCGATATCGTCGGCGACCATGTCGTTATGTTCTGTGGTACCGGCGAACGCGTCGAAATCGGCCATAAGGCCAGTAGCCGTATGCCCTATGCATTGGGCAGCGTGCGCGCCGCCAAATTCATGCATGGCCGCGCTAAGGGCTTGTTTGATATGCAGGATGTGCTTGGCCTGCGCGGTTGATGGCCTCTCGGGGGCGCTAGCGTAACGCAGTATTTTTCGCTATAATTTGGCAGCTTAATATCCTGCATTTGCAGGAATCAAGCGGGAGTACCAGAAAGTTCGCCTTCGGGCGGCGGTTTTGGGCTCCCGCTTTGCATGTCTGCCACCCGGAGCCGCTGTGTCCTACGCTGAGTCTGCCTCGTCTTTATCGTCTGCCTCGTCCGCTGCCAAGAGCAGCATCCCGCTTTGTTCCACTCGGCCAGCGGCAATGCTGGTGTTGGCCGATGGCACAGTGTTCCGGGGCGAATCGATCGGGGCGGCGGGTAAGACTTCGGGTGAAGTGGTGTTCAACACTGCGATGACCGGTTACCAGGAAATCCTGACTGATCCGTCGTACTGCCGTCAGATCGTGACGCTGACCTACCCGCATATCGGCAACGTCGGTTGCAACGACGAAGACTTCGAATCGGCGGCCAATTATGCTGCCGGTCTGGTGATCCGCGATCTGCCGCTGGTTGCTTCGAACTGGCGTGCCCAGAGCGATCTGTCGTCGTATCTGGTCAAGCATGGCATCGTCGCCATCGCCGGTATTGATACGCGTAAGCTGACGCGCATCCTGCGCGAGAAGGGCGCCCAGGCGGGTTGCATTATCGCCGCCGCCGCTGGTGAAACGCTGGATGAGGCTGCCGCGCTGGCGGAAGCCAAGGCCTTCCCGGGTCTGGCCGGTATGGATCTGGCCAAGGAAGTGACCGTCGATAAATCCTACACGTGGAATCAGGGTGAGTGGACGCTGAAGGGCTATGTGACTGGTCCGACGCCACGTTTCAAGGTCGTTGCCTACGATTTTGGCGTCAAGCGCAACATTCTGCGCATGCTGGCCGAGCGGGGCTGTGACGTCACCGTGGTGCCGGCGCAAACCTCGGCCGCCGATGTGCTGGCCATGAATCCGGACGGTGTTTTCCTGTCCAATGGGCCGGGCGATCCCGAACCTTGTGACTACGCGATTGCCGCCATCCGAGAATTCCTCGCTGTGAAGAAACCGATCTACGGCATCTGTCTCGGCCACCAGCTGCTGGCGCTGGCTGCCGGCGCCAAGACCGCCAAGATGAAGTTTGGCCACCACGGCGCCAACCATCCGGTGAAAGATGTGGATACCGGCCAGGTGCTGATCACCAGCCAGAACCACGGCTTTGCGGCGGATGCCGAAACGCTGCCGGCCAATGTGCGCGTGACGCATGTGTCGCTGTTCGACGGCACCCTGCAGGGCATCGCCCTGACCGACGCCCCGGCCTTCTCGTTCCAGGGGCACCCGGAAGCCAGCCCCGGTCCGCACGACGTGAGCTATCTCTTTGACCGATTCATCGATCTGATGCATCAGCACGCCACAAAATAATAAGAAACTGAATCATGCCCAAGCGTACAGACCTTAAAAGCATTCTCATCATCGGCGCCGGCCCGATCGTTATCGGTCAGGCCTGCGAGTTCGACTATTCCGGCGCTCAGGCCTGCAAGGCGCTGCGCGAAGAAGGCTACAAAGTCATTCTGGTGAACTCGAACCCGGCCACCATCATGACCGATCCGGAAATGGCCGATGTCACCTATATCGAGCCGATCACCTGGCAAGTCGTGGCCCGCATCATCGAAACCGAGCGCCCCGATGCGCTGCTGCCGACCATGGGTGGTCAGACCGCGCTCAATTGCGCTCTGGATCTGGCCGCTCACGGCGTGCTGGAAAAGTTTGGCGTCGAGCTGATCGGTGCCTCGCGTGAGGCCATCGACAAAGCCGAAGACCGCGAGAAGTTCAAGCAGGCCATGAGCAAGATCGGCCTGGGCTCGGCGCGTTCGGCCATCGCCCACTCCATGGAAGAGGCGTATCAGGTGCAGGCGAGCATCGGTTTTCCGACCATCATCCGTCCGTCGTTCACGCTGGGTGGGACTGGTGGTGGCATCGCCTACAACATGGAAGAGTTCGAGACCATCTGCAAGCGCGGTCTTGAAGCTTCGCCGACCAGCGAGCTGCTGATTGAAGAATCGCTGCTCGGCTGGAAAGAGTACGAAATGGAAGTGGTGCGGGACCGTAAGGACAATTGCATCATCATCTGTTCGATTGAAAACCTCGACCCGATGGGCGTGCATACCGGCGACTCGATCACCGTGGCGCCGGCGCAGACGCTGACCGACAAGGAATATCAGATCATGCGTAACGCTTCGATCGCCGTGTTGCGCGAGATCGGGGTGGATACGGGTGGTTCGAACGTGCAGTTCTCGATTAATCCGGACGACGGCCGTATGGTCGTCATCGAGATGAACCCGCGCGTCTCGCGTTCGTCGGCGCTGGCTTCCAAAGCGACGGGCTTCCCGATTGCCAAGATTGCCGCCAAGCTGGCCGTGGGTTACACGCTGGACGAGCTGGCTAACGAAATCACCGGCGGCAAGACACCAGCATCGTTCGAACCGTCGATCGACTACGTGGTGACCAAGGTGCCGCGTTTCGC
>CAZSAE010000040.1:0-13526 GCA_964604765.1 uncultured Dechloromonas sp. | reverse complement strand
GCGCCGCATTTGGGGCAGGTGCCCTTGATAAAGCGATCGGGCAGGAACATGCCCTTCTCGTTATCGTAGTACTGCTCGATCTCGCGAGTTTCGATGAGGCCCGCGTCGCGCAACGCCCGGTAGATAGTTTCGGCGCATTCGCGATTCTCGTCGCTGTGCGTGGAGTGGTACAGATCGAAGTCGACGTGAAACCCGGTGAAGTCGCGCAGATGCTCTTGATGCACGCGGGCAATCAGCGCCTCCGGTGTGATGCCTTCCTTCTCGGCGCGCAGCATAATCGGCGTGCCGTGCGTATCGTCGGCACAGACGTAGGTCGCGGTGTTGCCGATCAGATTCTGAAAGCGCACCCAAATGTCGGTCTGAATATATTCGACCAAGTGACCGAGGTGAATGGCGCCGTTGGCGTAAGGCAGGGCGGAGGTAACGAGCAGTGAACGTTTCATGGACGCAATTTTAGCCGATCAGAGGCTTACAACGTTGACGGTAGGGGCTTTTCGCGCGCTTTAAGTCGTAAAAAAGCAGCGTAGAATCTCCAGAAAACTAAAAACAGGCATCAGCCCCCCGACATCCATTGGAGTTTGCACAATGTCCCCCGTTGATAAAGTGACCTTAGATCAAGCCTGCGAAATCCTCACCGGCTTGATCGACCCGCTGACCGACAAGCCCTATTTTCAGGCGCGTCAGGTGGGCGAAGCGTTGACGTGCGCTCCGGAAGCGTGGGTCGTGCGCGTTCAGGTCGGCTACCCGGCGGCGCTGGCAGCGCCGGCCATTGAAACCCGGATCGCGGCGGCGTTGGCGCCGCTGGCAGGGGCGACGCCGGTGCGCGTCGAGGTGACATCGGCGATCGAAGCGCATGTCGTGCAACGCAATCTGCCACTGCTCAAGGGCGTGAAGAATCTCATTGCGGTAGCGTCCGGTAAGGGCGGCGTCGGCAAAAGCAGTACGGCAGTCAATCTGGCACTGGCGTTGGCGCAGCATGGGGCGCGCGTCGGTCTGCTCGATGCCGACATCTACGGCCCATCGATTCCGCAAATGCTGGGGATCGGCAAACAACAACCGCACTCGCCCGACGGCAAGCATATCGACCCGTTGCAGGGGCATGGCATTGCGCTGATGTCGATCGGCTTTCTGGTCGATGCCGATTCGCCGATGGTCTGGCGCGGCCCGATGGTGACCTCGGCGTTGGAACAGCTGCTGCGTGACACGCTGTGGGGCGAATTGGATTACCTGGTCGTCGATATGCCACCGGGCACCGGCGACATCCAGCTGACGCTGGCGCAGAAAGTGCCGGTGACCGGTTCGGTGATCGTGACGACGCCGCAGGACATCGCGCTGCTCGACGCGCGCAAGGGCATTCGTATGTTCGAGAAGGTGGGGGTGCCCATTCTGGGTATCGTCGAGAATATGTCGATGCACATCTGTAGCAATTGCGGCCACGCCGAACCGATCTTCGGTGAGGGCGGCGGCGAAGCGCTGGGTGCCGACTTCCATGTGCCGCTGCTTGGCAAGCTACCGCTCGATATGCGCATTCGTCTGGGTCTGGACGCCGGCCAGCCGATCGTGACGGCCGACCCGGCAAGCCCGATCAGCCAGCAGTACCGGGATATCGCGCTCAAGGTGGCGGCGGCGATTGCAGCTCGGGCGCGCGATATGAGTCATAAATTCCCGAAAATCGTCGTGGAATGAGCGGGTTGTGCCGTGATTCCGCCGGGATCAGGGTACAATTTCCGCCAATTTCTCTGAATTCGAGTTCCCGACGGGACACCTGGAGCTGGTATGAGCATCAAGTCTGACAAGTGGATTCGCCGTATGGCCGAACAGCACGGCATGATAGAGCCGTTTTCGCCGGATCTTGTGCGTGAAGTGAACGGCCAGAAGATCGTGTCCTATGGCACGTCGAGCTATGGCTACGACATCCGCTGTGCGCGCGAATTCAAGGTGTTTACCAATATCAACAGCACCGTGGTCGATCCGAAACAGTTCGACCCCAAGTCCTTCGTCGAAGTCGAGTCGGATGTCTGCATCATTCCGCCCAATTCGTTCGCGCTGGCCCGCACCGTCGAGTATTTCCGCATTCCGCGTAGTGTGCTGACCGTCTGTCTGGGCAAGAGCACGTATGCTCGCTGCGGCATCATTGTTAACGTGACCCCATTCGAACCGGAGTGGGAAGGCTATGTGACGCTGGAGTTCTCGAACACGACGCCGCTGCCGGCCAAGATTTATGCTGGCGAGGGCTGCGCCCAGGTGCTGTTCTTCGAATCTGATGAAGTGTGTGAAACCTCGTACAAAGATCGTGGCGGCAAGTACCAGGGCCAGGTCGGTGTCACACTCCCGAAAATTTAACGTATTAAGCTCTTTCAACCGTCTCATTGCTCCGCGTGACCGGCCTGCCGGCACGCGGAAGTTCTTTCTGGCCCAGGAGTTGCCATGAAATTTCATTTTCCGATCATCATCATTGACGAAGACTTTCGCTCGGAGAACGCCTCCGGTCTGGGCATCCGTGCCTTAGCCGATGCCATTAAAGCCGAGGGCATGGATGTGCTCGGCGTCACCAGCTACGGCGACATGAGTTCATTCGCGCAACAGCAGAGTCGCGCCTCGGCCTTCATTCTGTCGATTGACGATGAAGAACTGCTCAATGACGAAGAGCAAACGATTGCCGATCTGCGGGCCTTTGTCGAAGAAATCCGCTTTAAGAACGCCGATATTCCGATCTTCTTGCATGGCGAGACGCGCACGTCGCGCCATATTCCCAACGACATCCTGCGCGAACTGCATGGCTTCATCCACATGTTCGAAGACACGCCGGAGTTCATCGCGCGTAATGTCGTGCGCGAGGCCAAAGCCTATCTGGATTCGTTGCCACCGCCGTTTTTCCGGGCGCTGACGCATTACGCCGCCGACGGTTCGTATTCCTGGCACTGCCCGGGTCACTCGGGCGGCGTCGCCTTCCTGAAGAGTCCGGTGGGCCAGATGTTCCACCAGTTTTTTGGCGAAAACATGCTGCGCGCCGACGTTTGTAACGCGGTGGAAGAACTCGGCCAGTTGCTGGATCACACAGGCCCGGTGGCGGCTTCGGAGCGCAATGCCGCGCGCATTTTCAATTGCGATCACCTCTACTTCGTGACCAACGGGACGTCGACCTCGAACAAGATCGTCTGGCATTCGACCGTGGCGCCGGGCGACATTGTCGTCGTCGACCGCAACTGCCACAAATCGGTGTTGCACTCGATCATCATGACCGGCGCTATTCCGGTCTTTCTGATGCCAACCCGCAATAACTTCGGCATCATCGGCCCGATTCCGAAGAGCGAGTTCTCCTGGGAGAGCATTCAGAAGAAGATCGCGGCGAATCCGTTCATTACCGACAAGAACGCCAAGCCGCGTGTGCTGACGATTACGCAATCGACTTACGACGGCATTCTCTACAACGTCGAAGAGATCAAGGAAATGCTCGACGGCAAGATCGACACGCTGCACTTTGATGAAGCGTGGCTACCACATGCCGCCTTCCATGATTTCTACGGTGACTACCACGCGATCGGCGCCGATCGTCCGCGCTGTAAGGAGTCGATGGTGTTTTCGACGCAATCGACGCATAAGCTGCTGGCCGGTTTGAGCCAGGCCTCGCAGATCCTGGTGCAGGATTCGGAAGATCGCAAGTTGGATCGTGACGTCTTCAACGAAGCCTATCTGATGCATACCTCGACCTCGCCGCAGTACGCCATCATTGCCTCATGCGATGTTGCGGCAGCCATGATGGAAGAGCCGGGTGGCACGGCGCTCGTCGAAGAGTCGATTGCCGAAGCGCTCGACTTCCGTCGCGCCATGCGCAAGGTGGACGAGGAGTGGGGCGAAGGCTGGTGGTTCAAGGTCTGGGGGCCGGATGACCTGTCCGAGGAAGGCATCGAAGAACGCGACAGCTGGATGCTCAAACCGGGCGACCGCTGGCACGGTTTCGACCAGCTGGCTGAGGGCTTTAACATGCTCGATCCGATCAAGGCGACGATTATCACGCCGGGATTGGACGTCGATGGCGACTTTTCGGAAGACATCGGCATTCCGGCGGCTATCGTCACCAAGTATCTGGCCGAACACGGCGTGATCGTCGAGAAGTGCGGCCTGTATTCATTCTTCATCATGTTCACGATCGGTATTACCAAGGGTCGTTGGAATACGATGGTGACCGAGTTGCAACAGTTCAAAGATGACTACGACAAGAACCAGCCGTTGTGGAAGGTGCTGCCCGAGTTTTGCCAGAAGCACCCGCGTTACGAAAACATCGGTCTGCGCGACCTGTGTCGGCAGATTCATGATGTCTACAAGAAGAACGACGTCGCCCGCTTGACCACGGAGATGTATCTGTCCGACATGGTGCCCGCGATGCGGCCCGCCGAGGCCTTCGCCAAGATGGCCCACCGTGAAATCGAGCGCGTCGCCATTGATGAACTCGAGGGGCGCGTGACCGCCATGCTGGTGACGCCCTATCCGCCGGGTATTCCGCTGCTGATCCCGGGCGAGCGTTTCAACAAGACCATCGTCAATTACTTGCAGTTCGCGCGTGAGTTCAATGAGCGCTTCCCGGGTTTCGAGACGGACGTACACGGTCTGGTCAAAGGCGAGCAAAACGGCAAGACAGCGTACTACGTCGACTGCGTGCGCTAATTTGGCAGAGTCGTGATAATGCAATCTCAACGACTGACCCAGTTCATTCTGATTGCGCTATTGCTCGGCGTGTTGTCGGGCGCGACGGTGCATCACCTGAGCTCGCCCGATTTTTCGTCGGCCTATGCCGAAAACGTGTCGTTGCTGACGGATATCTTCCTGCGCATGATCAAAATGATCATTGCGCCGCTCGTGTTCGCGTCATTGGCGGTCGGCATTGCGAGCATGGGCGATACTAAAACTATTGGCCGGGTCGGCCTCAAAACCTTCGGTTGGTTCGTGACCATGTCGTTTGTGTCGCTGCTGCTCGGTCTCGTGATGGTCCATCTGTTGCAACCCGGTGCGGGTGTTCATCTCGACATGCCGTCGGCAACAGCCGCGAGCGGGCTCGTCGCGCCGGGAAATCAGCTGGTCAACTTTTTGCATCACGTGTTTCCGGTCAGCATCATCGACGCGATGGCGCATAACGAGATTCTGCAGATTGTTGTGTTCGCGGTATTTTTCGGTGTCGCGGGCGCGCATCTGGGGCCACGTGCTGACGAATTCTTTCGCAATCTGGATATGCTCTCGCACTTGATGCTGCGCATCACGACCATGGTCATGAACTTTGCGCCGGTCGCCGTGTTTGCAGCGGTCTCCGCTGTCATCGCCAAAAGCGGCCTGGGCATTCTGGCGACCTATGCCCAGTTCATGCTGTCGTTTTATGCGGCGATTCTGGTGCTATGGGGCGTCATTATTTTGGCTGGATTTCTGGTGCTGGGTCGATCGGTTCTGCGGCTCGTTAAGATGTTGCGCCAACCGCTGGTCCTGGCATTTACGACATCCAGCTCGGAAGCCGCGTATCCCAAAACCCTGGAGCAGGTCGAGCGCTTTGGTGCGGCCAACCGGATCGCCTCGTTTGTGCTGCCCGTCGGCTATTCTTTTAACCTGGATGGCTCGATGATGTACTGTACCTTTGCGGCGCTATTCATTGCGCAGGCCTATGGTATCGAGATGAGCCTGGGGCAACAATTCCTCATGTTGTTGATGCTCATGATTACCTCGAAGGGTATCGCCGGCGTGCCGCGGGCCTCATTGGTGGTGATTGCTGCGACGCTGGCAAATTTCAATATCCCCGAGGCCGGCGTGCTATTGATTCTCGGCGTCGATCACTTTCTGGACATGGCGCGTTCGGCGACCAATGTTCTTGGTAACGGCATCGCGACGGCCGTCGTGGCCAAGTGGGAGGGCGCGCTTAATCAGCCCGACGCGTGTAACGAACAAACGCGTACGGCATCCCCGAACTGCTGAGGTGTTCGCTGCGAGAGGCTTCGTGCCACACGGCATCGATGGCCGGGAACACTGTGTCACCCACCGCATCGATCCCGACTTCCGTGATGATCAGCTCGCCGGCCAACGGTAAGGCCTGACGGTACAGTTCGGCGCCGCCGATGATAAACGCCGCGTCATCTTTGTCGATGGCGGCCAGCGCCTGCGGCAGATCGTTAAAGACCTCGGCGCCCGGCGCGGTGTAACCGATCTGGCGGGTGATGACCATATTGCGCCGGTTGGGCAATGGCCGCCCCAGCGACTCCCAGGTTTTGCGTCCCATGATGATGGGGTGACCGCTCGTGGTTTCCTTGAAATGTTTGAGATCTTCGGGCAGATGCCAGGGCAAGGCGCCGCGCCCGTCTTCGTTGGTGCAGCCGATAATCCCGTTGCGGGCGACGGCAACGATGAGCGCGAGGTTTGAATAAATCGGATCAGCCATGGGTGGTCTGCGTCCAGTCGATGAGACCGCGCGTCGAGCCGTCGAGGCCATCTTTGGGCGCCTCGCCGTTAAGCACCGGCAGCACGCGCGAGGCGAGCTGTTTGCCCAGTTCGACGCCCCATTGGTCAAAGGAATTGATGCCCCAGATCACGCCCTGGACGAACACCTTGTGCTCGTAGAGCGCGAGTAGCAGGCCGAGGTGATACGGATCCAGGCGTGGCAGTAATAACGTCGTCGAGGGCTGGTTGCCAGCAAAGACCTTGTGCGGCAATAGCGCATCGCGTTGTGCGGCCGACAGGCCGGCGGCTTCGAGTTCGCTGCGGGCTTCGGCTTCGGTTTTACCGAACGCCAGCGCGGCACTCTGCGCGAAACAGTTGGCCAACAACGGCGCCTGATGGCCCGGTAAGGGGTAGTCGCTGAGTGCTGTGGCGATAAAGTCGCAGGGCACCAGCCAGCCGCCTTGATGCAATAACTGGAAGAAGGCATGTTGGCCGTTGGCGCCGATTTCGCCCCAGACGATGGGGTTGGCCGGGCAAGTCAGCGGTTGGCCGTCACGGTTGACGGTCTTGCCGTTTGATTCCATCTCCAGTTGTTGCAGATAACCGGGGAGGTGGCGTAGCGATTCGTTGTACGGCACGATGGCCGACGTGTGCGCACCGAGGAAGTTGGTATTCCAGATGCCGAGCAGCGCGAGCAGCACGGGCAGGTTGTCGTGCAGCGGCGTGGTGCGGAAATGCTGGTCCATCGCCTGGGCGCCGGCCAGCAGGCGTTCGAAGCCGCTCATGCCGATGCTGACGGCGAGCGGCAGGCCGACGGCGGACCACAACGAATAGCGGCCGCCGACCCAGTCCCACATCGGCAACACTTGTGCCGGTGGAATGCCGAATTCGGCGGTTCGTTCCGGATGCGCCGAGACGGCGATGAAGTGTTTGGCCAGCGTCTCTTCGGAACCGGTATGCGCCAGCATCCAGTTGCGAGCGCTGGCCGCGTTGATCATCGTTTCCTGCGTGGTGAACGTCTTGCTGGCGATAATGAATAGCGTGGAGCGCGGATCGAGTGTTTCCAGCAGCGGGGCGAGGTGAGCCCCATCCAGGTTGGACACATAGTGCACGTGCAGACCCGGATGCGCGAAGGCCGACAATGCGCGCGTCGCCATCTTGGGGCCGAGGTCCGAGCCGCCGATGCCGATGTTGACGACATGGCGAATGGTATCGCCGGTGTAGCCCTTCCAGTGGCCGCCGCGCAGCTGTTCGACGATATTCGCCATCTGTTCGCGCACCGCGCGTACTTCTGGCATGACGTCGGCCTCGGAAGACGGAAAAGCGGTGTCGTCGAGGTGGCGCAAGGCTGGATGGAGGACGGCGCGCTCTTCGCTGACGTTGATCTTGTCACCAGCGAACAGGCGTTCGCGCCAACCAATGACGTCGGCGGCGTCGGCCAGCGCGACGAGATGGTTCAGCGTATCCTGATCCAGACGTTGCTTCGAAAAATCGAGTAACAGCCCGTCGGCCTGGCGCGAGAAATGGCTGAAACGATCCGCATCATTCGCGAACAGGGAGCGCAAGTGCGTGTTGCTCAGCCGGTCGCGGGCGGCGCTGAGCTGTGACCAGGCGGCGGTGTGCGTAATGTCGTGCGGCATCGTGAATCTCAGACGGCGACGGGTGCCGGAATGTGCGGGTGTGGGTCGTAGCCTTCCAGCGTGAAGTCTTCGAAGCGGAAGGCAAAAAGATCCTTGACTTCAGGATTCAGGCGCATGACCGGCAGCGGGCGGGTGTCGCGCGTCAGTTGCAACTTGGCCTGTTCCAGATGGTTGCTGTAGAGATGCGCGTCACCCAGCGTATGAATGAATTCGCCCGGGCGATAGTCGCAGACCTGAGCGATCATCAGCGTCAACAGGGCATAGGAGGCAATGTTGAATGGCACGCCGAGGAATATATCGGCGCTGCGCTGATACAGTTGGCAAGACAGACGCGGCCGTTGATCGGCATCGCCCGGTGCGGGCGGCGCCACATAGAACTGGAATAGCGCATGACACGGTGGCAGCGCCATGCGATCGACTTCGCCGGGGTTCCAGGCGCAGACCAGATGGCGGCGGGAGTCCGGATTTTTTTTGAGGCCTTCGACGAGTTGCGTGATCTGGTCGATCGTGCGGATGGTCGGCGGCGCCCCGTCCTTGCCCGGCACGACGGTCTCCCAACGACGCCATTGCTTGCCGTAGACGGGGCCCAGTTCGCCGTTCTCATCAGCCCAGTCGTCCCAGATCGAAACGCCGTTTTCCTTGAGATAGGCAATGTTGGTACTGCCCTGTAGGAACCACAGCAGTTCGTGAATGATCGAACGCAGATGCAGTTTCTTGGTCGTCAGTACCGGAAAACCCTGTTCCAGATCGAAACGCATCTGCCAGCCGAAGACCGAACGCGTGCCGGTACCAGTGCGGTCGGTCTTGACGTGGCCGTGCTCCAGCACGTGTTGCATCAGGTTCAGGTAAGTCTGCATGCGAAATCTCGTTATTCATTTCTGGGGGAATTCGAACTCTATAATGATCGCATAAAAGCCCTGCAACCTTTGTTTCTGACCCCCAAGAGTGCTGCCATGACCAAACTCGCCAAATCCGTGACTCACCCTTTGCCCGCCGGTTGGCTGGGCGATTTGCCGGAGCTCATGTTGCTGGCGGCGGCGCCGGGTAACCATGAATTGGACGCCTGTAGCCATGTGTTGGTGTTGTTCCCCGCAGATTGTGTGGCGTCGGGCGTCGTGCCGACCGAATTACCGGGCGCCGAGTTGTTGCGTCAGACGCTGAGTCGGCGCCGAAAAAAAGCCGGCGCCCTGCTGCGCAAGCCTGCCGGCGGCGGCAAGATGCCAACACCGGCATTGATTCCCGAAGCCACGCTGCCGGGGGGTGGGTTGATTCGCTGGTTGGCCGTGAATCTGGAAGAGAGCGTTTTTCTGCGGCAACAGGCCTTGCGCGAGGCATTTGCGCCGTTGCTGGCGGAACAGCCGGCGCGTGTCGATGTCGTGCTGCACGGTGGTACCGCTTTTGTCAGTCAGGCCTTGGCGGATGCGGCTTATGTCGGCTGCGTCAATCGCGCCAACCTGCCCAAAACTGTGCGTCCCGAAGTGTCGGTGACACGGTCGCGCTCGGCCAAAAATCCAACGTCAAAAATGGGCGCGCTGCGTTTCTGGGTCGGGGCCGGCATTAAACCGACCATCCGTGCCGGCTATGCTACTGATCTGGACTGGGCGCGGCGTAAGGCGGAAGCCAATCTGCTGACGCGTAGCCTGTGCGTGCTGCCGCCGAATCAATTGACGCCGGCGCGCTTTCGGGAGCAGCTTCCGGCGTTGATCAAAGGTTGTGGCATCAAGGCCGAGGTTTATGACATGAATCGCCTGCAGCGTTTGAAGGCGGGCGCTTTTCTGGCGGTCGCGCAGGGCAGCCCGATGCAGGATGCCGCCATCGTGCATCTGAGCTACGTCCCCAAAGTGAAGGGGGCGCCGCATGTGAGCCTGGTGGGCAAGGGCATCTGTTTTGACACGGGCGGACATAATTTGAAACCAGCCCGTTATATGGCGGGGATGCACGAAGACATGGCCGGCGCCGCCACCGTGCTATCGGTCATTCAGGCTGCGGCGCGCTTGGCGCTGCCGGTTCGACTCGATGCCTGGTTGGCGTTGTCGCGCAACGACATCAGCCCGGCGGCTTATTGCCAGGGGGATATCGTCACGGCGCTGAATGGTCTGACCATCGAGATCGTGCACACCGACGCCGAGGGTCGCATGGTACTGGCCGATACGCTGGCGCTGGCGGCAAAGACGAAGCCGGATGTCGTGCTCGATTTCGCCACGCTCACCGGCAGCATGACGATGGCGCTGGGCAACCGCATGAGCGGTTTCTTCGCGACCGACCCCGACTATGCCTTGCGCCTGGCCATGGCCGGCGAAGCTTGCGGCGAACGCGTCATGGCGTTCGCGATGCCGGATGATTACGACAGCGCGCTGGAAAGCCAGGTCGCCGATGTGAAACAGTGCACGCTCGACGGCGAGGCAGACCATACGTTGGCGGCGCGTTTTCTCAATTTGTTCGTGGGCGATGTGCCGTGGCTGCACGTCGATCTGTCGGCCGCCAGCAGCAAAGGCGGCCTGGGCGGCATCGGGACGGACACGACCGGCTTTGGTGCGGCGCTGGCGCTACAGTTTTTACGCGATCTGACGGCGTAGGATCAGGCTGACTCGTCGGTGTCGGGGGTCTCTGGTTCCGAGGCTCCGGCATCAGGTGTTTCCAGGGCTTTGAGAAATTGGAAAATGGCGCGGTAGGCCTTGGGCGGCTTCTGTTCGGCCTGTTCCTTGATGGCGTTGCGGCGAAGTGTGCGTAGCGCGCTGACGTCCAGATCGGGGTACTCGTTCTTCAGCGTGGTGATGACGTTTTCGTCGGCGATCAGGCCGTCGCGTAGCTTTTCCAGCGCATGAAAGCGGGCGTTGGCCTTGTTGGAGATGCCGTCGAGTTCGTCGAGCATTTCCTGAATCGGATCGGTGTCGACGTCACGCATGAGCTTGCCGATGTACTGCATCTGTCGACGCAAGGCGCCGTGCGAGGTGATGCGCTTGGCTTCGAGGACGGCATCGCGTAAGGCTTCGGGAATGTCCAGTTTTTTCAGACGGTCATTGCCTACGCCGACCAGACGTTTGCCCAGATCCTGCAAAGCTTCGACCTCTTCTTTGGCCTTGGTTTTACTACGCCGGCGGCCTTCCGTCATCGGCGGCGGTTCGGCGTTGACGACGACTTGTCCCTGACGGGTATGGAAATGGCTGGGCGGTTTGCTGGGATGAAATGGCATGGCAGGTTGGCGGGTGTCGCACGTTGCGGTCACAATTCCCGCTATCATACCAACCGCAAGATTAATCCTATTGCCTCGCCCCGCCACGCCGCCTCGAAGCTGAGCGCTAAAACCACATTTATGACCAACCACCATTCTGTTGACGAACATCTTTTTGCCCATAGTCGCGAAGCGCTGATCAAGGTGGCCGACGATCTGCTGACGATCGCCCGACAAGCGGGCGCTACAGCCTCCGAAGTGGAAATCTCCGAGGGCTTCGGCCAGAGCGTGAACGTGCGTCAGGGCGAGGTCGAAACGATCGAGCATCATCGCGACAAACAGATCGGCGTCACGGTTTATCTGGGGCAACGCAAGGGTTATGCTTCGACCAGCGATTTCTCACGGGAGGCCTTGCAGGCGACCGTCAACGCCGCCACCGATATTGCGAAATTCACGGCCGAAGACCCCTGTGCCGGCTTGCCGGAGCGTGAACAGCTTATGCTGGGCGCGGTGCCGGACCTGGATCTGTTTCATCCCTGGACGCCCTCGGTAGAAACCGCTGTTCAGATGGCGCGCGAATGCGAAGCGGCGGGTTTGTCGCTGGGCCCGGTGATGCAAAATTCAGAAGGTGCTTCGGTCTCGAACCATCAGGGGCACTTCATGATGGCCAACAGCCTCGGCTTCATGGCCGGCTATCCGACCAGCCGGCACAGCGTTAGTTGTGCGCTGATTGCTGCGGATGAACAGGGGATGCAGCGCGACGATTGGTATGAATCGGTGCGCGATATCGCGCTGTTGACGTCGGTGGCCGATATTGGCCGGAAAGCCGCGCAACGCGCCGCCGCGCGCCTGGGCGCGCGCCAATGCCCAACCGGTGAAGTACCGGTGATTTTTGAAGCGCCGATCGCTTCGACTATCGTCGGCAATCTGGTGCATGCCGCGTCGGGTGGCGCCTTGTATCGCAAGAGCTCCTTTTTGGAAGGCGCGCTCGGCACAAAGATTCTGCCGGAATTTGTGGTGCTCGAAGAACGGCCGTTGCTGCGTGGCGGCCAGGCCAGCGCACCTTTCGACGGCGATGGCCTAGCCACTCGCGATCGGGATGTGGTGAACGCCGGCGTGCTCAACGGTTACTTCCTGTCGGTCTACACCGCGCGCAAGCTGGGCATGACGCCGACGGCGAACGGTGGTGGTAGCCATAACCTGTTCATGCGCGATCTCCGTGCGGGCCACGCCGATCTGGCGGCGCTCATGAAAACCATGGGGCGGGGCCTGCTGATTACCGAACTGCTGGGGCAGGGCGTCAATTATGTGAATGGCGATTATTCGCGCGGCGCGGCCGGTTTCTGGATCGAGCACGGTCAGATCGCCTACCCGGTCGAGGAAATCACCATTGCCGGCAATATGAAAGACATGCTGGCCGGTATCGTTGCCATTGCCGACGACCGTCTGTCGCGCAGCGCCAAACAATCCGGCGCCATCCTGATCGATAAGATGATGGTGGCCGGAGCCTGAAGATGCGCTGCTGTTTCGTCCGCCACGGCGAAACGCCCTGGAACGCCGAACGTCGTTTGCAGGGGCATCAGGATATCCCCTTGAATGAACTGGGCCTGGCGCAGGCTGCGGCTGCCGCTCGTTATCTGGCCCAGCGTCACGCGCAAACGTCTTTTTCTGCAGTGATCAGCAGTGATCTGCTGCGTGCCCGACAAACAGCGGATGCCATTGCCAGCGCGCTTGAGCTTGGTGTGCACGATGCACCGGCGCTGCGCGAACGCCATTACGGCGATTTCGAAGGCAAAACACCGGCCGAAGCGGCGGCATACAACGCGGCGGCCTATGACGCCCTGGTGGCCCGTGATAGTTTGACGGCCGCGCCGGGCCAGGCCGAGCCGTTGGGCGCTATGGTCGATCGGATCGAGGATTGTTTGGGCCGCTTGGCGCGGGGCTATGCGGATCAATCGGTAATTTTCGTGACCCACGGCGGCGTGCTCGATGTGCTTTACCGGCGGGCGATGGGGCGTCCGTTGACCGGGCCGCGCGATGCGCCAATTCCTAATGCCGGGCTGAATTGGCTGGATTTGGCATGGCGCGGTGAGGCGCTAAACTGGACCCTGCGGGCCTGGGGTGAAACCGCGCATCTGAACGGCGCCAGCCTCGACGAAATCCTGTAAAATCACGGCCTTGGCCCGCGGTCGGTGTGATGCCGGCCCGTTTCGATTTCGCTGTTTCCGATTTTCGAGGTTTTTTATGTTCTCCGCCCGCGACACCCTGCAGCAAGTTGATCCTGAACTCTGGAAAGCCAT
>CAZSAE010000039.1:0-13792 GCA_964604765.1 uncultured Dechloromonas sp. | reverse complement strand
GCTCAGGTAATGCCACTATACGACGCCCGCTTGAGTGTGAGGCGCTATTGTACTGTGCCGGCAATCCGCACGCACCTCCGAAGGCCTCAAGTTTTACCCAGTCACGAACAGCATCTCCGGCCATTGCCAGCGCATAACTTCGACATCGGCAGCGCTTTTGCGGCAAAGCGTCTAACTAATAGATCTAATTTTTCTTAAGTTTCATGCAGTATTTATCTGAAGAGCATATACGCTATGCCCTGCTGCAAAGGGAGCCGGGCGTGAAAAATATCCACAAAATCCTTGAATTACGAAAATGGGAATCCGAGCATCTCCCATTGTGCAACCGCACCATTGGCTATGCGGTTTCTGGATACATTATGGGCGCCCTGATTGAAGGGTCGTCGCCCACCGTCAAGGAATTGGTCAATAGCCTTTCGGAATTCTCCCGCGCCGGGATTTATCTTCAGCTTAAGCGCCTGGAATCTGACGGCTGGATTAGCTTTGAGAACGGCGTGCAGGACGGGCGCAACAAACATATCGTTCCAACCACGGCATTTATCAAGCTCATCGATCAGTACGCTGCACGCGTCCGAAAAACTCTGGGAAATCCTTGACCTGAATCGGGCGAACATGCGCACAGGCATGTAATAGAATGCCCTGTAGACCATGCCGCAAACCAATGTCATTGAATCGCTCGTTAATGCACGACTGACGCCGTATCTCTTCGGATTCTGCGGCTGGTATGGCATGTGGCAACTACAACTGCAGTTAGGCTTTTTGGATTACGCGATGGGCGTCTCGCTCATCTTCTTACCCGCAGGTGTACGAACCTTATCCGTATTGATTTTCGGCTTGCGTGGGGCGCTGGGCGTTTTTGCGGGCGCTCTGCTTTCGACTATCGAATACATGGGACATGTTGTAGCCATGGATTTCCTCAACATGTGCATCATTTCGGCCGTTTCCGCTTTTTCAGCTTATGCCATGATGCGGTTTGTCTGCTGGTGGCGCAAAATCGGCAACGACCTCAACGAGCTCACTTTTAGCGATGTCCTCGTGATTGTTTTTTCACAAGGGCTACTGTCATCGACGTTGCATCAGATCATGTACGTCATTCACGCCATCGATTCGGCTTATGAAAACCCGACCTACGCCGAATCTTTTCGTCTGTGGGCAGCCATGGCGACCGGTGATATTGTCGGTTCGATGATTCTGATGTTGAGTGCGGTGGCGGTGGTTAATCTATTTCAACGATTACGTCACCAGACGCTTTAGGCTGGCTTTGTCGCCAGCAAGGTCACACAAACACTGAGTCCATATTCGCCCGGACCATCCTGCAGCGTTAAGGTTGCCCCATGAAGCTGGGCGATACGTTGGACAATCGATAAGCCTAACCCCGAACCCGACGCCGCGTTGCCGGCTAGGCGCGTAAATCGCGAGAGGACCCGTTCGCGCTCGTGCTCGGGAATTCCGGGGCCCTGATCGCTGACGGCCAAGCGGATTTTTCCGTCCACGGCTTTAATCGTCACGGCCACAAAGGTTTCCGCCGGTGAATAACGGATCGCATTATCAATCAGGTTGCGCAAGAGTACCGCCAGCAACGCCGGCTCGCCACGGACCCAGGCCGGCGCCCCTTCATCCAACATCACTTCGACGTGCTTTTCCAGCGCGTTAGGCGTGATTTCAGCGATCACGTCGACGGCGATGCGCCGCAAATCGCAGGTCACGAAGTCGCGCGTCAGGGCATCGTTATCCAAGCGAGCCATGGTAAGCAACTGCCCCAGCAAATGCGTGGCCCGATCACTCGCTTGCACCATGGAGGTGAGCGCCCGCGCACGTTCTTCGGGCGCCGTTGCAGCGGCAGCTACCTGGGCATACGTCCGGATGACGGCTAACGGTGTACGAATCTCATGCGCTGCATCGGCCGTAAAGCGCCGTTCCTGATCAATAGAATCGGCAACCCGCTGCAACAACCGATTAGTCTGTTCGATGATCGGCTGAATCTCGCTCGGCACACCGCTCAAGGCGATCGGATCGAGTCGATCCGGCGAGCGTTGGCCAATCGAGGTCGCCAGGCGCTGCAACGATTTGAAGCGATGCCGCATGAGCAGCACCAATCCGAGCGCCAGCATCGGCAACGCGAAGATCAGTGGTGTCAGCAAGTGTTTGGCCAGCTCCTTGCCGACGGCGTTTCTCGCCTCGTAGGTTTCGGCGACCAGAATGCGGTGGTGATGGCGCTCGTCGCGCTTACTGTAGATCCGCCAATAGCGGCCGTCGATGCGTCGATCAGAAAAGCCCTTGCTCTCATCGGTCAGAGGTTCGCGCGGCGCCGTGGTCGAACGTGCCAGCAGCTTGCCCTTGTCTGACCAGATCTGAAATGCAACTTTGCGGGCGTACCGGTGCGATGGCAGTTCTTCCGGCAAATCACCGGATTCCTCGCTACTCAGCACCACCAGTAGCGCCGCTGTTTGCGCCAAGTGCGCGTCGAATAATTCTTCCGCTTCCGACTCCGCCTCGCGCCAAGCGACGACGCTCAGCACCACCCAGACGGCGCCGACAAAGATCAGCGTGCCCGCCAGCAGCTGGAGCTGCAAGCTGCCGGAACCGGTACGCCGGAATTTGCCGATCATCGGGGAATCAGATAGCCGACGCCGCGTACGGTCTTGATGATGTCGCTACTGGTCTTGCGACGCAGATGGTGCACGTGCACCTCCAGCGCATTGGATTCGACCTCTTCACCCCATGGGTAAATTTTTGATTCGAGTTGGGCTCGGGTCAGTACCTTGCCGGCGTTGAGCATCAACTCGTGCAGCAGATCAAACTCGCGAGGCGACAATTCGACTTCGCGCTCTTCATAGCGCACCGACCGTGACGCCGGGTCGAGCGCGAGTGCGCCGATCTGCATGATCGGCGCCGCCGCACCCGCCGAGCGCCGGACCAGTGCCCTTAAACGCGCCGCCAGTTCACCCAGATCACAGGGCTTGACCATGTAATCATCGGCACCCGAGTCGAGTCCGGAAATCACATCATCCGCCGTATCGCGGGCCGTCAATACAAGGACCGGCAACTTTTGGCCTTCGCTGCGCACTCGCTTGAGCACCTCGATGCCATCCAACTTGGGGAGACCGAGGTCAAGCACGACCGCGCTGAAAGGCTCGTGGCGCAAAATCTGCCAGGCGGCCTCGCCATCCTTCACCCATTCCGGCTGAAACCCGGCCTGGCGCAAACCCGTTTGCAGCCCTTCGCCCAGCATCGGATCATCCTCCACGATCAGAATACGCACATCATCCTCCCCGTACTTGCGCTTGTGGCTTTATCTGCGAGTATGCCCGAAGCCGGCGATCAAGGCAGCAAGGCCGGCAAACGGCTGGTTAGCAACGCCCACAGAAAGAGGATCATGCCCAGCAGCAATAGCGCACCGACAATCCACTGTGGGTAACGTATTGCATCGCCAGCCTGCCCCTGTTTGTGGCCATTCACCATGGATCGAACGAGATTCTCGCGATGCAGGAAGCTGGAAACGATGACCCCACCGACGTGGATCACGATGAGGAAGAGCAGTACGTTAACGATCCCCTCGTGTAATTCGCCGATCCAGTCACCGTACTCGTTGAAACTCGCCCAACCGGTCAGGACGGTCAAGAGGCCCAACACCAACATGCCCAAAATGGCCCAGGCGCCTGCCGGATTATGCCCGACCGTGTGCTGGGGGTGGCGCGTTAGCAAACTACGCACATAGACCATGACCGATTTCGGCCCGCGGATGAAATTGGTAAAACGTGCATACCGGGTGCCGATCACACCCCAAATCAGGCGGAACAACAACAACGCGCCAAAGAGATAACCCGCACTTACGTGCCACAACTGCCAGCGTTCGGATTCGCTGGTCAGATAAGCAATGGCAAAACACAGCACTAAGGTCCAGTGAAACACGCGGGTCGGAATATCCCAGACCAAAATCCGGCGGACAGAATCCGTCTGCGGTTCAGCTACCCGTTGCGCCGCTTCGTTAGCGTCAATCTGCATGACGCCATCCCGTTGGGGTTTTCAGAGTGCGCTCGCTGTAATCCCCTTTTTCAGCTTGAGTATGACAAACGCTGCAGTTGCTCAGGCTTTTGCCTTGCGGTGGCGTTGTGCCATGTTCCTTGATGAACCAACGCGTTTTCGTCATGCGGGCCGTTGGGTCGGCGGGCGCGCTTTTTTCCTTAGTGGATGCATTGGCGATCAGGTAGGACAGAATCGCCTTACTAACCGACGCATCAATACTGGCGTCCGTGCCGAAGTGTCGCTGAAGATTATTCATCTGGGTTTCCCATCCCGCCTGGGTCATCCGTTGCGGCGGATAGGGCACATGGCAGCTGCCGCACTCTTCAACGTAACTCGCCGGGTAAGGGCCATATTGGTGACTACCGGCATGCGCAACAGCCGCCGCACCTAGCCCCGCCAGCATCGCGACGCCCACAGTGATTCGGTTAAAGATTCTCATAGACATTTCTCCGTTATTTCACTGACAGCAAGTAGGTCAGGACATTTCCTTTTTCTTCCGGCGTGCACTCGCGCTTCAGAACGTCATTGCAATTTCGTTTGAACCATTTATTGACCTTTGCGGCATCGCTAAATCGTTCAGGATTGGCAATGGGTGAAATCGGTTGTATGACCTTACTGGTCACCGCGTGCTTGCCAGTCGCTGTCGGGTTATCCGTATGACAACTGGCGCAGCTCCAATCACCGCCATGCTTATTTTTGTAGAAACTTTCTCCGGCTGCGGCGCTAAACCCTTTGAATGCTGGATTCTGCGCTTTTGCCGCTTGTCGGTATTCATCCAGAAAACTCTGGGGCGTTTCTGCCCGAACGGCCTGACTCAGCGACGCGGCAACGAGTAATGATGCCGCCAATGTGATCGTTCTAAGCCGCAAGCGTTGTGTCTTGTGCATAAAGTCCTCCGATAGGTTGGTGGCATTCTGCGCCACCCGTATTACCATAAGCTTAACTTGCCCATAAACCAATCAGGGAAATGACGTATGATCAAAACGCCCATGGCAATGCTTTTCAAACTGCTAACGCTGACGCTCTGTTGCGTCTGGGCCCTTTCTGTCCGAGCCGAAACAGCGCCCTTGGCTACCGTCGATACGATTGACCTACAACGCTATACAGGTCGTTGGTATGAAATTTCGCGCCTGCCGATGTGGTTTGAACGCAACTGCACGGGGGACATTACCGCCACCTATACCCTGCGACCAGACAATCACATCGATGTCGTGAACCGCTGTCGGACGCAGGCCGGGATGATCAGTGCCAATGGCATTGCCGAGATGCCCGATGCAAAGCATCCGGGGCAACTTCGCGTCCGCTTCGCGCCGGACTGGCTGGCATGGCTTCCGATCGTTTGGGGCGACTATTGGGTGATCGCCCTCGATCCGGATTACCGCTGGGTCATGGTCGGCGCGCCCAGCCGGGACTACCTCTGGATACTTGCCCGAACCCCCGCGCTCGATGAAAAAACCGTACTACGCCTAAAGGATGAAGCGGCCAGGCTTGGCTTCAACACGGAAGCAATGATCAACGTTGTGAATACGGGCGACTGAGACTAAACCGAATCAATCTGCTCAAGGCGGACACGGGCCCACGAACGAATGGCCTCGCGTTCGCTTTCGGCCATCTTGTCCAAGTTTTTGTAAGGCAAGGCCATTCGGGGGTTGGCCCGTAGTATCGTTTCATGACGCATCAGGAAATCCCAGTACAACGTGGTGAAGGGGCAAGCCTGCGGCCCCGTGCGCATGTCGGGTCGATAAACACAGGACTTGCAATGATTGCTCATGCGTTTGATATAGGCGCCTGACGCGACATAAGGTTTGCTCGTCATCCGCCCCCCCAGTGCAAACAGCGCCATGCCCAGCGTATTGGGCTCTTCCACCCAAGCCACCGCGTCCACATAGACGGCCAGATACCAATCGGCGACCTGCCGGGGATGCAAGCCAGCAAGTTGCGCAAAATTGCCGATCACCATGAGCCGCTGAATATGATGGGCATAACCATGCTCCAGTGTCTGACCAATGGCCGCACGCAAGCAGGCTGCACTGGTGCGGCCCGTCCAATACCAATTGGGCAAGGCGCGCTGCGCATTGAGCGCGTTGACCGTCGGCCATTCATGCGCATAGCGCCAATAGATGCCACGTACAAATTCGCGCCAGCCGAGAATCTGTCGGATGAACCCTTCGACGGCGGCGAGCGGCGCCCGGCCGGCCGCCAGCGCCTTTTCGGCGGCGTTAATAACTGTGCGTGGATCCAGCAATTTCAGATTCAATGCCGACGCCAGTAACGAATGCCAGAGAAAGGGTTCGCCTTGCCACATGGCATCCTGCCATTGACCAAACGCCGGCAAGCGATTTTCAATAAAGTCGTCAAGCGCACGATGCGCGTCATCCGGGGTGACTGGCCATGCGAAATGGGTTAACGAGCCCGGATGATCCGGAAACAACCGCTCAACATCCTCAATAACCGCACAAGTTGTGGCGTCGGGTTTGAAGCGCAGGGGTTCCGAACGATCGGGCGGACCCTTCGCGCCGAAGCCCGATCGATTTTCTGCATCAAAGTTCCACTGCCCACCCACCGGCTGATCGTCGCGCATGAGGATGCCCGTGCGCTGACGCATCCAGCGATAGAAAAACTCCATGCGTAAAGTTTTTGTTGTCTTGCCCGTCTGGTTACCGCGCTCAGCCCAAGTCTCGAACGCAGCAAGGGTGCACAGAAAATGCGGGTCTGGAAATATCGTCAGACGTCGCTGCAGATGCACTGCGCGCACCTGCAGTGCTTCTGTCAATCGTGCGTCGCCCGGTTCCAGCAGACAGATCTCGTCGATTTCTGGATTTTGCGCGACAAAATGTTCAAGTGCCTCCGGTAGCGAGGCACATGGGTGCTGGTCAATACGGTAGTAAGCCAAACGACAGCGATTCTTCCAGCGCTCGGCGAAATGACGCATGGCTGAAAGAAAGAGGGCAATGCGTGCCTTATGACTCCACACATGACTGGATTCTTCCGGCACCTCGGCCATCAGCACGTGATCGTCCGGCGACAACCGGGCAAGCAACGGGTGCGGATCAGGATGCAGCTGATCCCCGAGCACCAAAAACAGCCGCGGCCGTTGGTGCAACATCGTTTTAGCCGCCGCCTAGGTCGGCAGTGCGCTTTAGGCCGCAATAGTCGCCGTCATGAAAGACCAGCGGTGCGGGCGTCCTGTCGGCTGCGAAGCGCTGCACGTTGCCGAGGTAGAGACGGTGATCGCCACCATCGAGCTGTTGGAAGTTCGCCACCTCGAACCAGGCACAACAGCCGGCCAACAATGGGACGCCCGCCAGCCCTGGCGCCCAGCCCACAGCATCAAACGGACGCTCGAGCGACGATGCGAAAAGATTGGACACGTCGGCCTGTGCGCTCGACAGAACATTGATCGCGTACGTTCGCGTCGTGTCGAAGGTCGCCAGATGGCGCGATGTCAGCTGCAAGCTCCACACGACCAGCGGCGGTTCCAGCGAAACCGTGTTGAATGAACTCACGGTCAGGCCAATGGCGACGCCGTCGGCATCCAGCGCCGTGACGACGGCGACTCCAGTCGGGAAACGCCCTAAAGCCAGGCGTAGATCGCGCTGGACGTCGCCGGTAGGCTCGGCCTGTTCGAAAGGAAACGGTTCGGGGTTGGCGATCATGCGGGATTCAAAGCAGGATGCGTGCTCGGCACGCATACGATAGGATGGCGCAGATTATACCGTTCACACGCCGCCCCTTTTGTCGTTATCTGATGTCTTCCGAAACCACCAACACTGTCGCTCTCGCTAAATTTTCGGCCACGCTCGTGCGCTGGCAGAAAAAACACGGCCGTCATGATCTGCCCTGGCAGAAAAACAGTGACCCCTACCGGGTCTGGTTATCGGAAATCATGCTGCAGCAAACCCAGGTGCAAACGGTTATTCCCTACTACGCCCGCTTCCTTGAATCATTCCCCACGGTGGCGGCACTAGCTGCCGCACCTTTAGATGATGTGCTGACGCTCTGGGCCGGGCTCGGCTACTACGCCCGCGCGCGCAATCTGCATGCTTGCGCGCGCGCTATCGTTGCTGAATATGGCGGGCGCTTTCCCGAAGATGCTGAAACCCTCGTCACTCTGCCCGGCATTGGCCGCTCAACGGCGGCGGCCATCGCCGTTTTTGCGTTCAAGCAGAGAGCCGCCATTTTAGATGGCAACGTCAAACGGGTGTTTTGCCGTGTCTTTGGCATTGAGGGCATTCCGACAACGACAGCGGTCGACAAATCATTGTGGACGCTGGCTGATTCGCTACTGCCTAAAAAAGAAGTTGGTGCCTACACCCAGGGACTCATGGACTTGGGCGCCACCTGTTGTACGCGCAGCAAGCCGCGTTGTGATGATTGCCCGATGCAAGCCTTTTGTTCGGCCCTAGCAACGGATCGTGTCAACGAACTGCCGCATCGTAAAGTCAAAAACAAACTGCCAGTACGCACCGCCCGTGTCTGGCTCATTCGTGACCGGGATCATGTCTGGCTCGAACGCCGGCAGGCCTGTGGCATCTGGGGTGGATTGTTAAGCCTACCGGACGCAGATTCCGTACGCTTGCCGGCCAACGCCACCCAACTAACCAGTGCGCAAGTTCGTCACAAGTTCACACACTTTGAGTTGCACGCCGAGGTAGAACGCTTTGCAGTGCGTACCTCGCCTTCAGCGTTGAGTCACCGTCGCGAGCTCGATGCGTATCCGCTCGCCGAGGCTGAGGAGCTAGCGCTGCCCACGCCGTGGCGCAAACTGCTTATGGCTGAGCGGGATCAGAAGCCCTGAGCCAGGCGACAAGCAAACCGTTCAAAGTTCCAAACAGTAATGCGGCGCCGATAAAAATCGGTGCCAGGACCCAGATGCCGGGTGTCGGCACCAGCCACAGCCGCACGATTAATAATTGCGTCACCATGTGCGCCAGCGCCGCCAACACCGAGAGGGTGACCGGGCCAAACCAGACAGGCATGCGTCTGACCAAAGGCTGCGCCATATAAAGCACGGCGAGCGATGCCAACGCACCACTCAACGACAGCACAAAACCCGGCGCCAAAAACTGGCCGACCAGCAGGCTGACGGCGAGCACACGCAGCAACGTCACCCAGGCAGCGGTTGCCCAGTCATAACGCAGCAAAACCAGGAGCGTGATGATATTGGCCAGCCCGGGTTTAACGCCCGGCAAGGGGCTCGGCACAGCCGATTCGACCAGTGCGATGGCGATGGCCGCCGCCGTCAAGCGGGCGATGCGATGATCGTCCGGAGTCAGGGTCAGTGTGCGCAATACCAAGCGTCCTCAATAAGCCATCGATTCATAAGTCGATGGGCCGCCGGTCAATGACAAACTGACATGATTCGGTGCACACAGCGCCATTTCACCCGAACGGGTCAACCAACCCTGCTTGACACAGTATTGACGCGGCCCGGGATCGCTAAGCACGCGCGCCCGCCCGGATTCGATACGAATAACGGTTGCGCCCAGTACACCTTCGACCTGAATCGTGCGATTTTCATTGAGCGGATACGCTGCGACTAACACGCCATCTCGCCGCACCTGCGCTTGCGCCGCCGGGCCCGCTTGCCAGAGTGATAGAGATAGCATTAGCCAGCCAGCGACACCGGCCAGCAACACCAGCACATCACCGGGTCGAAGCAGTTTTTTCAGCGGGTAACGCAGGAACCAGTTCACGGTGACGCACCAGCACATCGGGCCGATCGGCAAATTGGGTGGCCAGCCATTCGGTCATCCAGACCGAACGGTGCTGGCCGCCGGTACAACCGACGGCCACCGTCAGATACGACCGATTATCGTGCCCGTACTTGGGCAACCAAGTCTGCACAAAGCGGGCAATATCTTCGCGCAGCCGGAGGGCGTCGGGCTGCGACTCCAAATACGCCGCAACCGGGGCATCCTTACCGGTCAATGGACGCAGCACGGGATCGTAGTGCGGATTAGGCAGACAACGCACATCGAACATCAGATCCGCATCGCGCGGTACGCCGTGCTTGAAACCAAAGGATTCAAACACCAGCGTCAGACCCGCCTGACTATCAACTTTGAGGAAATCGCGAATCCAGGCGCGCAACACGGCCGGCTTCAAATGGCTGCTGTCGATGCGATGCCCCATGCCGGCTACGGGTTCGAGCAGCGTACGTTCATGACGCAAGGCTTCGGCCAAGGTCATCGTATCGCTGGTCAGTGGATGCGCCCGCCGCGTTTCGGAAAAACGTTGCAGCAGCGTTTCGTCATCGGCATCCAGGAACAAGACGCTTACTTGCGCGTCACGGCGCAGGTCTTCCAGCGCCCTGGGTAATGCCTCCAGCGACGGACCGCTGCGCACGTCAACCGCAACGCCAATTCGCGTGTAGCCATCCCGGCGCAAATGCCCGACCAGTACCGGCAGCATATCGGCCGGCAGATTGTCAACGCAGTAATAACCCGCGTCCTCGAGCACAGCGAGGGCGATGGATTTACCGGACCCTGAGAGGCCGCTGATAACGACAAGTTCCATGATGAGTTCAGTATAGCGGGGGAATGCGCCATAATGATGACAGAGATCAAACACGGAGGCTTGGCCTCAGGTGCAACCATGAAATTGCTCGATTTGCCTTTCCTGGCTGAGATTACCGCCCTGCGGCGCGACCTCCACGCCCACCCCGAACTGGCCTTTGAAGAAAGCCGTACGGCGGATGTCGTGGCACGTTCATTGGAAAGTTACGGCGTCGAGGTGCACCGTGGGCTGGCTGGTACCGGCGTCGTCGGTGTGATCAAAGGCGCCAAGGGCAATAGCCCACGCATGGTTGGTTTACGCGCCGACATGGACGCACTGCCCATGCCGGAATTAAATGAATTTCCGCATCGTTCCCGCCATGCCGGCAAGATGCATGCCTGTGGTCATGATGGTCACACGGCCATGCTGCTCGGAGCGGCGCGCCACCTTGCCGAACATCGCGATTTTGACGGTACGGTTGTGGTGATCTTCCAGCCCGCAGAAGAGGGCGAAGGCGGCGCCCGCGTCATGATCGAACAGGGACTGTTCGAACGCTATCCGGTGGAAGCCGTGTTCGGCCTGCACAATTGGCCGGGGCTGCCGGTAGGGCAAATGGCCATCATGCCGGGCCCGGTGATGGCCGGCACCTGTAGTCTGGAAATTCTGATTCGCGGCCATGGTTGTCACGCCGCTATGCCGCATCAAGGCATCGATACCATTCTGGTCGGCACGCAGATCGTTCAGGCCTTGCAGACGGTAATCTCACGCAATCTGCACCCCTGCGACGCAGGCGTGATTTCCATCACGCAATTCCACGCTGGTGACGCCTGGAACGTGATTCCCGAAGACGCCGTCTTGCGCGGTACAGTTCGCACTTTCAAACCTGAAGTGCAAGCACTGGTCGAAAACCGGATTCAGGAAATCTGTACGGGTATCGCCGCCACCTATGGCGCACAGATCGAGGTACGTTACGAGCAACGCTACCCACCCACCGTGAACAGCGCTGCCGAGGCGCACTTCTCGCAGCAGGTCGCGACTCAGTTGCTGGGCGCCGAACACGTGATCAAAGACGCGCTGCCGTCGATGGGCGCCGAAGATTTCGCCTACATGCTGCTGGAAAAACCTGGCTGCTACGTTTGGCTAGGCAATGGTCCGGGCGAGGGTGGCTGCACACTGCACAACCCGCATTACGATTTCAACGACGACATCACCGCCATTGGTATCAGTTACTGGGTCAAACTGGCACGCGATTTTCTTGCCAAATGAGCCTGGCCTGCTAATGCGGCATCAGTAAGCCGCAGGGCGCAAATCCGCCGTCGAAATAGAAACGCGCTGCTGCTTCTGCATGAACTCGAGCAGCACAAAGCTTCGTTGCTCGCCGTCGGCGATCTCGAACACGCCTTCCAGACCGACCAGCGGACCACTGACCACCTGCACGTTGTCACCCGATGCAAAGAGCATTTTACGGATTTCCTGCGTACGCTCGCGGATCGCCTCAATTACCGGATCCGGCACGGCCGCATAGGCCTGCCCAAACCGCACCATCCCGGCAACGCCCAGGGTCGAACGGATCGGCCCCCAGTTGTCGTTGCCTTCTTCCAGATGCAGAAAGAGATAGCGCGAAAACAGCGGCTCCTGTTTCTTGAGCAATTTACCGCGCTGCAGACGTTCCACTTCAATCAGGGGCAGATAGGTCTCGTAGCCCTGGCGCAACAAATTCTCCAACGCCCGCGCTTCGTTGCGGGGTTTGCTCTGAACCAGATACCAGGTGCGTGCCATAGAGATGCATTTTAACCATACGCTTTTTTGATTCTCCAAGCCATTGATTTACTTGACGCAAGCCGTTCGGACCCGTATTGTTTGGGCTTGGCCTCAGCGCCACGCGCCGATTTGAGCTCCTCAGCTTGCGGGCGCGCTTATAAATACTGCTAAAGCGATGGGATGCCGAACACCCGCCGCTTGCAGCCCCGCTGACCGGCGGGTTTGTTTTTTGGAAAAGACGTTGGCCATGACCGCACCAAAACCGCAGCCTCAACCCCAGCCCCAGCCCCAGCCTGATCGTACCGAAGAGATCCTGTCGCACCTGAAAGAGCGCGTCCTCGTGCTCGACGGTGCCATGGGCACGATGATCCAGAAACACGGCCTGACCGAAGCCGACTTCCGCGGCGAACGTTTCGCCGATCATCCGCACGACCTGAAGGGCAACAACGATCTGCTGCTGCTGACGCGGCCAGACATCATCCAGGGCATTCACGAGCAATATCTGGCGGCCGGCGCCGACATCCTCGAAACGAATACCTTCAACGCAACGCGTCTGTCGCAATCCGATTACAAGCTCGAAGACATCGTCTACGAACTCAACGTCACTGGTGCCGCACTAGCCCGTGCCGCCTGTGATAAATACACCGCGCAGAACCCGGCCAAACCGCGTCTGGTTGCTGGCGTGATCGGCCCGACCTCGCGCACCGCGTCGATTTCGCCGGACGTCAACGATCCGGGCGCCCGCAATGTCACCTTTGACGAACTGGTCACCAACTATATCGAGGCCGCCAACGGTCTCATCGATGGCGGCGCCGATCTGCTGCTCATCGAAACGGTTTTCGATACGCTGAATGCCAAGGCGGCGGTCATGGCGGTCGAACAGGTTTTCGAAGCCCGTGGTCGCCGCTGGCCGGTGATGATCTCCGGCACCATCACCGACGCCTCGGGCCGCACGTTGTCCGGCCAGACGGCTGAAGCCTTCTGGACCTCGCTGGCCCATGCTCGACCGATCTCGATGGGGCTGAACTGTGCGCTGGGCGCCAAGGAACTGCGCCCCTACGTAGAAACCCTGGCACGCATTTGCCCAACCTACACGTCGGCGCATCCGAACGCCGGTCTGCCGAACGCCTTCGGCGGCTACGACGAAACACCGGAAATGCTGGCCGAAGATATCCGCGAATGGGCCGAGCATGGTCTGGTCAATATCGTCGGTGGCTGCTGCGGCACAACACCGGATCACATCCGCGCTATTGCCCAGGCCGTTGCCAACGTCACGCCGCGCCGCCCGGCCGAGGTGCCGCATCGCCTGCGTCTGTCGGGCCTGGAACCTTGTGAAATCGGCCCCGAATCCTTCTTCGTCAACGTCGGTGAGCGCACCAACGTGACAGGTTCACGTGCTTTCGCCAAGATGATTCTTGAAAGCCGTTTTGACGACGCACTGGCCGTCGCCCGCCAGCAGGTCGAGAATGGCGCTCAGATCATCGATATCAACATGGATGAAGCCATG
>CAZSAE010000038.1:0-13881 GCA_964604765.1 uncultured Dechloromonas sp. | reverse complement strand
TCGTTCAGGTAGTACTCGCGCTGCGACTTCTCCATCTGGCGCTTGACGCGACCACGGATGCGCTTTTCCACCTGCAGGATGTCGATTTCGGATTCGAGCTGGCTAAGCAAACGCTCGGTACGCTCACGCACGCTGAGCAATTCCAGGACTTCCTGTTTCTGCTCCAGCTTGAGCGGCAAATGCGCAGCAATGGTGTCGCAGAGGCGACCGGTGTCTTCAATGCCCGAGATCGACGACAGAATTTCCGGGGGAATCTTCTTGTTCAGCTTGATGTACTGATCGAACTGCGCCACCAGCGCGCGACGCATAGCTTCGACTTCGTTGTCTTCGTTCTGATTGCTGTCGAGCGCGGTGAGACGTGCGAAATACAGATCATCCTGCGCATCGACACCATCAATGTGGGCACGACGCGTTCCCTCGACCAGCACCTTGACAGTACCGTCGGGCAGCTTGAGCAGTTGCAGGATATTGGCGACGCAACCGACCTCGTACAATGCTTCGGGTGCGGGATCATCGTCGGCCGCCGATTTCTGGGCAACCAGCACCACAGCCTTGTTGGCCTCCATGGCCAGTTCCAGGGCCTTGATCGATTTCGGGCGGCCGACGAACAGCGGAATCACCATCTGCGGAAACACCACCACATCGCGCAGCGGCAGCATCGGCAGACGCGCCTGCTCGCCCGGCTGCAGCACAAGCGGCTTGACCTGATTCTCGGGCTGCACGCCCTGATCAGGCATCTGTGCGTCCTGCTGTGCTTCGTTGTTTTCGAACTCTTCGGTCATGGGGTGCCTTCTTGATACGTTTCTCTGAGGGAACTCCCGGATAAGGGGAGCCTGCTGCCGAAGTTGGGGGTAAGGCGGCCAATTTCAAGCCGGAACGCCCGCCCCCCGAATAAGACTCTAGCTGGCCTGCGCCTGCGCACCTTCCTGCAGCACGTAGAGCGGCTTGCTTTCGCCCCTAATGGCGGCCTCCTCGACCACCACCTTGGCAATATCGGTACTGCCCGGTAAGTCGTACATGGTATCGAGCAGGGTTGCCTCGACAATCGAACGCAGACCGCGCGCCCCGGTTTTGCGCTCCAGCGCCCGCTTCGCGATGGCCTTCAGCGCTTCGGGGCGGAACTCCAGCTCAACCCCTTCCATATCGAACAGCTTCTGGTACTGCTTGGTCAGCGCGTTCTTGGGCTCGGTCAGAATGCGAATCAGTGCGGCTTCTTCCAGTTCGTCCAGCGTCGCCACCACCGGCAAACGACCGATGAGTTCGGGAATCAAACCATACTTGATCAGATCTTCCGGCTCCACGACTTTGAGCAGCGTGGTTATGGCCTTTTCTTCCTTGCCCGTCACCTCGGCGCCAAAACCGATCCCGGTTTTTTCAGTCCGGTTGCGAATGACCTTGTCGATGCCTTCAAAAGCACCACCGCAGATAAAGAGAATATTGGTAGTATCAACCTGCACGAAATCCTGATTTGGATGCTTGCGCCCGCCCTGCGGCGGTACGGCCGCCACCGTGCCTTCGATGAGCTTGAGCAGTGCCTGCTGCACGCCTTCACCCGACACGTCGCGCGTAATCGACGGGTTATCCGACTTGCGCGAAATCTTGTCGATCTCGTCAATATAGACAATGCCCTGACGCGCCTTCTCGACGTCGTAGTCGCACTTCTGCAGCAGCTTCTGGATGATGTTCTCGACATCCTCACCCACATAACCGGCTTCGGTCAGTGTGGTGGCGTCGGCCATCACGAACGGCACATCGAGCAGACGGGCCAGCGTCTGCGCCAGCAACGTCTTGCCTGAACCAGTCGGACCGATCAGCAGGATATTCGACTTCGACAGTTCGACGCCATCTTCCTTGGTGCTCGGCAGGCGCAGACGTTTGTAATGGTTGTACACGGCCACCGCCAGAATCTTCTTGGCGGCTTCCTGGCCGATCACATACTCATCCAGCGAGGCGCGGATCTCGCGCGGCGTCGGCAAGCCTTCGCGGACGAGGCGGGCCTCTTCTTCGACTTCATCCTGGACGATATCAGCACATAGATCGATACATTCGTCGCAAATGAAGACCGAAGGTCCGGCGATCAGCTTCTTGACCTCATGCTGGCTCTTGCCGCAGAACGAGCAGTACAGCGGCTTTTCCTCACCACTCTGGCCGTTCTTGCCCGGGGGAGTTTGTGAATCCTTGCTCATAGCTTTGTCCTTCTTGAATTCTTAGACAGCTTCACCGCGCTTGCCCAGCACCTTGTCGATCAGGCCATAGGCCACGGCCTCGTCGGCCGACATGAAATTGTCGCGGTCGGTATCGCGTTCGATACGCTCGACATCCTGCCCTGTGTGATGAGCCAGCATATTGTTCAGTTTGGCGCGCAACGACAGAATCTCCTTGGCGTGGATCTCGATGTCCGAAGCCTGGCCCTGAAAACCGCCTAGCGGCTGATGAATCATCACGCGTGAATTCGGCAGCGAGAAACGCTTGCCCTTGGCGCCCGCCGTCAACAAAAAGGCACCCATCGAGGCGGCCTGCCCCAAACACAGCGTCGAAACATCCGGCTTGATGAACTGCATGGTGTCGTAAATCGACAGACCGGCCGTGACCGCGCCGCCCGGCGAGTTGATGTACAGGTGGATATCCTTATCCGGGTTTTCGGCTTCCAGAAACAACAGCTGGGCGACCACCAGGTTAGCACTCATATCGTTGACCGGGCCAACCAGAAAAACCACGCGCTCCTTGAGCAGGCGCGAATAAATATCGAAGGCTCGTTCGCCGCGACCGCTTTGCTCCACGACCATGGGCACGAGGCCAATGGCCTGCGGGTCCGGTTGGGCATTAACGAGGGTTTCGACGAGTCCGTGATGAGTCATGGCGCTGAACATGGGGATTCCTGAGATAAATTGCAAGATTGAGTGACATCATGCCGTAAAAACGGGGTTTTTTCATGCGGTCATAGGGAAAAAACCTGCAAAAAAACAAGCGGCCGGGCAAACCCGGCCGTCTTTAACACAGAATCGGCCCTAAATCAGGACCGATTTCAGTCGCTTAGGCCAATTACAGACCCTGTTGCCCCATGATGTCGTCGAAATCGACCGTCTTGTCGGTTACCTTGGCACGGGCCAGGAACCAGTCGACCACGTTCTGTTCCAGCACATCGGATTCGATGTTGGCCAGACGCTGACGATCCTGCTTGTACCAGACCTTCACTTCTTCCGGGTGCTGGTAAGTCTCGGCGATTTCGGCGATGCGGGCATCGATCTGGGCTTCGGTGGCGACCAGCTTTTCCTTCTCGACCAGATCGGCCAAGATCAGACCCATGCGCACGCGCGGCAGCGCGCGGTCCTGGAACCACTCTGCCTGCAGCGGAATATCACCCTTCATGCCGCGCTGCTTCATGTCTTCACGCGTGCCCTGCATCAGGCGATAGATTTCCTGCTCGACCAGCGCCTTCGGCACGTCGATCGGGTTCAGCGTATCCAGCTTCTCCATCACGGCTTCACGCAGACGCTGGTGAATACGCTTCTTGACTTCGCCCTTTAGGTTCTTCTCGATTTCGGCCTTCAGGTCGTCGGCCTTGCCGCTTTCAACGCCCATAGCCTTGACGAATTCCTCATCCAGTTCCGGAATCACCGGACCCTGGACCTGCTTCACAGTCAGATCGAACTGCACGGTCTGACCAGCCAGATCGGCGTTGCCGTAATCGGCCGGGAAGGTCAGGTCAAAGGTCTTGCTGGTGCCCGCAGTCGAACCCTCGATCGCCGCTTCGAAATCCGGCAGCAGCGTGCCCTTGCCCAGCACCATCGGGTAATCCTTGGCTTCGCCGCCGGCGAACGGCACGCCGTCCTTCTTGCCGAGGAAGTCGATCACAACGCGATCTTCTTTCTGGGCGGCGCGGTCAACATTCTCATAACGCACGCGTTGTTTGCGCAGAATGTCCAGCGTCTTGTCGATGTCAGCAGCGCTCACTTCGTGCACCGGACGCTCGATTTCAGCGCCGGTCACGTCGGCCAGGGTGATTTCCGGGAACAGTTCAAAGGTGGCGGCAAAAGTCAGCGTGTCGCCCGATGCGTCACCCTTCGGCTCGATGCGCGGATAACCGGCCACCTTGAGCTTCTGCTGCGTGATGGCTTCGCCAAAGGCGCGGCCGACGATGTCATTCAGCGCTTCGTCGCGGGCCTGCAGGCCGTATTGCTGCTTGACCACCTTGGCCGGCACCTTGCCCGGACGGAAACCGGCGATCTTCAGCGTCTTGCCCATACGGGCCAGGCGCGCATCGGTTGCGGCTTCCAGTTCCTGGGCGGAGACGGTCAGGTCAATCGACCGTTCCAGCGGGTTCTTTTCCTGCACGGTATCGGTGGTGCTCATGAATGTGTTCCTAAAGATGAATGCCGCGCCAACCACTGGCGCCGGGCTTGCAAAACCTGAGATTATAGCCGAAGGGCGCCCGTCGGAAAATCTCCGGGGCGCATTAAACATCCATCCGATTTTTCTCGACCGGCTCCGGGCTTCTTAAGGTTCCGCTAAGCAACGGTTGAAAAATTCCGTTATGCTCGCTTCACCCCACAGAACAATGAAGGAGACATCCTTGAAACCCTTGAAACCTTTAAAAAATATCGCAATGCTGGCCGCCGCCCTGGCCATCGGCCTGACCATGGCCGTCGGCAATGCAGAAGCCGCCCGTATCGGCGGTGGCAAGTCGGTCGGCATGCAGCGCCAGATGGCGCCGGTCAGCAAACCGGCAGCAACCGCACCACAAACCGCTGCACCGTCACCCGCCGCCAGTGCACCGGCCGCACAACCCAAGCGTTCATGGATGGGCCCGGTCGCCGGTCTCGCAGCCGGTCTGGGTCTGGCGGCGCTGGCCAGCCACTTCGGCTTTGGTGAGGAACTCGCCAACCTCATGATGATCGCCCTGCTCGCCTTCGCGGTCATGGCGGTGATCGGCTTCCTCATGCGCAAGCGAGCGGGACAACAGGCCACGATGGCTGGTGCAGGCGCGCCCTATAACCGCACCACCTATGCCGATGCGAACCAGTACCAGGCCACGCAGGCCGGCGGCTCGTCAGCCGGCAGCAGGACTGGCGGCAACAATGTGCCAGCTGGCTTCGATACCGAAGGCTTCATCCGCAACGCCAAGGTTGGTTTCATTCGTCTGCAGGCAGCGCACGACGCCGGTGATCTGGCCGACATCCGCGAATTCACCTCGCCGGAGATGTTCGCCGAAATTCGCATGGATCTGGAGCAACGCCACGGTTTGCCGCAGAAGACCGACATCGTTTCGCTCAACGCCGAGATCGCCGATGTCGCCGAAGACAGCTACCGTCACATCGTCAGCGTACGCTTCACGGGCTCGTTGCGCGAAGAAGCCAACGCCGCACCGGTCGCCATTGATGAAATCTGGCACCTGACCAAACCGATCAATGGTCAAGGCGGTTGGGTGCTGGCTGGCATCCAACAAGTTCAGTAATGCAGGTGTAACCCGTTCTTCTCCGGGACAACCCCAACACCCAACCTCAATCCCGGTTTGGCCCCTGTGCTGTGATCATGTGATCAGCCAGGGGCTTTTTCTTTGTGCGGGCGCGGCCCATGATGTCCAGCGTATTTCATCAGACCGACCGTGTCATCGTCACGCTCCCCGTTTTATCTAAACCGCCGTCAACGCAAACCCTGTTACCAGGCAGATCATGTAGGCAGCGATAATCCAGGGCCCGAAGGGAAACTCGGCCTGCCAATCAGAAGAATTACCGGAGGTCTTGCGCATCAGACGCGTCAGCAGCACACCAACCAGCGCCAATAGCGAGGCCAGAAACACCACACTGGGCAGAATTAATGCGCCGGACCACGCGCCCATGGCGGCGAGCAATTTAAGATCGCCGAAACCCAAGCCATCACGACCACGCAGCAATCGATACAAATGCGCTAGTACCCAGAGCGGCACATACCCCGCGATGACGCCCCATATCGACGCGGTGAGGCCGATCGTGCGTGTCTCGGGAAACAACTGCATCACAATGCCCAACCACATCAGCGGGAGCGTCAACGCATCCGGCAACAATTTCGTGCGCGCATCAATGACGGCCAACGCGATCAGGCCACTGCCGAAAATCATCCAGCACAGGGCCAGCAACGTTAGCCCGTAGGTCATGATCGACCACCCCGTCAGCAACGTCAGCAACGCCAGCAGAGAGGCAATCACCATCGTCATCGCGGGAACACGACAGTTACGTTGTGCATCAGCGGTGGTGCTTGCCGTACACGCTGGGCTCGCCCGCGGGACGTGTCTTGAAACGCTTGTGCAGCCAGAAATACTGATCCGGCATCTGCAGCACCCACGACTCGATGAACTGGTTCATGCGCGCGGTATCTTCTTCCACCGACGCACCGGGGAAGTTTTCCCATGCTTCGGTGTAATACGACTCGTAACCGTCCGGCACCATCTTCGACACGATCGCGATCACGCGCGCGTTGGTCAGCTGGGCCAGACGCGAGACGCCCGTGACCGTGGCCGCCGGAAAACCGAAGAACGGCGCAAATACCGCATCCTTCGGTCCGAAATCCTGATCGGGCAAATAGTAAAACGGCGTACCGCGCTTCATCGCCTTGACGACCTTGAGCAGACCGTCCTGGCGCGATACCAGCACCGGATTCGTAAAACGGGCGCGCCCGTGTAGCAGCATATAGTTCAGCACCGGATTCTTCTGCTTCGCGTACATGCTGATCCACGAGCCCATCATCGAGGCGCGCGTACCGGTAGCGTCCAGCCCCACAAAGTGCGGCGCGAGCACCAGCGTCGGCCGGCCGTCGTCACTGTATAAGCGTTCCTCGTTATGTTGACGCACGATGCGTCGGATGCGTTTTTCCGAGGCAAACCACATCAGCGACCGGTCCAGCACCGCTTGCGCAAAACGGATGCAGTGCTTGAAGACTAGTCTTTTACGCTCGCTATCCGGCATCTCGGGAAAACACAGACGCAGATTGGTCAGCGCCACGAAACGACGCTGCCGCGCCAGCATCCACAGAATTACGCCGAAAAAGGCGCCAATGGCGCGGATCACGCGCAGTGGCAGCTTCGAGATCAGCCAGACCAGCGCAATCAGCAGCCAGCTCGGCAGGGTTTTGAGATTAACGGGAGGACGCGGATTATTCACGCCGCGAGTATAAGGCAAATCACTCGATATACATCTTCTTGGGATTCAGCTTGTAGCTCCAGGGCAAATCGGAATTTTTCCAGCCGTTTACAAGCCGCCAGTTTTTCTTCGGACCGTCCTTGACCGTTTCCCCCTCGAAGCCGTCGGTCACTACATACACCTGCCGATAGCCCTTGCCTTCAAGTGCTTTCGCGCTTGGCGCGCCGCGTTCACCGCCAGAACGACACATCAGGATGACCGTATCGTCTTTGGAAAGACCACGTTCGCTTAACGCCCGAGCGACCTGGGACTCGAAAGACCTGTTCGGTTCCATCGCATACACATTCTTCTTGTCGTTCCACTTCCGCGGATTGCTGATCAGATAGGGAATGTTCACATCCACCGTGTCGGTAAAACCGGTAAACATGATCTCGATCGGGTCACGCACATCGACGAACAGCATCATCTGTCCATCTTTGCCCGTTTTCATCTCGTAAGCTTCACGGGAATCCACATACAGCCCCCAAGAGGTCTGACGATCCGGGCTCTCCGGAACCGGCGCTGCCAGCGCTGCTGCGCTAAAGACACTGATCAGGGTCACGGCCATTGCAGATACCAAACTGTTTTTTTGCATCATGAGCACTCTCCTTCTAAAAACACCTAAGGGTGTTATTCGAAACTCAGCGGCTTCGGTTTTTCGGTCGGCAGACCTGCAGCGAGCCAGGCATCAAAGCCACCGGCGATCGACCGCACCTGGAGATAGCCGAGTTTAGTCAGCGCTTCGGCGCTGAGCGCCGCGCGACCACTCGTCTTGCAGTAGAGCACGATCGTCCGCTGACGATTAGCCAGGTCCTCATCCTGCGTCATCGCGAACTCCAGCATGCCGCGCGGAATGTTACGGGCTCCTGGGATATGCGCGACCTCGAACTCCTGCGGTTCCCGCACGTCAAGCAACAGCGGCTTTGATGCTAACTGCTGCTGCGCTTCCTCCAGCGTGATTTCGGTAATGTGTTGCTTGGCTTCCATGACCAGATCGTGTGCGGTCTTCATGATTACCCCCTCAAAAGGCAACGCGTTTTTGTCGCTATATCTTTCAACAGAATATACTTTTTATAGCCGTCTTGCACGCCCCGTCAAAGAGCCGTTTAGAATCTCCGGAAATCCAAACGCTACTGACCAATCCTGACACGATGCCTTCGACAACGCATTCACGCTTCAAACCACCCAAACGCTCCTGGCTGATCATTCTCGGCGTTCTGGCGATCTTTGCTGCCATCACGGTTGCATTTCTGATCGCCAATCCGCCACCACCGAAAACCATCACCGTGGCTACCGGCGCTGAGGGCAGCACTTACAGCGAGTATGCCAAGCGTTATAAGGAGTTTTTCGCCAAACGGGGCATCACGCTCAACTTGATCCCCACCAAAGGCGCCCAGGAAAATGTCGATCTGCTCCTGGACCCGAATAGCGGTATTGATCTGGCCTTCGTACAGAGCGGCCTCATCGATCCGAGCAAGGCCGTCAATCTCGAAACCCTGGGTAGCATCGGTTACGAACCCATCTGGGTTTTCTACCGGGGTAACGACCGGGATGGTTCCTTACAGAAGTTCACGGATTTCGCCCAACGCCGGGTGGCGATCGGTGAAAAAGGCAGCGGCACATACACCGAAGCCTTGCACATGCTCAGCCTCAACGGCCTCGACGAACGATCGAATCTGGTTGCCATGCCCACGGCCGAGGCTGTAGGAGCCATCGAACACGGCCAGATTGACGCCATCTTCCTGATCCAGGGCGTGAATTCCGGCAATGTCCAGCGTCTGCTGGCCAATCCGGATTTGCATCTGGTCAACTTCGTCCGTGCCGAAGCCTACGCGCAGAACATTCCCTACCTGCAGCGTCTGATCATCCCCATGGGGGGCCTGGATCTCAAACGCAACTTCCCGGACCAAAACACGCAGTTGATTGCGACCACCACCGAACTGGTCATCAAGGACCACCTCCACCCGGCGATCCAGATGTTGTTCATGCAGGCCGCGCGTGAAATCAATGGCAAGGAAGGTTTCTTTAGCAAGCGCGGCGAATTTCCCGCCTTTCGTGGCAGCGGCCTGCGCGAGAGCAAACAGGCTGCACTCTATTACGAAAAGGGGCTGCCCTTCCTGATGAATCACCTGCCCTTCTGGCTGGCCGAGTTCATCCATCGCACGGTTTTCTTCCTGCTACCGATTCTGATCATCGCCTTCCCGGTCATCAAGTACCTCCCCGAATTCTGGGAGAACCGTATGCGCGAACGTCTCAACGTCGTGTACACCGCCCTGGAAAAACTGGAAAAAGAGATCACAGGAAGTTACGACAGCGCTCAACAGGCGAACTACCTGCGGCGGCTCGACGAAATCGAACAAACGGCGCTGAAGATCAAGCACCTGCGCACGCATTCACGCGAGTACTACACCCTGCGCAGCCACATCCATTACGTGCGCGGTTGCCTCATGCAAGGCAAACCTTACCAAACCTGATCAGGCAATTGCAGCAGGCGCGCGCGTTCTTGTTGCCTGCTTGCCTATTTGCTCATTTGTTCACCCAGGGCGCACAAAACCCCGATTCAGTGGCATTGACCAGCGGATCGGGGATCGTCACGCTGCCCGTCACCCGTTGCGTCGTATTATCAAATTGAACGGCGTATTCCATGCGCTTGCCGTGCTCGGAACAGTAGCCGTAATTCCAGTACAGCTGATTCTTTGCCGCAAAGACATTGGTGCTTCGCGCCGGGCCGAGAATCCTGAGCACGTCCTCGGGTGTCATCCCTTGCGTTACCCGCGCGAAATGCATTTCATCGAGCACCTGCTCGACGCGTTGCACCGTGCCGTTGTCGGCAAAGTGCACCATGAACGTCACATAACCGGCGGGCCCACGCGGAAAAGCCATTTGCTCAACGCGACCGTCCGCTGTTTTCCAAACGGCTTTCGGTTCGCCCATCGTTTGTGTCACATCGGTGCTCGTCGAAACACCGGGTTTGAGCGTCGAACCTGAATAGCTATCCCTACCGGTCAACATCGGCTTGAGGACGGCAAAAGCGATGATCAACAGAACCGCGACGATCCACAAACCCAGTTGCATATCCAAATGCGTCTCCGTGCAAGGACTCAGGAACCTGTCTCGATCTGCACTCGTAGCGGAATGCGCGATTCATCCGCGCTCACCGTTTCCGGGTCGCCGATCGAAATGCGCTCGCTCAGATTCTTGTCCACTGACAACAGCCTGGTCTTCACGGCTTCGGCACGCTGCGCCGCCAGCTGTTTGAGTTGCTCGTCGCTGATCTTGTAGCTGGCGATCAGTTCCTGACGCAACTGGTTGTCGCGTTCAGCGTTATCCGGCAAGCTCAGCAAACGCTGGCCAAGCTTGATGCGGCCCACCTGGCTGCCGTAGGCGGACTTCAGGCCGGACTTGACCTTCGGGTCGGTCAGATTCGGTAAGGGCAACGGCTCGCCGGGCACCACCTTGAGACCCGAAGCCTCCAGGATGGCCTTGTCGGCCATAGCGCGCGCCAACTCCGCTGCATCGACCGACGGATCATAGGTACCATGAATCACCAGTTTGGATTTGGGCCGCTTGGCAAGCAGTTCGGCGATCTTGGTCAGCTGTTCCTCGTCTTCCAGCGGCAAGGCGCTTTCGCCCGGCACAAAGCCGATAGCATCCAGATTCTCGATCCCCAGCAAGGCGCCCAAGGCGCGGAACGGCGCCGTCACCACGTTAGTCAACACGGTTTTCACAGCCTGCCACACCAGATGTCCAACACTGAACTCCGGTTCGTTGACGTTGCCCTTGACCGGAATATTCACATCGATCATGCCGTCCGAATCTTCAAGCAGCGCAATCGCCAACCCTAGCGGCAGGCGCGTGCCCTGATAATCCGGCACCGGCTCACCGAGCTTGATCTTCTTGATCACAAATCGGTTCTTGCCTTGCAGCTCGCCGTCCTTGGTCACGTAACGCAAATCGACGTCGATGCGACCATCCTCAATCGGATAGCCGGCAAAGGTCATGGCATACGGATTGGTCGTGTTGAGCGGAATGTTGCGGAAAATCAGGCTGACGTCGTTATTCTGACGCGGGTCGGCAAAAGCCAGCTGGCCGCGTGCACGCAGACTCCCCGTGCGCGCGGCACGACCATTCAGCACCAGCGTAGCGTTACGGCGCGGCTCGTTGCTGATGCCCTGCAAGGAACCGTTCAAATCCGTCACATCGACGTGAAACACCGGTTTAATCGATTCATCGCCAAAGAACATGGCACCGTTCTTCAAACGCACGCTACGAATGTCATAGCGGAAACTAGGTGCTTCCGCTGCTGAAGGTTTAGGTGGCACGGGCACAGGTTTGGACTGAGCGGTTACCGAAGTTGCCGAGGTTGGCGAAGTTGCTACTGGCGTCGCATTGGTCGACGCGCCATCGGCTAACGTCGTTGTCTTCTCAGCCGACGCCGGCCGTACCGACGCTACCGGCTCGGGCTTGCTAAACAGGCTGCGGAAATTCGACTGGCGCTGTGCGTCGATGACGAAACGGATGCGCGGATTATTAACCAGCACCTCGTTCATAGTGAGCAGTCCGGCCTTGCCTTCGGCACGCGGCAAACTCAGGTGTAACTTGCTCAGGCTCGTGGTCGCCCAGGCCAGCAACGGTTCCTTGGCACCGCTCACCCGAATATCCAGTTGATCAACTTTGATATCGCCGTCAACGGTCAGCGCCTCGGCATCCTGCTTGAGTTCGAAGGCGCCGCCAATCACACCGGAAGGACTATCCAGAGGTTGATAACTCGGCGCCAAGCTCAACCAGGGTTTGACCGCAAGATTCTCGATATCGATCTTGCCATTCAGCGTGCCATTCGCGGCCATCTGCCAGGTCGACTTGACCGTACCTGCATCCAGCCCCAGATCCAGTCCGGCGCGCAATACCGATTCCGAGTTTTCGATCATACTGCCCGACGCCGTGACTTTATCGAACACGAGTTGTCGGTCCGGCACGCCGTCCACATGCGGCAAAGGCACCTTGACGCTGCCCAGATTAAGTGCATACTGGGATGAGAGCGACGAACCGCCCACATGACCCGTGTCGTCCTGGTTGCTGATGTCGCTCAAGCGCAAGCTGAACGGTCCCAACTCGTAGCTGACCTTGCTCTGCCCATCACGGACCAGGACCCGCCCTGCGTTGATGCTGAACTCATCGGCGTTGATGCGAATCGCGTGATGTTCGTCCGGCTTGGCCGGTGGTGCATCAGCACCGAGTTTCTGCACCCGTTCGACCAGGGTCTGCCAATTCCAGGGGATTGACGTTTTTTGTCGTCCGCTGGCTGCACCGCGTGCCAATAGCACAGTGGGCTCATCCAAGACGATCCGCTGCACGTTCAGCCGGCCGATCAGCAAAGGCAGAAAACGTGCATCGACCTCGATTTGTTTCAGCGTAAACAGGGCGTCGCTCTCAGCACGATCGGCACTTGCGTTCTCCGGCGCCAACCGTACATCGCGGACCCGCGCCCGCAGCAACAAGGGCGTCAACTCGACCTCGCCCAGCTCGATGCGGTAGCCGATCTGTTCGCCAAAAGCCCTGGCCTGATCTCGGATCACGCCCGGCACAATCAGGGTCACTAGCCCCCAGAACAACAGCGGTATCGCTACCAGAACGACACCGCCGATTTTCAGACCACGTCGTACGGGCACTGCCGCCCCCTTCTACTTGACCTTGTTGAACCCCTTGCTCTTCGCCTTGCTCGATTTCTGGCGTCCGGCATCTGCCGCGCGGACGTCTTCATCGATCGTCCGGGTCAGCCCCGGCGGTTCGTGCAGCCAAGGATAACCCTTCACAGCCTGATCATACGCGTATTGATACAGGGCGCGCATATATTCGGTATCAAATTCCTCACGATGCGGCTCGCGGAAATCGGAACCGATGAAGGCCAGATTAAAGCCCACATGGTCGCGCTGCGTCGTCTGGTAGATGCGGTAGATGTCGCCGATCCCCTGTGCCTGGATCAGCTGCGATATCGAACGACCGACAATATTCATCGTCTTGCGCTCGATCTCCTGCCAGCCGTTATCCAGACGGGAATTGCGGATAATGTAGGCCTGCAGATTCTTACGCCGTGCGACTTTTTCTTCACGCGCTTTCTGTGCAGCGGCCGACGGATACAAAAACACCTGCATGCTGGCGCCGCCATCGACGTGCATCTCGTGATAACTCTCGCCGTTCAGCACGGCGTCAAACAGCACCGGTGGAAACGCCCCCGGAATCGAGGCCGAGGCCAGCATCACGCGGCGGAACAACTCCAGCGCCTCGGGGGTGCCGATGGATGCGATCTTGCCCATGTTCCAGACTACCGGCACGCCCGCGTCGATATTCGTCGTGCCCACCAGCAGCCAGCGGCCCTTCTCGCGGTATTCGCGCGCCACCTGTTTCAGGAAGTCCTCGTTCACATGCTCGGAAATCAGCTGATACAGCGGCGTGGTATCGCCGATACTGTCTTCAAACACGGCCGCCATCAGCCCGCGCTTCTTGAAAATCATATCGGGCGTCACCTGCGTGTACACATATTGCAGCACGTCGTCGTACTGCGGCCCCAGATAGGCGAACGGCGCGATTAACGCCCCCGTACTAACCCCCGTCACCAGATTGAACACCGGGCGGTCGCCACGCTTCGTCCAACCGGCGAGCAGACCGGCACCGAAAGCGCCATTGTCACCACCACCGGAGATCGACAGGTAACTGCCCGTGCCCTTGA
>CAZSAE010000037.1:0-14060 GCA_964604765.1 uncultured Dechloromonas sp. | reverse complement strand
GGTATAGGTCGAGAGTTCGAGACTCTTCTGCCGCTCCAAATGAAAGGCCAGTACTTCGGTACTGGCCTTTTTTTGTCCACTAGCAGTCAACGATTAACCTACGCGGATTTGCAATCCGGTGCATAACCATCGAGGGGGGGGGCAGATTCCAGTTGCCTGTTAGAGCCGTCCTGAGTAGTAGTCTACTTAACTTTACATAATATAAATTATGCGCAATACGGCGAACCTTAAAAAGGGACTGGCAAATCGAAAACCATCGGTAAGCCGCTGATCGGATGCACAAATGAAAGATGCTTGGCATGCAGGTACATGCGTGGTGCACGCGAGAGCACTCGCGGATCCGCATACAACGGATCGCCCAGAATCGGATGCCCCAGCGCCATGAGATGCATACGTAATTGGTGCGAGCGTCCCGTAAACGGTTCGAGGTCGACCCGGGTCCAGTTTTCGGCGTGGTTGCGTTCCATTACCTGATAATGCGTCAGCGACGGTTTGCCCAGCTCGTAGTCGATTTTTTGCCGTGGTCGATTCGGCCAATCTGCGTTGAGCGGAATATCGATGCTGCCTTGATCGTCCGGCATGATCCCGTCAACGATGGCTTCGTAGCGTTTATGGACTTGCCGTTCGCGAAACGCCCGACTGAGCCCGCTGCTCATGGCCTGACCACGGGCCAGCATCATGAGACCTGAGGTCGGCTCGTCTAACCGGTGAACAACCACCGCATCGGGAAACGCCGGCTGCAGCCGAGCGATGACGCAATCCCACTTTTCCGGGCGCCGGCCCGGCTGGGAAAGCAATCCGGCCGGTTTGTCGATGACCAGTAACCCGTCATCCCGGTAAACCAATGTTATGCTTCTGGGGCTTTCGGCCACGAATTTTTCCAAAAATGAACAATACAGTCTCACGCAAGCGCGTTATTTTTGCCAGCATGATCGGCACGACGATCGAATTTTACGACTTCTATATCTACGCGACAGCGGCTGTTTCGATTTTTCCGCTATTGTTTTTCCCGACCAGCCAGGCCGGCACGTCCTTACTGGCTTCGATGGCCACCTTCGGCGTTGCGTTCGTCGCACGTCCACTGGGTTCGATTCTGTTTGGCCACTTTGGCGACCGTATCGGGCGCAAAGCCACATTGGTGGGTTCGTTGTTGACCATGGGCATTGCTACCTTTCTCATCGGGCTGCTGCCGACCGCCTACCAGGTGGGCATTCTGGCGCCGGCGTTGCTCACCATCATGCGCTTTTGCCAAGGCCTGGGCCTCGGTGGTGAATGGTCTGGCGCCGCGCTACTGGCCACAGAAACCGCCGAGGACGGCAAGCGTGCCTGGGCCGCCATGTGGCCGCAGTTGGGCGCTCCGTTCGGCTTTATTCTGGCCAATGGATTTTTCCTGCTGCTCACACTGGCTTTCGATTACAAGGCCGCCCAGGCGACGCTGGACCACGATTTCGTGATCTGGGGCTGGCGTATCCCATTTCTGATGTCGATCTTCATGGTTTTCTTGGGGCTGTACGTACGTCTCAAGTTGCATGAAACCCCGGTCTTCGCCCGCGCCGTAGAGCGTGGCGAAAAGCTCAAAACACCTTTAACCGAAGTCTTCAAATACCATTCCAAGCCGCTGATATTAGGTACTTTTATAATGCTGGCAACCTATTGTATTTTCTACCTGATGTCGACCTGGATCTTGTCTTACGCCATCGGGAAAATCGAGAATGGCTACCTCGGAATTCCCTATAGCGATTTTCTAGTCCTTCAGTTAATCGCCGTGTTGTTTTTCGCGGCGATGATACCGGTATCGGGTGCGCTGGCCGATCGTTTTGGCCGGAGGCCGGTGCTGATTGTTATTACAGGCGCGATCATCCTGTTTGGCTTGAGCTTTGGAATTTTTCTGAACCCGGCAACGATGGGCACGGGAACAAACGCCGATTCTGGCTTCATGCTGATTTTTCTGAGCATTGGTATGACGCTCATGGGTCTGACTTTTGGTCCCATGTCGGCCATTCTCCCGGAACTGTTTCCGACCAACGTACGTTACACCGGCTCGGGGATTTCCTATAACCTGTCGTCGATCTTTGGCGCCGCCCTGACCCCGTTTGCCGCAGTCTGGCTGACCCGGGATTTTGGCGTCGGCTACGTCGGCTACTATTTATCTGCCCTCGCCTGTCTCACGCTGCTGTCGTTGCTGATGACGCGCGAAACACGACATCTGGACCTGGATACCCTGGAAGATCGGGCTGTGACCCTCGCCATCGAATCGACTTCGCCCTGAATCTCGTCTTTATGAAAATCAACCGTTTGAGCCCTGCCCTCTGCTATGCACTCGTCATCATAGGGGTCACAACAGCCTTGGGCGCAGCCCTCTACATGCAGCATGGCAAAAACCTACCGCCCTGCACATTGTGCATCATCCAACGCTATGCCTTTATCTGGGTTGGTCTGTGCGCATTACTGGCGCTACCGCCGTTGCGCTGGAGCCGCATCCTGGCCGTGGCCGTCGGCATGCTCGGCGCGCTCGGTGGGATGGTGGTGGCGATCCGAAATCTTTGGGTCATGGCGCACCCGGACATTTTGTGCGGCCGTGACCCGGTGGAGATTTTTCTGAATGACTTGCCACCGGCCCATTGGCTCCCTGAAGTCTTTGTCGCCTCGGGCCTATGCAGCAGTCCGATTCCGCCGTTGTTCGGTCTAGCTTTGCCGGCCTGGTCGCTGATCGGATTGCTGAGCCTCGCCGTTTTGCTGGGGCTCTCGCTCCGGCACGACTGAAGAGAGGGGGCTGTTGGCGCCAGGACCGGGCGTTGCCGCCGCGTTCCAGCCACCCCCCAGTGCCTTGATGAGTAGCACGCTAGCGTTAAGCCGTAGCTGTGCGATCTGGATCGATTTCTGCTGATTGCTCAGCGCCTGATTGACCGCCAAGACCACATCGGTATAACCGGCGATGCCGGCCTTATAGCGATTCAAAGCGATGGTAACGCCCTTGTCGGCCAGATCGGCGGCCTCGTCCTGAACAACCGCTTCCTCTTCCAGCACACGCAGTGCCGCTAATTGGGTTTCGACCTCCTGCAAAGCCGTGAGCACGGTCTGACGGTAGGTTGCCACTGTTTCGTCGTAAACGCCTCTGGCCTGTTCGACGTTGGCCGATCGGGCACCGAAATCCAGCAGGGTCAGTGCCACAGTGGGGCCCAGTCCCCAGAACAGAAACGGCGATGTGAACAGACTGTTGAAGTTGCGACCGCTAAAGCCGACATTGTTACCGGGCGCACCCGAGGGGTTCAACGTCAGGCTGGGGAAAAAAGCCGCCATCTGATAACCGATCTGGGCATTGGCCGATGCCATGCGGCGCTCCGCCGCAGCGATATCGGGCCGTCGTTCCAGTAAATCTGCCGGCAAACCCGCTGGTACAACCGGGACAGCGATATTGGCCCGCCCAGGCAGCGGATTGAAGCCGATTGAAAAATTCGGCGCTGGCTTGCCGATTAGCGTCGCGATAATAGCTTCCTGTTCGGCACGCGTTCTCGCAACGTCAATCAACTGTGCTTCTACGCTACGATACTGCATGGCTGCATTGATCAGATCTTGTCGTGCCTTAACACCGACTTCAAACGCGTTGCGCGTAATGTCCACCGAGCGCTTGTTCTGCGCTGTCGTGTTTTGCAACAAGACTTTGAGCGAATCCTGCGTGCGAATCATGAAATACGACTGTGCCAGCTGGATCTGCATCGACAACTTGGCGTTTTCAACATCGGCCAGGCTGGCGATATAGCTTGCGTCCTTGGATTCGACGTTGCGCCGCAATTTGCCCCAGATATCGGCGTCCCAATTCAGCCCCAGCTGAAAATTGACCGAGTTACTCGTCCTGCCAGTACCAAGCGTGCCATCGGCCACATTAACTTGACCCGAACCGCTGCTACCCGTTCGGCCCCCCTGCCCCGTGAAGCCGATGGAGGGATAGCGCGCCGCTTCGGCACCGCTGGCCAGTGCCTGCGCTTGCCGAACGCGCGCCACATAAATGGCGATGTTCTGGTTATTCGGCGCGACCTGCGCCATCAACTCATCCAGAGTGCTGTCGCGATAAATCTTCCACCACTCCCCTTTACTGACGTCATCGACCGGATCGGCAATCTTCCACTCCGGCGTTGGCTTGAACGACTCGGCCATCGGCGCATTCGGCCGTTGATAGTCAGGGCCGACCGCACAACTTGTCGTCAGTAACGCTATCCCGGCGCACAGCACGGTCAGCAAGGGATGGTTTTTCATAGGTTTAAGTTATCACTGTCCGGCAACCGTATCAAATCGCCTTGGCGTTACGCGTAAAACGGTCAAGCGCCAGATAGACGACGGGGGTTGTGTACAAGGTCAAGAGTTGGCTCAAAATCAATCCGCCGACAATCGCGACCCCCAGGGGCACGCGCAGCTCGGCGCCGTCACCCTGGCCAATCGCCAGCGGTACGGCGGCAAACAGCGCTGCAAACGTGGTCATCATAATCGGGCGAAAACGCAGCAGACAGGCCTGGTGAATCGCCTCACGCGCGGCGACACCGCTACGCTGTGCGGAGATGGCGAAGTCGATCATCATGATCGCGTTCTTTTTGACGATACCAATCAGCAAAATGACGCCAATCAAGGAAATGATGTTGAAATCGGTTCCGGTGATCAAAATGGCGAGCAGCGCACCGACGCCGGCCGATGGCAGCGTCGATAGAATCGTCAGCGGATGAATCAGACTTTCATAGAGCATACCGAGCACGATGTAGACCGCAATAATGGCCGCCAGAATCAGTAAGGGTTGAGATTTCAACGACGCCTGGAATGCCTTGGCGCTTCCCGAAAACGTGCCACGAACGGAGCCCGGAACACCCATATCGAGCATCGTTTGCTGAATCGCTTCCGTCGCCTGTGACAACGACACGCCGAGCGGCAGATTGAACGACAGGGTCGAGACGACGAAGGCGCCTTCGTGATTAACCGCCAGGGGCGTTTTTTCTGGGAACAGACGCGCGACGTTACTCAAAGCGATCTGTCGGGCGGGTGTCGTCGCGGTTGCGGGCACCGTCAGCGTCAGGCGCTCCAGCGTGTCGGGCGATTCGGTGTATTCGGGGGCCGCCTCCAACACCACGCGATACTGATTCAGCGGTCGATAAATCACCGAAACCTGACGCTGGCCGAACAGATCGTTCAATGCGGCATCAATCATTTTTGGGGTGATTCCGCCCAACCGAAATGCTGCATCACGGTCGATTTCGACGCGCGTCTGCAGACCCATGTCCTGCTGGTCGGTGTTGACGTCGGCCAGTTCCGGTAATTTACTCAAAGCCGCGCGAATCTTGGGCTCCCATTCGCGAAGCTCTGCGATGTCGTCGCTTTGTAACGAAAACTGAAACTGCGCATTCGATGGGCGACCGCCGATCCGGATGTCCTGCATCGGTACCAGAAAGAGCCCCGCGCCCGGTTCTCTGCCCAGATTGGGGCGTAGACGATTAACCACTTCGTCGGCAGAGAGATCGCGTTCGCTGCGCGGCTTGAGCGAAATAAACACGATGCCGCTGTTACGTTGCGATCCGCCCGTAAACCCCGAAACCATACTGACCGCCGGATCATCCTGAATGATGTTGATAAACTTGGCGAGCTTCTCCTTCATGGTATTGAAAGAGACCGACTGATCCGCCTGAATGAAGCCCATGATGCGCCCGGTATCCTGCTGCGGGAAAAACCCCTTAGGAACGACCTTGTACAGATAAAAATTAAAGGCGATCGTCACAAACAGGCCGGCCAGCATGAGTTTTCTGTGGTCCAAAGCCCAGTTAATCGTTCGCGCATATGCGTCGTAGACCTTGTCGAAGCCCGCGCTGAAGCGTTCTTGTAGCCATTGCATGGCCTGGCAGAATTTGTCGAAACACTCACGCAGGCGCCATCGCTTGTCTTGCCTCGGCGCTGGCAAAGACCAAAATGCGGACCCTACCCGCCCTTCGTGCTGACGTAAAAGAATGTCGGTCATCATCGGCGTCACCGTCAGCGAAATCACCATGGAAATCAAAATGGCGATCGACAGAACGACGGCAAACTCGCGGAAAAGCCGGCCAATAATGCCGCCCATCAGCAGAATGGGCAAAAACACGGCGATTAACGACAGACTGATCGAGATCACCGTAAAGCTCACTTCGCGGGTGCCCTGCAGTACCGCTTGGCGCAGCGGCATGCCTGCTTCCCGGTGTCTGGTGATGTTTTCCAGAACGACGATCGCATCATCAACGACAAAGCCCGTGGCGATGGTCAGTGCCATCAGACTCAGGTTGTCGAGACTGTAATTGCATAGGTACATCACACCAAAAGTGCCGATCAGCGATACCGGCACCACAATGCCCGGGATCAGCGTGGCGCGCGCATTTTTAAGAAAGAGGAAAACCGCCAGAATGACCAGGGCCACGGAAAGCACCAGGGTGCGTTCGACCTCTTTGAGCGAGGCACGAATGGTGGGCGTGCGATCCATAACCGTCTGTACTTTGATACCTGCCGGAATCGATGCTTCAAGTTGCGGCATGATGGCTTTGACGCGCTCCACCGTTTCAATGATGTTGGCGCCGGGCTGTCGATAGAGAATCAGCATCACCGAGCGCTTGCCGTTGGTCAGCCCGATGTTACGAATGTCCTGGACCGAGTCGGTCACAGTGGCGACATCTTCCAGTCGGACGGGTGCGCCCTTGCGCCAGACGACGATCACTGGCTTGTAATCGGCGGCCGTTTTGGCCTGGTCGTTGGCTTGCACGATCCATTGCCGGTGCGCGTTTTCCAGCGTGCCCTTGGGCAAATTCACGTTGGCCTTGAGGATCGCCTCACGGACATCGCTGCTACTAATCCCCATTGCCTGGATGGCCGCCGGTACAACCGTGACACGCACAGCCGGTTGCGCGCTGCCGCCGACGGTCACCTGCCCGATACCCGTTACCTGCGCCAGTTTCTGCGCGAGGATCGAATCTGCTGCATCGTAGATCTGATCGACACTCAACGTATCCGAGGTGAGCGCCATCACCATGATCGGCGAGTCCGCCGGGTTGACCTTACGATAGGTCGGATTCGACGGCAGCCCTGTTGGTAGTATGGCGCGTGCGGCGACAATCGCCGCCTGCACGTCACGTGCCGCACCATCAATATTGCGATCCAAATCGAACTGCAAGGTGATGCTGGTCGACCCCTGCGTACTAATCGACGTCATTTCGGTCACACCAGCGATCCGGCTCAGCGATCGTTCGAGCGGCGTTGCGATACTCGATGCCATCGTTTCCGGGCTGGCACCGGGCAAGGATGCGCGCACCGAAATCGTCGGAAAATCAACCTGTGGCAGCGGCGCTACCGGCAGTTGCAAAAAACCGATGATGCCCGAGATCGTAACGGCCACGACCAGCAGGGTTGTGGCAATCGGGCGTTCGACGAAGAGGCGCAGCCAATTCACGACAAAGGGTCGCCCGAAAGCTCGGCCGACGGCGCTGCATTGAGATCCCAGCCCGTACGTTCCTTGATGCGCTGAGCCAGACGATCGAAATACAGATAAATTACCGGCGTGGTGAACAGCGTCAGCAGCTGACTCAGCAACAGACCGCCGACCATAGCAATCCCCAGGGGTTGGCGCAGTTCGCTACCGATGCCGCCGCCCAGCATCAACGGCAAGGCGCCCAGCAATGCTGCCATCGTCGTCATCAAAATCGGCCGGAAGCGCAACAGGCACGCCTGGTGTATCGCATCGCGCGCTGACAGCCCTTCCCTGCGCTCGGCCACCAACGCAAAATCGATCATCATGATCGCGTTTTTCTTGACGATCCCGATCAGCAGAATAATGCCGATGATGCCGATGATGCCCAGATCGTTACCGGTCAGCATCAGCGACAGTAAGGCGCCAACGCCGGCCGACGGCAAGGTGGAGAGAATGGTGATCGGATGGATGTAACTCTCATAGAGCACGCCGAGAACGATATACATCGTCACAATCGCTGCCAGAATCAGCAGCACCGTGCTGGTCAGCGACGATTCGAACGCCCTGGCCGCGCCCTGGAAATGACTGCGCACGCCCATTGGCAAACCGATTTCTGCCTCGGCTTCGCGAACCGCATCGACGGCGCTGCCAAGCGATACCCCGGACGGCAGATTGAAAGAAATCGTCGATGCCGGGAACTGGCTATAGTGGTTGATCGCCAACGTGGTTTCGGCTTCCCGGATCTGCGCCAGCACGTTCATGCCAATCTGCTGGCCGCTCAACGACGGCACATACAGCTGATTCAAGGATTTGGGGTCGAGTTTGAACCCCGGTTCGGCTTCCAAAACGACCCGATACTGATTCGATTGTGTATAAATCGTTGAGATCAGCCGTTGCCCATAAGCGCTGTACAGCGCTTTATCGATGGCATCGACCGAAACGCCGAGGCGGCCGGCTGCGTCACGATCAATATCGATATAAACCTGTAGGCCGCGTGTCTGCAGATCCGAACTCACGTCGGCCAGACGGCGCGATTGACGCAGACGTTCGAGCAAGCGTTCGGTAATCTGAACCACCGTCGCCTCATCCGGGCCCTCCAGTGTGAACTGGTAACGGTTTTTGCTGACGCGGTCTTCAATGGTTAGATCTTGTACCGGTTGCAGGAACAGGCTGATGCCGGGAATCTCGCGGGTGCGCGTTTGCAAACGGCGAATGATGGCCTCGACCCGATCATCACGCTGCGACATGGGTTTCAGGTTGATCTGGATACGGCCCGTATTGAGCGTCGTGTTCGTCCCGTCGATGCCGATAAAGGATGACAGGCTCTCGACCGCCGGATCTTCCAGGATGGCATTAGCCACCAACTGCTGACGCGCCGACATGGCCTGAAAAGACACGGTCTGATCCGCTTCGGTGATGCCTTGAATAACGCCCGTATCTTCAATCGGAAAGAAGCCCTTGGGGATCAGGATATAGAGCGCCACGGTCAGCAGCAACGTGCCGACGGCGACCTGTAGCGTCAAGCGTTGCCGATTCAGCACCCAGTTAAGTGCCACATCGTAACGCGCAAGCAATTGATCGAAAGCGGCTCCAATCCAACGCATGAAGGCGCCGTGTTTCACATCGCGCTCGCTATCCTTGAGCAATCGGGCACACATCATCGGCGTCAGCGTCAGCGAAACAAAGGCCGAAATCAGAATGGCGACCGCCAGCGTAATGGCGAACTCGCGAAACAGGCGACCGACCACGTCGGTCATGAAGAGCAACGGAATCAGCACAGCGATCAGCGAGATCGTCAGCGAAATGATCGTGAAACCGATCTCACGGGCCCCCTTGAGCGCCGCGTTGAGCGGCGCCTCACCCAGCTCGCGATGGCGCGCGATATTTTCGATCATGACAATCGCGTCATCGACGACAAAGCCGGTGGCGATGGTCAGCGCCATCAGACTCAGGTTGTTAATCGAGAAGCCGGCCAGATACATGATGGCGAAGGTGCCGATCAGTGATAGCGGCACGGCGACTGAAGGAATAATCGTGGCCGGGATACTGCGCAGGAAGAGATAGATCACCATCACCACCAGCGCAATAGCCAGCATCAACTCCGAGCGGACATCGTCCACCGAGGCGCGGATCGTGATGGTCCGATCGGTCAGTACCTTCAGTTCGGCTGCGGCAGGCAGGCTGGCCTGCAATTGCGGCAACAGCTGTTTGATGCGATCAACGACCTCGATCACATTGGCGCCGGGTTGGCGCTGCACGTTGACAATCACCGCCGGTTGCCGATCGACCCAGGCCGCCAGATAGGCGTTTTCAGCGCCCTCGCCCACTTCGGCCAGCTGGCTCAGGCGCACCGGTGCGTTATTACGCCACGTAACAATCACATTCTTATATTCCTCGGCCGATTTGAGCTGGTCGTTCGCGTCGATCGTGACGGCGCGCAGATCGCCGTCAAAGCTGCCCTTGGGGTCGTTGACGTTGGTGTTGCCGATCGCAGTGCGCAGATCCTCGAAGCTGAGGTTCATGGCCGCCAGTGCGGTGGGGTTCACTTGTATCCGTACCGCTGGCCGCCGCCCTCCGCTCAGCGACACCAGGCCAACCCCCGAAACCTGCGAAATTTTCTGGGCCAGTCGCGTTTCAACGAGGTCGTGCAAGCGCGTGACCGGCAGCGTTGGCGAGGTAATGGCCAGCGTTAGAATCGGCGCATCGGCCGGATTGACCTTGCTGTAAATCGGCGGTGTCGGTAGATCCTTGGGCAGCAGGTTGGTGGCCGCGTTAATGGCCGCCTGCACCTGTTGCTCGGCGACATCGAGCGCCACATCCAGCGTAAAGCGCAAGACGATCACCGAACTGCCGGTAGAACTGGTCGAGGTCATCTGTTCCAGGCCGGGCATTTGACCGAATTGGCGTTCCAGCGGCGCCGTGACCGAACCGGTCATGACCTCCGGGCTGGCACCGGGATAGAAGGTGTTGACCTGGATGGTCGGATAATCCACCTCGGGCAATGCCGAGATCGGCAGCAGGCGATAGGCGATCAGGCCCACCAGCAAAATCGCCACCATCAACAACGATGTGGCGACCGGTCGAAGAATAAAGAGACGGGAAGGATTCACCGCGCCGGACGCTGGACGACGTTGACTCTGGCGCCGGGCTTCAACTTGTCAAAGCCGTCCACCACCACGGCCTCGCCCGGTTTCAGGCCTTCCAGGATTTCGGCCTGCAGTCCCTGAACGCTGCCCAGTTTGATCGGCCGGGCATCGACAGTGCCCTCGGCGGAAACGACATAGACATAAGTACCCTGACTACCCCGCAAGATCGCGTTGCTGGGTGCGATGATGGCGTTGGTGCGTTCTTCTACTTGCAACCGTGCGTTCACGAACTGGTTCGGAAACAACGCATTATCCTCGTTGCTGAATTCGGCCTTCAGCTTGACCATGCCAGTCGTCGGATCGATGACGTTATCGATGGATTTCAAGACGCCGCTGGCCAGAATGTTTTTGAAGTTCCGGTCATAGGCGGCCACCGGCATCGCATCGCCGCTGTTAAAGCGCGACAGAATGCGCGGCAACTGATCCGAAGGAATCGTAAACAGCACATCGATCGGCTGTATCTGAGTGAGCGTGACGATGCCGTTGGCGTCGCTGGTTTTCACGATATTGCCCGCGTCGACTTTACGCAAACCCAGGCGTCCGTCAAAAGGCGCGGTAATCTGCGTGTACGAAAGCTGCGTTTTTGCGTCGTCGAGCGCGCCCTTGTCGCTCTCGATAATCCCTTCATACTGCTGAACCAGGGCGCCCTGGGAGTCGACATCCTGACGGGCAATCGAATCCTGTTTGAACAGGGTCTGGAAACGTTTGAGTTTGATACGGTGGTCGCGTAACAGTGCCTCGTCCTGCTCCAGCTTCCCCTTAGCCTGCATGAGCTTGGCTTCGTAAACACGTGGGTCCACCACGGCGATCAGCTCGCCGGCTTTGACCATCTGACCTTCCTGAAACAAAACTTTGTCGAGTTGGCCGTCCACCCGCGTGCGGATCACGACCTCGCGGCGCGCCGTCACCGTACCCAAACCATCGACCAGGACGGGAAACACACCCTCACTAACGGTCTGAACCGCGACAGGCACCGGCGGCTTGCCGCGTTTTAGCGGGCTGTTATCGCCATTCAAATAGCCGATCAGCGCAAAGCCGACCAGCACCAGAAGCAACGCACCGCCACCGATGACCCATTGATCGCGGCGACTGCGCGCCCGAAACGCATTCAGATGCCGGCGCCCAGCCGCTTGAAGTTGTTGTGGGGCTGTACGAGCGACGCTACGCCAGTCCGTCTGACGCAACTGCTCTTGCCAGCGCGCCGCAGTCTGCCCCAGAGTTTGCCGCCAGCCGGCCCAACGATTGCGATTAAACAATGACATGGCCACATTCTACCGTCAGAGCCCAGCAGATCGCTTGTCGGCGCCATCAATGATTGATATTCTTGTTTGTGTTACGGAATCAAATTGCCTCATGGAAACTACAAGCAAAAAACATGGCGGCCGTCGCCCCGGCGCCGGACGCAAACCGCTGTTCAAGGAAGCCACCCAACCGGTACGCATCCCGCTCAGCCGTATCGCGGCCGTCCGGACCTTCCTGCATAACGAGATTTACCCGGAACCCGCCATTCAGCCGCTCGCCTTGGCGCAGAACCCACCACCGCGCGAACTCCCCGTCTTTGCCAGTGGCGTCCGTGCCGGATTTCCAAGCCCGGCCGATGATCATGCCGAACCCGGATTGGATCTGAACGCGCTGCTTGAAAACCCGGCCGCTACCTTTTGCGCCTGGGCCGAAGGCGACAGCATGACGGATCTGGGCATTCTGGACGGTGACCTCATGGTCATCGACCGCTCGTTAACGCCACGGCACGACGATGTGGTCGTCGCCGACATGAATGGCGCCTTGACCGTAAAACGTCTGGTGCAAAAGGCCAACGGCAATTTTCTGATGCCGGCCAATCCGGACTACCCGCCGATTCCCATCGGCTCAGCCGACGAGGTCCGGATCTGGGGTGTCGTGGTGCGCGTCATCCATGATTTGCGCGCCAGCGGTCGCCGCAAGCGTCCGGCCAAACGCATCCAGAACAAAAAACCGAACAAGTCTTCAGCGGTGTGAATCATGTCCACGCAACGTCTGGCGCTGATTGACTGCAACAACTTTTATGTCAGTTGTGAGCAAGCCTTCAACCCCGCCTTGAGAAACCGGCCGGTGGTCGTGCTCTCCAATAACGATGGCTGCGTCGTCTCCCGATCAGCCGAGGCCAAACAGGCGCAGATCCCCATGGGCGTCCCCTTCTTCCAGATCCGGCAACAGCTGGCCAGGATCAACGGCGTCGCGTTGTCGTCCAATTACGTCCTCTATGCCGACATGAGTCAGCGGGCGATGCGGCTTATCCGTGAGCAGATTCCGGATCAGGAGATCTACTCCATCGACGAGTGCTTTGTCGATTTGTCCGAGTTCTCGGCAGATCAGGCCCTGGTTCAGGCGTTCAGGCTGCGCCAACGCCTGCTGCAATGCCTCAGTCTGCCGGTCAGCGTCGGTATCGGTAACTCCAAGACCCAGGCCAAATTGGCCAGCGCAATAGCCAAGGACAGGGCCAAGAACATTGCCAAGGGTGGAGATCGAGCCGATGCCTCGGGGGTTTGCGATCTGAGCGGTAGCTTCAGTGGCAGCCACTTATCGGCCGAGCGACAAGCCGAGATCGCGCGACAACCGGTCGATAGCGTCTGGGGCATCGGGCGGCGTACCGCGCAGAGCCTGGCCGCGGCCGGCATCACGACCGTCGGCGATTTACTCCAGAAGCCGACGAGCTGGGTGCGCAAGCGTTACTCGATCAACCTGCTTCAAACCGTCGAGGAACTCAAAGGCCAGAGTCAGCTGGCCTTTCAATCGACGTGGGCGCCGCGCCAGCAGATCATTGCCTCGCGTTCCTTCGGTCAGGCGGTTTACGCCTACGCCGATCTGGCCGAAGCCATCGCCACCTTTGTGACACGCGCCGGAGAGCGCCTACGGGCCGACCGCTCGCTGGCATCGACGATCCGGATCTACTTTCGGGCCAAGGACCCCTCGGACGCAGGCGTGCCCTATACCGACGAGATCGCCCTGCCCTTACCGCAGGCGACGGATGATACCCGGCTACTGATCCGACAGGCCTTAGAGGGACTCGAGCAAATTTACATACCGGGTCTCAAATACAAAAAGGCTGGCGTCATCCTGAGCGGGATCAGCTCGGCCGACATCCGACAGCCGAGTTTGCTCGGCCTCTATCCGGCAGCCCAGGAGCCAAGCTGCACAATGCAACTCATGGACCGCGTCAACCAGCGTTACGGGCGCGACACCCTGCGTGTCGCAAGCCTGGGCGCCAATCAAGACGCCCCCTGGCATATGAGCTGTTCGCGCCGTTCACGACGTTACACCACCATGCTGGACGAGCTGCCCGTGTTTTCGGCGTACGGAATGTCATAAACGGTAAAAACGCTTGCCTTCTCGGGATCACTCCCCTATAATTCGCTCCGCAATTCCTCGATAGCTCAGTCGGTAGAGCGCCGGACTGTTAATCCGTAGGTCCCTGG
>CAZSAE010000036.1:7322-15079 GCA_964604765.1 uncultured Dechloromonas sp. | reverse complement strand
CCATAAGGGCTGCAACCGACGATTTCATCAAGCGTCATCTGGCCCTGAAAACTGTAGGGCAGACCGACGATGACCATGCCGAAGTGCAACAGATTGGTGATGACGGAAAACAGGGTGACTTCCTGGCCACCGTGCTGCGTAGCGGTGGAGGTGAAAGCGCCACCCACCTTGCCGTTCAAGGCGCCGCGCGCCCAGAGGCTGCCGGTCTGATCCAGAAAGGCGGCCATTTGCGACGGCATACGACCATAACGTGTCGGGCAACCGACGATGATGGCGTCATACTCAGGGAGCTCGGCAACTGTGGCGACGGCGGCAGATTGATCGAGTTTGAAGTGCCCGGCCTTGGCAATATCTTCGGGCACCGTTTCGGGAACGCGCTTAACCGAGACAGTGGCGCCGGTGCTGCGCGCCCCTTCGGCGACGGCGTTGGCCATGGTTTCGATATGACCATAGGTGGAGTAATACAAAACCAGTACTTTGGACATGATGCACCTCCTGGGGAGCGTTGAAACGCGCCTGTCCTCTACAGAGACAGTGAGTTCATCCTAGGCCTGATTGCTTGAATTGGCAATCAAGCCAATTTTTTGACGGCTGGCTCCTTGATCGGCAGATTTACGAGCGCGGCAAAACCGGCCAGCGCCATATCGGCGATCCACATGGCGTCGAGGTTGCCGAATTCCACCATGGCCAAACCGCCGAGATAGGCACCGAAGAAGGCGCCGACCTGATGCGAGAGCATCGAGACGCCGAACAGGGTGGCGAGGTAACGCAGGCTAAAGAGTTTGCCGACAATGGCGGCCGTGGGCGGTACGGTCGCCAGCCAGGTAAAGCCTAGCCCGGCAGCGAAGAGATAGTAGATCCACTCGGTCTTCGGCAGCAGCATGTAGCCGGCGATGAGTAGTGCACGGCTACCATACATGATGGCCAGAATGTATTTGCTGCGGTAACGGGCGACGCACTGGCCGGCGTAAAGACTGCCAAAGACATTGCTCAGACCGATAATGGCCAGCGCCCAGCTGGCCACGCTGGCGGGCAGGCCGCATAGGCTGACTTCGCCGGGCAGGTGGGTGACCAGAAAGGCGATATGGAAGCCACAGGTGAAGAAGCCCAGATTGAGCAGGAAGTAATTCGGATTGCCTAACGCGCCGCAGAGGGTTTTGCCGAAGGGGTCATCTTCCGACAGGTTTTTTGGGTGCGTGTGGATGGTTTTGGCACCGGTGAGTTTGTTGATGAGGGGCAGTGCACATAGTGACAGAATCGCCATGCCCCACAGCGAGCCGGCCCAGCCGATGGCCTGAATGAGCCCCTGAAAAATCGGTGCCCCGATGAACTGGCCAAGCGAACCGCCGGCGTTGATGACGCCAGACGCCGGGCCACGCGCTGCGGCGGGAATGCGTTGTGCCGTGGCGCCAATCAGGATGGAGAAACTACCGATACCCGAGCCGATGGAAATCAGCAGGCCGAGGCAGACAATGAGGCCGAAGTCGCTGAGCATGAAGGGCGTCAACGCACAGCCCAGTGCCAGCAAGAAGAGGCCGGCGACGAGCACCTTGCCCGGCCCGTATCGGTCGGAAAGTAGCCCGGCAAAAGGTTGGGCGAGGCCCCAGGAGAATTGCCCGATGGCGAGCGCCAGGCTGATGGCGACAATGCCAATGTCACTCGCTGAGTTGATCGGCGAGACGAAGAGCCCGAGCGATTGGCGCGTGCCCATGGTCACCATCAAGATGCCGGCCGCTGCCAAGGTGACGGTCATGGCGTGCGGGGCGGAAAGCGCATTGCGAATATTGCCGAACATCCCGTCGCCTATTTTTGTTGTGCGGTTGAAACGGGGGGTCTAAGCCACAGCGGCGCAAGCGCCCAGAGCGCCAAAAGCGGCCCGGGCAGCAGCAACCACGCAGTGTAGACACCGAAGGATTCGACGATGGCGGTGCCGATCTGGATGGAGACCATGCCGATGCTAAAACCGATGGCGTTCTGCAAGGCCAGTGCGCTACCGACGATTTCGGGCGGGCAGGCCGTGGCCGATAAAGCGGAGAACTGTGGCGAATCGGCAACGACCGTGGCGCCCCAGAACAGCAGCACGGTCATTAGCCACGCAGACGTGGTGACGAAAGGGAAGATCGCGCAGCAGAAGGCGGACCCGGCGAGTGCGGTCGCGGCAACACGCGCGCTGCCAAAGCGTTGGCTGAGTTTGCCGCCTAGCATGCAGCTGAATGCGCCGATGCCGACCACGAGGAAGGCGATGCCGGACAGGGCGGGGGTGTTAGGCTGGGCCAGACCGCAGGTGATGAGCAGCGCGGGAACCAGTGTCCAGAAGGCATAGACTTCCCACATGTGGCCAAAGTAAGCCAGCGCCGATGCGCGGAATTGTGGAATGCCGAACGCCATCAACACGCGACCCAGATGAATTCGCGACGCGCCAGGACGGCGCTTGAGATGCGGGCCGTCGCCCAGTAACCCGATCATGGCTGCCGCTAAAACGGCCAGGACACTGGATACCAGAATCGCCGACTGCCATGACCAGTCAGCACCGACGAAACGAATCCCCTGGGGCAGTGCCGTGCCCAGCGTCAGCATACCGACCAACTGCGCCAGCGCGTGGCCAGCGCGCTCGGGGGCCCAGCTGACGACGAGTTTCATCCCCAGTGGGTAGACGCCTGCCAGGGAGAAACCCACTGCAAAACGCCAGACAAGGCCGCTGGCAAGTCCATCAGCACTAAGCGCGAAGAGCGCGTTGAAGAGGGCGCCGAGTAAGGCGCAAACAGTGAAAATGCGGCTGGCTTCAAAACGGTCGGCCAGGCCGCTCAGCGAAAAGGTTAGCGTGCCGCTGATAAAACCGAGCTGCACCGCGTTGGTAAGCAGGCCAATATCGGCTTCCGTAATGCCCCAGGACTGCATCAGGCTGCCGGCTGCACTGTTGGCGGAAAACCATAGCGAGGTGCCGAACAGCTGGGCAATAACGATAACGAAGATGGGCGCGCGGAAATGCATCTGCGCATGCTACCTGAAGTAGACAGGGGGTCAGCGGCCGATGTCCCTAAAAAATTTTGTGCCTTGCATATTTACAAAAACATGGATTCGTTGCAGAGTTCGTAAGCAAGCTGCGTAATTATAGTGGCAGTGCAATATCAAAATAGTCGTAAAGACGTCACCGGGAGACAGAAGTATGAGCAAGCGTGTTGCCTATGTAACAGGGGGTATGGGCGGTATCGGAACCGCGATTTGTCAGCGTCTTGCCAAGGACGGTTTCACCGTCGTGGCCGGATGCGGTCCAAACTCGCCGCGTAAAGATAAGTGGTTGGCCGATCAGAAGGCACAAGGTTATGACTTCATCGCCTCCGAAGGGAATGTAGCCGACTGGGACAGTACCGTTGCCGCTTTCGAAAAGGTCAAGAAGGAAGTCGGTGAAGTCGACGTCCTGGTGAATAATGCCGGCATCACGCGTGACGGTATGTTCCGCAAGATGACGCGCGAAGCGTGGGACGCGGTGATCGACACCAACTTGAATTCGATGTTCAACGTGACCAAGCAGGTCATCGACGGCATGATCGATCGCAACTGGGGTCGCATCGTCAACATCTCGTCGGTGAACGGCCAGAAGGGCCAGATGGGTCAGGTTAACTACTCGACTGCCAAGGCCGGCATGCATGGCTTTACGATGGCGCTGGCTCAGGAAGTGGCCAGCAAGGGGGTGACGGTCAACACGGTCTCGCCCGGTTACATCGGTACCGATATGGTCAAAGCGATTCGTGAAGATGTGCTCGAGAAGATTGTCGCCGGGGTGCCAGTGAAGCGTCTGGGGACGCCCGAAGAAATTGCTTCGATCGTTGCGTGGATCGCCGGCCCGGAAGGCGGCTTCTCGACGGGCGCCGACTTCTCGCTGAATGGTGGTTTGCACATGGGATGATGGCCTCGGCAATCATCCAACAGCAACGGCGCTCAGTTTGAACACTGGCGCCGTTTCTGTTTGTAAGAGACTTTTTAAAGCTGACGTAATCGTTCTAGATACGCTTGCGTATCAAAAATACCGCCGGGCTGCTGCGCATGCCAGACGGTCTCGCCCAGACATTCGAGCAGTCGATGCAAGGCTTCGTGTGCATCGCCGAGTTTCGCCGCCTGCTGCTCGAAGATCGCGCGAATCCCGGGCGGTGAATCGACTGACAGCTGCTCCAGCAAAGCCATGTGCAGTGACAGATGCAACATCGGGTTCATGGTGCCCTGTTCGGGGGTCCATTCGCCGGCCAGCGCCGCTTCGGGGTCGTCGAGTAACGCATGGTACTCCGGGTGTAGCGCAATGACGTCGGCGGCGAGCACTTCCGCGCCGTCGAGCGGCAAGCGCTCGCGTTGTTTGCGGCGCGTCTCGCAAAAGAAGTGGCGCACCTGGTCTTTGGTCGGCGTAAAAATCATGGCTGTATTCTACGGTCGTGCCGTAAGTTTTTTGAGGGTGGCCTTGGCTTCGGGGGCGCGGCACAGATCGACGACGGGACAGCGTTCGCATTCGGGTTTGCGCGCCTTGCAGATATAACGCCCATGCAGGATGAGCCAGTGATGAGCATCGTGCAGAAATTCGGACGGCACGGCTTTGAGCAGTTTTTGTTCGACAGCGAGTGGGGTTTTGCCGGGTGCCAGACCGGTACGGTTGGCAACCCGAAAAATGTGCGTATCGACGGCCATCGTCGGTTGGCCGAAAGCAGTGTTGAGCACCACGTTAGCGGTTTTGCGGCCAACGCCGGGCAGCGCTTCGAGCGCGGCGCGGTCTTCGGGGACTTCACCGCCATACTGATCGCGCAGGATCTTGCAGGTGGCGATGACGTTCTTCGCCTTGGTCGGGTAAAGCCCGATGCTTTTGATATAGGGGACGAGGCCTGGCACCTCTAACGCGGCCATCGTGGCGGCATCTGGTGCATCCTTGAAGAGTGACCGCGTTGCCAGGTTGACACCTTTGTCGGTCGCCTGCGCCGACAGGATGACGGCGATCAGGAGCTGAAAGGTCGAGCCGTAGTCGAGTTCAGTGGTGGGGTGCGGGTTGGCCGCCTGTAGGCGACGAAAAAACTCAACGCGCTGCGCCTTATTCATGCGAGGCCCGGCCGCTGCTGATTAATGGCAGCCGCCGGTGGCCAGCGGTTGCGGAATGGCTTGCTGCTTGCGTGCGGCCTGGCGGGCGACATACCAGTTGCGCCAGGCGACGAGGAAACCGAGCACAGTAAAGGCGCCTGGCGGTAGAATCGCCCACAGCAGACCGGGGTAACTCTCGGGCAGAATCTGGATGGCTTGCCAGGAGGGAAATACCAGGTCGATGCCGCCAAGGAGCGCGCCAGTGCCGATGAATTCGCGAATAGCACCGAGCAGCGTTAGTGTCCAGACCATGCCCATGCCCATCATGGCGCCGTCCCAGGCCGAGGCGACGGGATTGTGTTTGGCAGCAAAGGCCTCGATGCGGGCCAGCACCAAACAGTTGGTGATGATCAGTGGAATGAAGATGCCGAGCACGAGATAGAGGCCATGCAGGTAGGCGTTCATGCTCAGATCGATCAGCGTCACCATGGCGGCGGCGATGAGAATAAAGACCGGGATACGAATCTCGTAGGGAATATAGTTGCGCAGCAGGGCGACGATGAAGTTACTCGCCGTCATGACCAGCAATGTTGCGAGCGAGATCATGGCGCCGTTGACCATGGTCGTGGTGATGGCAAGCACCGGACACAGGCCGAGCATCTGCACGAGGGTGCTGTTCTGTTTCCAGAGACCGTTCGCCGTGACGTCTCTGAGTTCCTGGTAGTTGACGACGGACATGCTGCTTACTCCGCAGGTTTGCTCTTGGCGGGCGCAAAGAGCAAGGTGAGATTGGCTTGAGCGAATTGGACTGCTTTGTGCACGGCCTTAACGACGGCGCGTGGCGTTACCGTCGCACCGGCGACGGCATCAAAAGTGCCGCCATCTTTCTTGACGTGCCATTGCACGTCGGAGAGCGCTGGCAGGTTGTCGAACTGCGAAATCCAGGGACGCGCTTTGTTGCGATCTTTTTTCGGATCGATGTAATCGCCCAATCCTGGCGTTTCCTTATGTTCGGTCACGCGCACGCTGAGCAGATGACCTTTGGCATCCAGGCCGATCAACATCTTGATGTCGCCGCTGTAGCCATCGGGTGCGACGGCTTCAAGGATCAGGCCGGCCGGTTTGCCATTCATGCGGGCACGATAGACTTGCGATGAAAGACGTTGGCCCAGTGCCGGTTCAGGGGGTAGGGTCAACGTGTCGTTCATCGGGTCATTGTTGTAGAGGTGACTCGGCAGTACCTGATTAAAAAAAACAAGGCGTTCTAGCTTGGCCGAGGCCTCGATGGTTGGCTTGGTGAACAGATAAACCCAGGCCGACAGCGCCGTGAAAAAGATCACGAACGCAAGCAGCGTCAGCGACGTCTCAAGCGATACCCGGAACAGGTGTTTTTCTTCGGGCGTGCTCATGCGACGTTTTTCTTCCGCTTTTCGCCAAAGATGGCCGGTTGGGTATACATGTCGATCAACGGCACACAGAGGTTCATGAGCAGGATGCCGAAAGCGACGCCATCGGGAAAGGCACCGAACACGCGGATCAGATAAGCAATGAGGGCGGCGCCAGCCGCAAAGACCAGTTTGCCGCGTGGTGTGGTGGCGCCGCTGACGGGGTCGGTGGCAATAAAGAAAGCACCGAGCAGGGTAGCGCCGCCGAAAATATGAAAGATCGGGCTGGCATAGTGTCTGGGATCGATGCCCCAGAACAGCAGCGATAGCGCGCCAATGGCGGCGATGAAGGCGACCGGAATATGCCAGGTGATGACGCGCTGCTGCCATAACCACAGACCGCCGACGAGCCAGCCCAGCGTGACCCATTCCCAGCCCTGACCCGCACCAACGCCGTAGATTTTCTGGTCTTCGGCAATACGCTGCACGGTCAGGGTGTCGTTGGCCATCGACAGACGCAGCGTGGTTTTCAGATGATCCAGCGGTGTGGCGCCGGCCCAGGCGTCAATGTTCTGTGCGTGGTTGAAGATCACACCGATCTGGTCGGCGATGCTCAGGCCGCTGCTGCTGATGGTCATCGGCCACTGCGACATCAGGGCCGGAAACGAGACGATGCAGAGCGCGTAAGCCGCCATGGCCGGGTTAAACGGATTCTGCCCCAGACCGCCGTACAGTTGTTTGACGATGAGGATCGCGAACAACGTGCCGACGACGATCAGCCACCACGGGCCTGTGGGCGGGAAGGAGAGCGCAATGAGCCAGGCAGTGACGACCGCTGACAGATCGGCCAACGCGGACGCCACCGGGCGCTGACGGACTTTGAGGAAAACGGCTTCAGCAACCAGCGCCGTCACGGTCGCAAGGAATAACTGCACCAGAATGCCGACGCCGAACAGTACGACATAGGCGATGATGCCAGGCACCAGCGCCAACAACACCTTGAGCATGATGCGCGTGACGCTGACCGGTGAAACCAGGTAGGGCGATTGCGTCAGAACGTTCGGAGTCTGGAAAGCCACGATAAAAATCCGGGTCAGTGTTTGTTGTGCTGGTCGCGTCGGGCGCGCGCCTGCTCGACAGCAGCGGCGATCGCCGCCTGTTTGGTGGCCGCGTCAAGCACGGGGTGGGTATCGATACCGACCGGTGTCGTCGCCTGTTCGTGATCAAGCAGTGGCTTGTCCGCCTTGACGGTGCCTGTTGCGGCGCTGGTCGTTGTTGCTGGTGCAGTGCCCATCGTGTCGTTGCCCACGCTGCTTT
>CAZSAE010000036.1:0-7222 GCA_964604765.1 uncultured Dechloromonas sp. | reverse complement strand
CACTCTGGGCGGTGAGCGTGGCGCCAGCGGCCTGACGCGCGGCATTGGCCTTGGCCAGGCGTTCGGCCTTGGCACGCTTCTCGCGTTCGGCACGTTCCTCGCGGAATTCGAAACGCGCGCGGGCGCTGTCCGCCGCCTGCTGTGCGCGGGCTTCTGCCTGAATCTCGCTTTTGGCAAAACGGAAGTAGTTTACGAGGGGAATATGACTGGGGCAGACGTAATCGCAGCAACCGCACTCGATGCAATCGAAGAGTTTGTATTTGTCGAGTTTGTCGAATTTGCTGGCACGCGACCACCAGTAGAGCTCAAAAGGCTGAAGTTCCTGCGGGCAGGCGGTGGCGCAACTACCGCAGCGGATGCACTGCTGCTCGGCCGGTTTTGGCGGAAAGAGTTTGACCGAATGGGCAAGAAGGCAGTTGGTGGCTTTGATGACCGGTGCCGCATCGGTCGGGACACGAAAGCCCATCATCGGACCACCCATGACGATACCGTCAGTGTCGGGGAGCGGGCCAGCCAAGGCAACCAACTCGCCGATGGGCATGCCGATGGGCACCGACCAGTTGCGTGGTTCGCCGACGTTGCCACTCAGTGTGACGATGCGCGAGATCAATGGCTCGCCAAGGGTGATGGCGCGCCAGGCCGATTGCACGGTCGCGACATTGAAAACCTGGACGCTGAAATCCGTCGAGCGTTTACTGGCGGGGACTTCTTTGCCGGTCAGAACGCGGATGAGTTCCTTGGCGCCACCGGTCGGATAGATGGTCGGCACCGTGGCAATCTCGACGGGCGCGTTGAGCGCCTGCTTTGCGGCTTTAAGCGCCGCGATGGCTTCGGGTTTGTTGTCCTCGACGCCGATCAATACTTGCCCGGCGTTCATGAGCCTGCCGAACAGTGCGCTGCCCTGAACGACTTCCAGCGCCTGTTCGCGCATGAGACGGTCGTCGCACGTGATGAAGGGTTCGCACTCGGCACCGTTGATGATGAGCTGCTCGATCTGTTTGCCTTGTGGCACGCTCAGTTTGACGTGGCTCGGAAACACGGCGCCACCCATGCCGACGATACCCATATCGCGCAGGTATTCGCGCACCGTATCGAGGTCGGCGTTGGCGACATCGAAGGCTTGCCGTTCGATCCAGGTGTCTTTGCCGTCGGCCTCAATGACGACGCATTCGGTCGTCAGCCCGGACGGGTGCGGTATGACATGTGGGCCGATTTCGCGCACGATGCCCGAGGTCGGTGCGTGCACCGCCGCCGACACCCAACCGTCGGCCTCGCCGATGCGCTGGCCCTTGAGAACGGGGTCGCCGACCTGAACAATAGGACGCGGCGTACCGCCGACGCTCTGATGCAAAGGCACGATGTAACGCTTGACCAGCGGCGCCTGCGCAATCGGCAACTGTGTCGATTGGGTCTTGTTCGGATCCGGTTTGACACCGCCCTTGAACTTGAACAGCTGAATCATCAGGCCGCCTCGCTATGCGCTGCCGCTACGGCAATAATTGGAATGACGCGGGCGGGCGCGTTGGGTTTGACCCATTTCCAGGTGTCGGGCGTGTCGGCGACCGTCACCATGCTGATGCACTCGACCGGGCAAGGCGGGACGCAGAGTTCGCAGCCGGTACACAGCGCTTCGGCAATGGTGTGCATCTGCTTGGCAGCGCCGATGATGGCGTCGACCGGGCAGGCCTGAATGCATAGCGTGCAACCGATGCAAATTTTTTCGTCAATAACCGCAACCTGTTTCGGTTTCTCGACGCCATGCTCTTCCGAGAGGGGTTTGTATTCCTTGCCCAGCAATTCGGCGAGTTTGTGGATGTTTTCATCGCCGCCCGGCGGGCATTGGTTGATCTCGGCAGCACCGCTGGCAATGGCTTCGGCGTAGGGCTTGCAGCCCGGAAAGCCGCACTGGCCGCATTGGGTTTGCGGCAAAATGCTATTGATCTTATCGACCAGCGGGTCGCCTTCAACGCGAAACTTGCTGGCGGCGAAGCCCAGCAGCGCGCCGAGCAAGACGGCGCCGAGCGCCATGACGGCGATTGCATAGAGAAAGCTGTCGATCACCGTGCGTTACCCTCAACGCAAGCGATCAAGGCCAGCGAAGCCCATGAATGCCAGACTCATGAGGCCGCCCGTGACCAAACCGATGGCGGTGCCGCGAAAGTGCAGCGGTACGTCGGCGCCTTCGATGCGTTCACGGATGCCGGCGAACAGAATGAGCGCCAACGAAAAGCCAATCGAACTGCCGGCACCGAACAGGATCGAGGCGATGAAATCGTTGTTCTGCGCAATGTTGAGCAGCGGTACGCCCAGTACGGCGCAGTTCGTGGTGATCAGCGGCAGATAAATGCCAAGGACCTGATGCAATGTCGGGCTGGTTTTCTGGATGACGAGTTCGGTGAGCTGAACGAGCGCGGCGATGGTGACGATGAACGAAATAATGCGCAGGTATTCGAGTCCGAAAGGAATCAGCAGGTAGTGATCGATGATGTAGCTGGCGCCGGTGCCCATCGTGAGCACGAAGGTCGTGGCCGCGCCCATGCCGTAAGCCGTGGCCAGTTTCTTGGAAACGCCCATGAACGGGCACAGCCCGAGAATGCGGACCAGAACCACGTTGTTAACGAGAACGGCGCCGATGAGGACAAAGAGATATTCAGTCATGGATGCGCCCTAAGGGCTTATTTTTGCCGAGATTTTACGCGTAGGCGCGATTATCCGCGCGTCCCAAGTGTGGCGCAACACGCATCCGCCATATCTTTATGCCTGTGTGCGCCAGAAACCATCGATGCATCCCGGTTTCCCGGCGTGCACCCCCGCAATCAGATGGCTGGGCGCTTGCTCTGCCGTGTGTGACGGGCCAGCGCTTCGCCGACCTCGCGCACGAGCGACGGGCCGCGATAAATGAGGCCGGTGTAGAGCTGGACGAGTTCGGCGCCGGCCTCGCGTTTGGCCACCGCGTCGGCCCCCGAGCCGATGCCGCCAACGCCGATGAGCGGAATCTCATCGGCCAGTTTGACGTGCAGTCCCTTGAGCACGGCGGTTGATTGTTCGAAGACGGGTTGGCCCGACAGGCCACCGGTTTCGCCGGCGTGCGGATCATCCATGACGGCGGCGCGTTCCAGCGTGGTGTTGGTGGCGATCACGGCATCGAAGCGGTGGCGACGTACGGCTGAGGCGATGGCGTCGATCTGCAGCTCATCCAGATCCGGTGCGATCTTCAGCGCCAGCGGCACATATTTACCGTGTTGATCGGCCAGACGTTGCTGGCGATCCTTGAGGCCGGCAAGCAGCGCCTCCAGTGCGTCATCCTGTTGTAGCGAGCGCAGATTCTGCGTGTTCGGGCTGGAGATGTTGATCGTGATGTAATGGGCATGCGCGTAGGCGGCTTCGAGTGCGAGCAGATAATCATCGTTGGCGCGATCGATGGGCGTGCTGGCATTCTTGCCGATGTTGATGCCAACGATGCCACCGTTCTTTACGAACTGACTGGCCTTGACGTTGGCGACCAGATTGTCGACGCCAAGGTTGTTGAAGCCGAAGCGATTGATCAGCGCGTCATGTCCCGGTAGACGGAATAGGCGCGGTTGCGCGTTGCCCGGTTGCGCCTTCGGCGTCACGGTCCCGATTTCGATAAAGCCGAAACCCAGGGCAGCGAGGCCATCGATGTGGGCACCGTCTTTGTCCAGGCCGGCGGCCAGACCGACCCGGTTGGGAAATTCGATACCCATCACGGTGACCGGATCGGCCGGCAGCGTTTGCCGCATCAAGCCCAGTTTTGCCGCCTGATCCAGCCCGTTCAGGCTGAGGTTGTGCGCCGTTTCGGGCGGCAGACTGAAGAGCAGGGGGCGGAGCAAGGGATAAAGGTTCATCATGGTCGGCGCGATACTTCAGGTGACTTGAGTGGCTTCAGTGAATTAGGGCGTCCGGCAGAGACCCGGCGCGTTCGCTTAACTTGGCATTTTAATCCAGCGACCGTCGTCCAGCATGTCCATGGGCTGGAAGCGGGCCTTGTACGCCATCTTGTCGCTCTCGGCGATCCAGTAACCCAGATACAGATAGGGTAGCCGGTTGTACTGGCACTGCATGATCTGCCAGAGAATGGCGTAAGTCCCGTAGCTGGCGCGGGGATCGGTCGTGTCGTAGAACGTGTAGACCGCCGACAGGCCATCGGTCAGGACATCGAGCACGCTGACCATGACCAGGCGGTCGTCGATGCGGAATTCGACAAGACGGGTATCGACGCCGCTATTGAGCAGGAATTCGCGGTACTGATCGGGGTCATCGTCGTCCATGCCGCCCAAAGGGTGACGCGTCTGTTGGTAGGCGCGGTACAGGTCGTAATGCTCGGCATCGAAAACCAACGGCCGTTCCCGGATCTGCAGGTGTCCCGGAGCATTGAGCCGATTCAGCAGTTTTCGCTGGGTGCGGTCTGGCCCAAATTCGAGCGCGCGTACGCGTACCGGTACGCAGCGCTGACAACCATCGCAGCGGGGGCGATAAGTAAACTGGCCGCTGCGGCGAAAGCCTTTGTGGACCAACAGGCCGTAGACGCTCGTATCGATTTGGTGCGGCGGAATGGCGACCTGTGAACGCGCCTGTCGATCCGGCAGATAGCTGCACGGGTACGTCGCTGTCGTGTAGAAATGCAACAGCGATTCGGGCAGAGAGAGGTCGTGGATGTTCGACATGGTGCTCGCTTAAATAAAAAACGCCGCCAGTCAGTGGATGTGGCGGCGTTTTCGCGACGTTTTCGCGGAAGCTTGCGAACCGATCAGAACGAGAAAGCCTTGCTCGGCGCAGCCGTTACGCCGTCCAGTCGACGCGCACCGTTGAACTTGCCGACCCAGTAGGCCTGATGCATGTTTTCGACACGGATCTCAGCACCCGGCTTGGGCGCGTGCACGAACTGGTCGTTGCCCAGATAGATGCCGACGTGCGAATAGGCGCGCTTCATCGTATTGAAGAACACCAAGTCGCCCGGTTTGAGTTCGTCGGCGCTGACCTTGGTGCCGACGTTGGCCTGCTCGGCCGCAGTACGGGGCAGGTCAATGCCGTTCGAGTCCAGGAAGACAAGGCGCGTAAAGCCGCTGCAGTCCAGACCGGATTCCACGGTATTGCCGCCGCGACGGTACGGTACACCGACGAACTCCAGACCCTTGATGATCAGATCCTGAATATTGACGGTATAGCGCTTGAGCAGACCGGGCTTATCAGCCTCGTCCGCACGCACGGCAGTAGAAAAAGGCATAAGCGCACTGGCGATCGTGATGGCGGCCAGCGCCTGCACCAGCACTTTCTTGCTCGATTTGTAAACGCGATCGGCGCTAGTGAAACGCATGCGCGAACCCGTCTTGCTGGGGGAATTAACCTTATGCATGGAAGTCACTTTAACCCAAAACCGCGGTTTGGGGCAACTTTCTTCGACAACGATGATTTTTCTCGTCGATTCATTGGCTTAGCGCATAAAACTCAGGCCATAATCAACCAAGTGTCAACCCGGCGCAAACTCTTTTATAAGAGTTTGTCGATTTCTGGGTTTTCCCTCTCGCTTCTGGGTTCGCGTTGTGTTACAAATTAGGTTTGTACCGTTTTTTCCGGCCGGTTTGATCGATCGGCCGTTCCTCAGACTTTTAAAAGGAAACCGCCGTGCTAGAAGCTTACCGGAGCCATGTTGCCGAGCGTGCCGCCCTGGGTATCCCCCCGCTGCCGCTTAACGCCCAACAGACCGCTGACCTGGTCGAACTGCTGAAGAATCCGCCCAAGGGCGAAGAAGATTTTCTGGTTGAGCTCATCACCTACCGCGTTCCCGCCGGTGTGGATGATGCTGCTCGCGTCAAGGCCGGTTTCCTGGCCGCCGTCGCCAAGGGCGACATCCAGTGCGCGCTGATTTCGCGTGTGCGTGCGACCGAACTGCTGGGCACCATGCTCGGCGGTTACAACGTCAAGCCGCTGATCGACTTGCTGGGCGACGCCGAATGCGGCGCCGCCGCTGCCGAAGGCCTCAAGAAAACCCTGCTCGTGTTCGACTACTTCCATGACGTCAAGGAACTGGCTGACAAGGGCAACGCCAACGCCAAGGGCGTGCTGCAGTCGTGGGCTGACGCCGAGTGGTTCACCTCGCGTCCGGAAGTTCCGGCCTCGCAAAAGCTGACCGTCCTCAAGGTCACTGGCGAAACCAACACCGACGATCTGTCGCCAGCGCCGGATGCCTGGTCGCGTCCGGATATTCCGCTGCACGCGCTGGCCATGCTGAAGAATCCGCGTCCGGGCATCGATGCCGATGAACCGGGTGTCCGTGGTCCGGTCAAGCAGCTCGAAGCTCTGGCCAAGAAGGGTAACCAGATCGCCTACGTCGGTGACGTGGTCGGCACAGGTTCGTCGCGTAAGTCGGCGACCAACTCGGTGCTGTGGTTCACCGGTGAAGATATTCCCTACGTGCCGAACAAGCGCTTCGGCGGTGTCTGCCTGGGTTCGAAGATCGCCCCGATCTTCTTTAACACCATGGAAGATGCCGGCGCACTGCCGATCGAGATCGACGTCGGTCAGATGGATATGGGCGACGAGATTGAACTGAAGGTGGATCAAGCCACAGCCAAGGTCACTGCGCTCAAGAACGGCGCCGTAATTGCCGAGTCGCAACTGAAGACCCCGGTGATTCTGGACGAAGTACGTGCCGGTGGCCGTATTCCGCTGATCATCGGTCGCGGTCTGACGACCAAGGCGCGCGAAGCCCTGGGTCTGCCGCCCTCGACCCTGTTCCGTCTGCCGCAGAACCCGGCCGATTCAGGCAAGGGTTTCTCGCTGGCCCAGAAGATGGTCGGTCGTGCCTGTGGTCTGCCAGAAGGCAAGGGCATCCGTCCGGGCACCTACTGCGAACCGAAGATGACGACCGTGGGCTCGCAAGATACCACTGGCCCGATGACGCGCGACGAGCTGAAGGATCTGGCCTGTCTGGGTTTCTCGGCCGATATGGTCATGCAGTCGTTCTGTCACACCGCCGCTTATCCGAAGCCGGTGGACGTGAAGATGCACCACGAACTGCCGCCATTTATTGAAAACCGTGGCGGCGTCGCGCTGCGTCCGGGTGATGGCGTCATCCACTCGTGGCTCAACCGTCTGCTGCTGCCGGATACCGTCGGTACCGGCGGTGACTCGCACACCCGTTTCCCGATCGGTATTTCGTTCCCGGCCGGTTCGGGTCTGGTGGCGTTTGCCGCAGCGACCG
>CAZSAE010000035.1:0-15330 GCA_964604765.1 uncultured Dechloromonas sp. | reverse complement strand
AATTTGTCATGCAGCAGCACTACTTCACCGGCGATAATGAGCGACGGTGGCGAGAAACCGGCCGCACGCGCCAACTCGGTAATGGTCTCCAGCGTGCCGACACAGGTCTGTTGCTTTTGCGTGGTGCCTTGATGCACGACCGCGACCGGGTGGGTTTTAGGCAAGCCATGCGCGATGAGCTGGCGGCAGATCTCTGGTAGGGCTTCCAGCCCCATATAAATCACCACGGTATGAGATGGCCGAACCAGCGCTGGCCAGTCCAGGTCGCTCGTGCCATTCTTGAGATGGCCGGTGACAAAGGTAACTGCTTGAGCATAATCACGATGCGTCAAGGGAATGCCCGTGTAACAGGAGATGCCATTGGCGGCCGAGATCCCCGGCACAATTTGAAAAGGCACCCCGTGGGCTTTAAGCGTTTCAACCTCTTCCCCGCCGCGCCCGAATATGAAGGGATCGCCGCCCTTAAGGCGCAAGACTTTTTTGCCTTCGCGGGCCAAACGCACCAGCGTGGTGTTGATTTCGTCCTGCGGCAAGGTATGCCGGCTACTCTTTTTGCCAACATAGATGCGTTCAGCCGCCGGGTTGACCTGGTCGACGATCGCTGGCGAAACTAAATTATCGTACAAGACCACATCGGCGGCTTGCAGCAACCGATGTGCCTTGATCGTTAACAATTCAGGGTCGCCAGGCCCGGCGCCGACCAGAAATACTTCCCCCATCGCCGGTTTGGCTGGGGTGGTTTGGGGTCGCACATCGTCAATTTTCACGGTATTCGGTATTTCTGCACAAAACGGTTCGGTAAGGCCCATAATTTACCCACAAAAACTTTAATGGCATCTTGATCTAGGTCAAGGTATTTGAATAATTTTAGGTGCATGCTTCTTGCCAACGTTGTAGGGTTATTAAGGTAGGATTTGAACACACTTGTGGAGAACGGGAGATGAAAATGCGAAAAACCAAACTAATAGGGATCCTAGCGTTGTCGACGCTGTCCCTGGCCGTTGCAAACGTATACGCACAAACCAAGGTTACCGATCCGGATGTGAAGTATCAGTCGGCCAGTTCGCCGCTGGGATCGACCGAGATGCATCAGAACATCAATCCTAAAGCCCCTAAGATGACCGTAGGGGAATTTGAAGAAGCCCGCAAGATTTACTTTGAACGCTGTGCAGGTTGCCACGGTGTGTTGCGTAAAGGCGCGACGGGTAAGCCACTGACCACCGACAAGACCCTGGCCAACGGCACCGAATATCTCAAGACGTTCATTACCTATGGCTCCCCGGCCGGTATGCCGAACTTTGGTACCGGTGGCGAATTGACGCCCGCCCAGGTTGATCTGATGGCGCGATACATCCAGCAGGAACCGCCGACCCCGCCGGAATTCAGCATGAAGGACATGGAAAACACCTGGAAGGTCGTGGTTCCGGTCGATCAGCGTCCGAAGAAGAAGATGAACAACTACAACATCGAGAATATCTTCTCGGTGACCTTGCGTGATTCGGGCGAAATCGCCCTCATCGATGGTGATAGCAAGCAAATTCTTAACATCATTCCGACGGGCTACGCGGTTCACATTTCGCGTATCTCGGCATCCGGTCGTTATCTGTACGTGATCGGCCGCGACGGCAAGATCAACCTGATTGACTTGTGGATGGCCAAGCCGGATACCGTGGCTGAAATCCGCATGGGCCTGGAAGCCCGTTCGGTCGAAACCTCGAAGTACAAAGGTTACGAAGATAAATATGCCATCGCCGGTTCCTACTGGCCGCCGCAATACGTGATCATGGACGGCCCGACCTTGAAGCCGCTGAAGATCGTTTCAACGCGTGGCATGACGGTTGATCCGCAGGAATACCACCCGGAGCCGCGTGTTGCTTCGATTGTCGCTTCGCACTATCACCCGGAATTCATCGTGAACTCGAAGGAAACCGGCAAGATCAGCATGGTCAACTACTCGGATCTGAACAATCTGAAGTCGACGACGATCGATTCGGCCCGCTTCCTGCATGACGGCGGTTTTGACTCGACCGGCCGTTACTTCATGGTTGCTGCCAACGCTTCGAACAAAATTGCCGTGGTCGACACCAAGGAAGACAAGCTGGTGGCCTTGGTGGACGTGAGCAAAACGCCGCACCCGGGTCGTGGTTCGAACTTCGTTGATCCGAAGTACGGCCCAGTTTGGGCAACGGGTCACTTGGGCGATGAAGCGATTTCGCTGATCGGTACCGACCCCGTCAAGCACAAGAAAGAAGCATGGAAGGTAGTCCGCACGCTGAAGGGCCAAGGCGGTGGTTCGCTGTTCATCAAGTCGCATCCGAAGTCGAACAACCTGTGGATCGACACGACGCTGAACCCGGATGCCAAGGTGAGCCAATCCGTTGCCGTCTTTGACATTCGCAACCTGGATAAAGGCTACGAGGTACTGCCGATTGGTGAATGGGCCGGCATTAGCGACGATGGTGCAAAACGCATCGTTCAGCCCGAGTACAATAAGAAGGGTGACGAAGTCTGGTTCTCCGTCTGGAGTGCCAAGGACAAGGCATCCGCCATTGTTGTTGTCGATGATAAAACCCGTAAACTGAAGGCTGTGATCAAGGATCCGAAGTTGATCACACCGACCGGCAAGTTCAACGTGTACAACACGCAACACGACATTTACTAATCTCTGGAGCTCATCAACATGAAAGTGTTACTAGGCGTATTAACGGTAAGCATCGCCGCCCTGGCAACCCCGGCAATGGCAGCGGCCGATGGCGCTCCCCTCGCCCAGAAAGCAGGCTGCATGGCGTGTCATAGCATCGACAAAAAGATGCTCGGCCCGTCGTACAAGGATATTGCGGCCAAATACAAGGGCAAGGATGCCGAAGCTGTGCTGGTCAAGAAAGTGAAAGAAGGCGGCTCAGGTGTCTGGGGCGCGGTTCCCATGCCCGCGAACGGCAATAAACTCAGCGATGCGGAATACAAAACCGTCGTCAGCTGGATACTTGCCCAGTAACGTATGAAGCATCGTAGGATCGCTTCACTGGTGCGGGGTTTCGGCCCCGCACTTTTATTGTGGCTACCAATCAGCAACGTTTGGGCGGGAAGTTTGCCAGTGAGCTCACAGCCCACCATATCTGCCGCCCGGCAACACGAGCTGATTCTCTTGGTCCGGAATGATTGCGGATCTTGTCATGGCCTGAGCCTGAAAGGCGGCCTGGGCACCCCACTGACGCCAGACGCATTGGCCGGTAAACCCGATGAAGCGCTACGGGAAACGATTTTGCGTGGCCGAACCGGCACCGCCATGCCCGGCTGGTCCGATTTCATGAACGCATCAGAAGCACAATGGGTCGTCGAACAATTGAAGGCAGGTTTTCCAAATGCGCGTTAAAAAAGCAGTGACTCTTCTGCCCATCTGCCTATTAGCGGCCTGCGCTAGCTCCCCGAAAGGCACCGGCGATCTGGGTGTCATCATTGAACGCGATATCGGTCGCGTGCAAATCGTACAAACCACTAATCGCGAAACCATCGCCACGGTTCCGGGCCTGGGTGATCTCTCGCATGCCTCCGTGGTATTTAGTCGCGATGGCCGTTATGCCTATGTGTTCGGTCGGGACGGCGGATTAAGCAAAGTCGACCTTTTAACCGACAAACTCGATAACCGAATTATTCAAGCAGGCAATAGCATCGGCGGCGCCATCTCGCAGGATGGGCGCTATGTTGCCGCTCAAAATTACGCCCCTGGCGGCGTCAAGATCTTTGATGCCAAGACGCTCCAGCTCGTTCACGAGATTCCGACCACCAATAGCCGCGGCGAAAATTCCAAAGTTGTGGGGCTGGCGGATGCCCCAGGGCAAAAATTCGTGTTCAGCCTGTTTGAAGCCGGAGAAATCTGGGTGGTAGATATTTCGGACATCAACAACCCGAAAATTGACAAATACCCGGCGGGCAAGCAACCGTACGATGCCCTCATCACGCCCGACGGCCGCTATTACCTGGCCGGCCTGTTTGGCGAAGATGGCCTCGCCTTACTGGACCTGTGGCACCCAGAGAAGGGCACTCAACGCATTCTCAAGAACTACGGACGTGGCGAGCAGAAACTGCCTGTTTATAAGATGCCGCATTTACGTGGCTGGGCTATTGCCGCAGGTCACGCCTATTTACCGGCGATCGGCCGCCATGAGTTGCTGATCGTGGATACCAAAGATTGGCGCGAAGCCGGCCGAGTCAAACTAGCAGGCCAACCCGTCTTTGCGATTAGCCGCCCCGATGCCCGACAAATCTGGGTCTCGTTTGCGTTCCCGGACAACGGTACCGTTCAGGTCGTCGATACTGAAGCAAAGCGAGTCATAAAGACACTCACCCCGGGCAAAGCCATTTTGCACTTTGAATTCACGCCACGCGGTGAAAACGTTTGGCTCTCCTCACGCGACGAGAACAAAGTTGTCGTTTACGACACGCGGACCTTCGACGTTGTGACGACGATCCCTGCCTCGGCGCCGAGCGGTATCTTCTTTACCCACAGGGCGGCAAAAATCGGTTTTTGACATGAACCAGTTCGAGTTGATTGAGCAAAGGCTGATTAACGAGTTCCAACATGATTTTCCGTGCGTCGAAAGACCCTATGAGGAAATTGCGGCAAAACTTGGCTTAAGCGAAGCCGATGTTCTGACGCGACTTGGGACGCTGCAGGATGCCGGCGTGATTAGTCGCATTGGGCCTGTTTTCGCACCAGGCCAGGTTGGCTGTAGCACGCTGGCCGCGCTGGCCGTGCCGCCAGAGAGGTTTGTCATGACCGCAGACTGGATCAGCAGCTTGCCCGAAACCAATCACAACTATGAACGCGAGGACGCGTTTAACCTGTGGTTCGTCATCACGGCCCCCGATCAAACACATCTGAAGCAGACGATTGCACGCATTGAAAGTCATTGCCCCTTTCCGCTGCTGGTGCTGCCGCTGCTTGAACAATTCCATATTGACCTGGGGTTCGATCTGGGGCCCGACCTGGCTGGCGCATCAACGCCTCGGCCAACCAAGAGTGCGCACATCAACCCTCCGGCACAACAACCGTTACAAATGACGCCGGCGCAACACGATCTGGTCGACAAATTGCAACTGGGGATTCCATTAGTTTCATCGCCCTACGCCCTGCTGTGGCCCAACGCCCCCGACCAAGTCCAGTTTGCGTTGGAGCAGATTCAGGCATGGAAAGACAGCGGCGTCATCAAGCGTTTCGGCGTGGTGGTCCGTCACCACGAGCTGGGTTACCGAGAAAACGCCATGGTCGTCTGGGACGTCCCCGATGCAGTGGTCAGCGATTTGGGCACGCGAGCGGCCACCATGCCCGCTGTGACGCTGTGCTATCGAAGACCCCGCCGGATGCCGCAATGGCCTTACAATCTGTTTTGTATGATTCACGGCAAAGATCGCAGCAATGTCGAACAGCGCATCTCGGACCTATGTCGCACAACGGGATTGGACGCCTACCCCATGAAAATCCTCTTCAGCAAGCGTCGTTTCAAACAGCAGGGAGCCCGCTATGTACCAGCTGGATGAGATTGATCGAGCCATCATCAATCAGCTGCAGGGCGAGTTTCCGATCACCACTCACCCTTTTGCCGAATGCGCGGCGCGCTTCGGCATCGATGAGCCGCAATTGTTAGCGCGCATCGACCGCTTGCTGCAGGAAAACATCGTCACCCGATTTGGCCCCATGTATCAAATCGAGAAACTCGGCGGCGCTTTCACGCTGGCCGCCATGAAAGTACCGGCTGATCAATTCGACCACGTCGCGGCTCAGGTCAATGCTTTTCAGGAAGTGGCCCACAATTACCAGCGAGACCACGAATTCAATATGTGGTTTGTATTGGCGACAGCCACCCCAGAAGGGATTAGCGAAACCATTCAACGTATTGAAACCGAAACCGGTCTCAAGGTATTCAACATGCCCAAGAAAAAGGAATATTTCATTGGCGCAAGGTTTGGCGCATGACCGCCGCCCCTAGCAACCGCCCGATTGACGAGATCGACCGGGCTATTATCGAAGCCACGCAAGCGGGGCTGCCGCTCACGCCACAACCGTATGTTGCTGTCGCAGACCAAATCGGGATTCCTGCCGAAGAGGTCATGACGCGTATGCGCGACATGTTAGACAATGGCGTCATTCGCCGAATCGGGATCGTACCAAACCATTTTTCGTTAGGCTGGAAGTTCAACGGAATGACGGTCTGGGATGTTGACGACGCGCAGGTCGATGCCTTGGGTGCCCGCATCGGCGCCCTGGATTTCGTCACCCATTGTTACCAACGGCCACGATTTCTGCCCGAATGGCCCTACAATCTTTTTGCCATGATTCACGCCAAAAACCGCGATGACGCGCAACGGCAAATTGATCAAATCGCCGCCCTGCTGGGCACGCACTGCCGAGCACACAGTACTTTGTTTAGCACCCAAATATTAAAAAAGACGGGATTAAGGATCTAAGATGTTCAGAATCTCTCAATACATGCACGAGATCGCCAATCCGACCCCCATCGGCCCCAAGCGCAATCCGACCGGACCGGTGGTGATCTGGAATCTGATTCGTCGCTGCAATCTCACCTGTAAGCACTGTTATTCGATTTCCGCGGACAAGAATTTTCCCGGAGAACTATCGACGGAAGAGGTCTACACCGTCATGGAGGATTTAAGGCAGTTTCATGTGCCGGTGCTGATTCTGTCGGGCGGCGAGCCCCTACTCCGCCCCGATATTTTTGAAATTTCTCGTCGTGCCAAATCGATGGGCTTTTATGTTGGCCTATCCAGCAATGGCACACTGATCAACGAGCAGAACATTGATGCAATCCGCGACATTGGTTACGACTATGTCGGCGTTAGCCTTGATGGGATTGAATCGACGCACGACAAGTTTCGTCGCAAGGAAGGCGCTTTTAAGGAATCGCTGCATGGCATACGACTTTGCCGCGATGCGGGCATCAAGATCGGCGTTCGCTTCACGCTGACGCAAGACAACGCGCACGATCTACCAGCACTTCTGGATCTGGTCGATGCCGAACAGATTTCAAAGTTTTATCTATCGCACCTCAATTATGCCGGCCGCGGCAACAAGAATCGGGCGCACGATGCGTTTCTGGAAACCACGCGCCAAGCCATGGATCTGCTGTTCGATCGATGCTGGAATGCGATTTCCTCTGGCAGGGACATCGAATACGTCACCGGCAATAACGATGCAGACGGCGTCTATCTGCTGCTTTGGGTGCGTCAACACTTTCCGCACCTCGAAGATCACATGCGCATCAAACTCGCACAGTGGGGCGGCAATAGCAGTGGCGTCAATGTCGCCAATATCGACAATCTGGGCGTGGTGCATCCAGACACTTTTTGGTGGCACTATCCGCTCGGCAATGTCAAAACCCGACCATTCTCAGAAATCTGGCAAGACACCAGCGACCCGCTGATGGCTGGGTTGAAAGCGCACCCCAGACACATCACGGGACGTTGCGGCCAATGTCAGTATTTCGATATTTGTGGTGGCAACACCCGCGTTCGTTCCCAACAGCTTTGTAACGACCCCTGGGGCGAAGATCCTGCTTGCTACCTCACTGATCAAGAGATCGGGCTCACCTCACCCCAGGAACGCGTCAAAGTTACCCCCTACCAGAAGCCTCAGAAAGCATCCCATGCGTAGGACCCTTGCTCACGCCTTACAGATCGGCTGCCTGACCCTTTTCCTGAGTTCCGCTTACGCGTTTGCGGATAGTACGCAAATTTACAAGAACCAATGTAGCAGCTGCCACGGGGCCGATCGCCTGGGGGGCTCGGGGCCGGCGCTATTGCCGGAAAGCCTTGCTCGTCTCAAAAAGACCGAGGCAGTCAAAACGATCGAGAACGGGCGTCCTGCCACGCAAATGCCCAGTTTCAAAAGCATTCTCAGCAATGCCGACATTGATGGCCTCGTTGATTACATCTATACGCCGCTCAAGAAGGCCCCGGTCTGGAATGCACAACAGATTCGTGCGTCGCGCAGTGTGACGAGCAAAAAACTCGGCGACAAACCCATTTATCAGGCCGACATGCTCAATCTGTTCGTCGTCGTCGAGACGGGCGATCATTTTGCAACGATTCTGAACGGCGACACCTTTGAACCAATCACCCGTTTCCCAACTCGCTACGCGCTGCATGGTGGCCCCAAATTCTCTCCGGATGGCCGCTATGTGTATTTTTCTTCGCGCGACGGCTGGGTTTCCAAATACGACATTTGGAATCTGGAAACCGTTGCCGAAATTCGCGTCGGGATCAATACGCGCAATATTGCGGTCTCGAGCGATGGTCGCTACGTCATGGCCGCCAACTACCTGCCGCACGATGTCGTGATCCTCAACGCGAACGATCTTTCGCTGCTTAAAATCATCCCGGCTACCGATGAAAAAGGTCAATCATCGCGGGTTTCCGCCGTCTATGACGCGGCGCCTAGAAAGAGCTTCGTTGTCGCACTGAAAGATGTCCCGGAGCTCTGGGAAATTAGCTATGACGACAATGCGCCGCCCATTTACTCAGGTCTGGTGCATGACTACAAAATGGGCGAAGGCATTGCCACGCCCGGAAAACTCAACCCCAAACGCACCCCGTTGGAAGCCACCCTGGATGATTTCTTTTTTGATCAGAGCTACACCAACGTGATCGGCGCATCGCGTGAAGGTAAGGCGCAAGTCGTCAATCTGAATATTCGCCGCAAGATTGCCGATCTGGACCTCACCGGCATGCCGCATCTGGGATCCGGCATCACCTGGGAACGTGATGGTCAAACCGTCATGGCCACGCCGAATCTGAAAGAAGGCCTGGTCACCGTCATCGATGTGAAAAACTGGCAAGTGGTGCGTCAAATCAAGACGCCCGGCCCCGGTTTCTTCATGCGCAGCCATGAAAACACGCCTTATGCGTGGACCGATGTGTTCATGGGTAAGGAAAAAGACACCCTGCAGCTGATCGACAAACAAAGCCTGGAAATTGCCAAAACGCTCACCCCCTCGCCCGGCAAAACCGCTGCGCATGTTGAATTTACCCGCGACGGCAAATACGCCTTGGTGAGCATCTGGGAACAGGACGGCGAGTTGGTCGTTTATGATGCCGAAACTTTGCAAGAGATCAAACGCCTGCCGATGAAAAAGCCTTCCGGAAAATATAACGTCTACAACAAAATCACACGGTCATCGGGAACCAGCCATTGATCTACCGCACAGACGCACTATGGCAAAGCTCGACATGATTCTGGATGTACTGAAACAGGTACCGTTATTTAACGCGCTGGAGCAGCCGCATCTGCAATTGATCGCCTCGTCGTGCGAGTTGATCAAACTCGCGCGCGGCGAAAACATTTTTCTGCGCGGGGCGAACATTCATAGCTTTTACTACCTGCTCAGCGGCGGTGTCAAAATTTACGCCATGTCCAAGGATGGCGCCGAAAAAGTGATCCACATTGCCGCGCCCGGCGAAAGCTTTGGCGAGGCAGCCATGTTTCTCGACACCCCGGTGCCGGTGGGCACCCAGGCCATCCACGAGAGCATCGTGCTCGCTTTGCCCAAGGCAGCAATCTATAAGTTAATTGAGGAAGACCCACGCATCGCCCATTTGATGTTGGCCGGCATGTCCATGCGCATGCATCGACTGATCCAGGACATCAAAGCGGTGTCCTTACAGTCGGCCAGCGAACGGGTCATTGGTTATTTGTTACAACTATGCAGCGACCAACAAAAAACCCAGAACATCATCCTGCCCGCCAAAAAAGCGACCATCGCTTCGCTGCTCAACCTGACGCCGGAAACATTGTCACGCACACTCGCCAAACTTGAAAAACAGGGACTGATTTTCGTCAATGCAACGGAGATTCAGATACCTGACGGTGAACGACTCCGATCGGCGACCTTGATCTAACGTGTCAGTTGCGCGTAGAGCAACGCCAGTTTCTTGGGCAGCTCTTCCGGCTTGCGAATGACGACATAATTACCACTGCCCATGAGATGCGGCAGATAGTCGCTGGCCTCGGTATCAATGGTCACGCAAAAAGGCCGCAGTCCCATTTTTCTAGCTTCTAGTAACGCCACGCGCGTATCTTCGATGCCGTAACGACCTTCGTATTGATCAATATCATTGGGCTTGCCGTCGGTTAACAGGAGCAATATCCGCTGGCTGTTCTTTTGTTTGGCCAGAATCGTGCTGGCGTGACGAATGGCTGCTCCCATGCGCGTATAGTAGCCGGGCTTGATGGCGGCGATTCTGCCGCGAATCAGTCCATCGTAGGCGTCGTCAAACGACTTCAATTGATGAAAGTGGATCCGGTCTCGGCGCAACGACGAGAATCCATAAAGGGCAAAGGGATCGCCGGTTGTTTTCAAGGCTTCTGAAAATAAGAGCAAGGAGTCTTGAATTACGTCTATCGCTCTTGCCGTATTCGACACGTAGGAATCGGTCGATAGCGAGAGATCGGCCAGCACCAGACAGGCCAAATCGCGCTGCTTATTGACCAGTGCCCGGAACACACCCTGATCACGGACCTGGCCGCCGATCTTCATATCGGTCACGACGCGAACCCACGCGTTCAGGTCGATTTCCTCACCGTCGGGTTCCGCATTGAGCCATTGCCGGGTCGGTACCAGCGCCTGGAATTGTCGGCACAACGTCTTGGCGGTTCTACGCAACGCCGGCGGTAACTCGATCGGCGTCACATTCGGCGTGATGACTTCTTGCAAGCGGCAGTAATCGGCTTGCATGATCCGTTTTTTCCAGTGCCACTCGGGTAATGGCACACCATCGCCCAGGGGCCGAACATCCTCGCTCGCCGGCAAATCCAGATCGAACTTGACTCGTGCCGCACTCGTTTCCCCTTGGCTCGCCACTGTCAGAAAATCCATATCCTCCGCAGCACGCTTTGCCGTCTCCGGATCATCCTCGTCCTCCTGACTGCGGTTAACTTTTGTATATTCGGCCCAGGAAAAAATACTTTCGGCTCGAAACATCAGGAGGAAGCCATGTTTGTCTTCAGGATCCTGGGTGCGTTCCGCCTTGAATTTTCGTCGGAGCTTCTCGCCGGCGCTCTTGGCTGTCGCGGGTGTCGGCGCAGGGTCATCTCGACCGGCGGGTTGCAGGTCGACCACCGGCGGAAACGGGTGTGTCCATAGTAATACGGGATAAAATCGACGCTTCGCTTCCGGTAATGTCTTAACGGATCCCGGCTGCTCCAGGGCCTGACGAATCGCCCGCTCCTGGGCCGCTTCGTTTTTTTCCAAGCCTGCCGGGTCTGGGCGCAACGCCATGAGCTTGGCCACCAGCCGACGATAGATGTTCGCTAGGCCAGGAAATCGCGTCAGGGTTGTTTGCGTGACTTGTTGATTACGAATAATCCACGGCAATGAAGCATCAATCGGCGCCGTTGCAATGGCCGCCAGCCAGAAATACAAATCTCGATTGAGCGCTTTCTCCTCGAACACATCAATTTTGGGCGGCAAGCGTAACGAATCCTTGTCGGCCCAGGAAAGCGCCACCTTCTCACCGCTGCCGGCGATCTTTTGCAAAAAGGATCGGCGGGCACCATGATAGGTCGGCTGGGCTGCGGTAATCGTGAGCCCCGGGTCGCCACCCAAGGCTCTAAAATATACTGCCAGGCTAGGCGCCACTTCGTCCAGCGTCACCGCTGCGGCGGCCGACCGTCGTTCGGCCGCCCCCGTGATCACTTTGTCCCAGAGCTGGCCGACGTACTCTTCCATGACTCAGTGTCCGAAGGTTGCGCGCACAACCTCGTTCAAGGCAACGGCCGTCTCCGGTTCATCCGTCAATGTTTCCACCAAGGCCGCACGGCAAGCCCGCATCGGGTCGCACCCATCTTTGATCAGTGTCGCGGCATAGACCAACAATCGCGTACTGGCCACCTCTTCGAGATCATGATCCCGGAGCGAGCGGAACGCGCCCGCAATCGACACCAAACGTTTTGCTGTCAGCGCTTCGATGCCCGTCTCCCCTTTTAGGATTTCGATTTCCTTAGCCGCATCGGGAAAATCAAAGCTCAGAGCAACAAATCGCTGCCGCGTTGATGGTTTCATGCCCTTCAGAAAATTCTGGTAGCCCGGGTTATATGAAACCACGAGCATGAACCCCTCTGGCGCATGCAGCATCTCGCCTGTTCGGTCGATGGGCAGAATACGGCGATCATCCGCCAACGGGTGAATCACGACCGTTGTGTCCTTACGCGCTTCGACCACTTCATCCAGATAGCAGATGCCCCCTTCGCGCACCGCCCGCGTCAGCGGGCCATCGCACCAGACCGTTTCGCCATGACTAATCAGATGTCGACCGACCAGATCGGCCGCCGTTAGATCATCGTGGCAAGCCACGGTATGCAACGGCAAATTCAACTTGGCGGCCATGTGCGCGACGAATCGCGTTTTGCCACATCCCGTCGGACCCTTGATCAGCAAAGGCAGCCGGTTCCGCCAGGCGCGTTCAAAGACCTCGCATTCGTCATCGGTGGGTTCATAAAAGGGCAGCATCGCGCTATCCATTTCCGTCTCTTGTTTCATGATTTTTCTCTAGGAATTTTAATGAAAAAGGGGGAATCACTTCCCCCTTTCCGTTTTAGTCAGCGGTCTACGACGCTCTTCAATCTATCGCACAGCCTTCTTTTCGCCATTGACGAAGAAGCTGACAATGTAGAGCACCAGGCCGATCAGGAATACGACACCCGCAATCTCGCGCAACCAATAGAAGATTGCGATCTGATCCTGGACCTCCATGAACGGCAGCGGTGACGAACCCATGCGCTGTAGCCAGGTCTGCAGAATACCGGCGCCGGTCAGAAAGAGCGTGATGAAGACCATCGAAACCGTCATCAGCCAGAACGACCACATTTCAACGATTTGCGCCCGATCCGAGTTGGCAGCGCGACCGCGCATGATCGGCATGGCATAAGAAATAATGGTCAGCACCACCATGACATAGGCACCATAAAACGCCATATGACCGTGTGCGGCTGTGATCTGGGTGCCGTGCGTGTAGTAGTTCACCGGTGCCAGCGTATGCAAAAAGCCCCACACACCCGCGCCCAGGAACGCCATCACCCCCGTACCCATGGCCCACAAGGTTGCAGCCTTGTTGGGATGCTCGCGACGACGCTTACTCACCATGTTGAAGGCGAAGATGGTCAACAAGAAGAAGGGGATCGGTTCAAGTGCCGAGAAGATCGAGCCCCACAGCTGCCAGTAATCCGGCGTGCCAATCCAGAAGTAATGGTGGCCGGTACCGATAATGCCGGTGACCAGCGCCATCGTAATGATGACGTACATCCATTTGTCGATGACTTCACGATCAACCCCCGTGATTTTGATCAGCACGAAGGCAAGGATTGCGGCCAGAATCAGTTCCCAAACACCTTCAACCCAGAGGTGAACGACCCACCACCAGTAGTACTTGTCCTTCACCAGGTTGTCCGGGTTGTAGAACGAGAACAAGAACAGCACGGCAAGGCCCACCAAACCTACGAGCAGAATCAGCGTAATCGATGTCTTGCGGCCCTTCAGAATGGTCATGCCAATGTTGAAGAGGAAAGCCAAGGCCACGATCACGATGCCGATTTTGGTCAACAGCGGTTGTTCGAGGAACTCTCGCCCCATCGTTGGCAACAGGTCATTCCCCGTCAGCTTTGCCAGGGTGGCATAAGGCACGGACAGGTAACCAACGATCGTCAATGCGCCGGCGACCAGGAATATCCAGAAGATGGCCCATGCCAGCTTTGGGCTGTACAGTTCGGTTTCAGACTCTTCGGGAACCAGATAATAGGCGGCGCCCATGAACCCGAACAACAGCCATACGATCAGCAGATTCGTGTGCACCATGCGCGCGACGTTGAACGGAATGGCAGGAAACAGGAAGTCGCCCACCACATACTGCAGCCCCATGATGAGGCCGAATAATATCTGCCCGACGAAGAGCCCGATTGCAGCGATAAAATAAGGCTTCGCCACCGCCTGAGATTGATATTTCATAGTTTTATCTCCAGAAATTAGGTAGCGTTAGCCTTCAATGTTCGGAGGCCACTTACTGGTATTGATCTTGGAGCTGTACTCCAGGAAATTCACCAGGTCGTTCAGCTGCTCTTCCGTGAGGTTGAATTGCGGCATCTGACGACGGCCGGGTGCGCCAGTTGGCATGCTTTGCATCCAACCCTTGATGAATTCTGGGCCACGTCGCTGATAAACGTTACCGAGCTCGGGCGCGAAGTACGCACCCTCACCCAGTAAGGTATGGCAACCAATACAGTTATTGGTTTCCCACACCAGCTTGCCTCGTGCCACTGACTCGGTCAGGTTTTGACGATTATCAAGTTTAGGCAGCTTCTGATGGGTGTCGTACGTCATACCCAAGAAGATGAGTATGAAGAAGAGCGAGCCCCCCAGAAAGATGTTTCTCGCAGTCGACTTGCTAAACCTTGCAGTCATAACGGTTCTCCCGAAACTTAAGAATTTCTTAATTTTAGAGAGAAAAAACCCTGTATTCCTTGATCTACGTCAAAAGACAGGGCTCATACCCACAAAGCGGTATTCGTTAACAACCTATTTTGGTTCGTCGTTTTTTATGGAGGTCGGCACTTCAATTCCCCAGTCACCGTGCTCGTACCAGTCTTCGCCAAGTAGTTCGATCGGGTGCTGCGTTCGATCCGAACCATTGCCGCATCTCAAATCATCAACGGCACAATACTGGTCACATCCCCAACAGATGCGTTCGGGGTGTTTGGGATGTAATGGAATCTTTTTGGCCATGGCGTGTGATTCATTCAACGAAAATTGCAATGGCCGATTTAGTTTTCTACGCGGAGCTGCCATGCACTGTGGCAGGCCACGCATTTCGCCAAGGTGTTGGCAAGCATTTTGCTGATCTCTTGAGCGCTGGCACCTTGATCAGCAGCCTTGGCGATTGAATCCATATCTGCGTGCATGCTAAAGCCGAGGGTTTTAAATTCAAGCGGCAACTTCGACAAAAATCTGGGATCCAGATCAACGGCTGCGCCCATCCCTGCGGCTTTGCCAGCCGAGCTCACTTGCAGCATGTCGTCGTTAGCGAGCCCTTGCACAATCTTTTGTGTCGATTGGAGCATGGTTCTCATTTCATCCAGAACAAGCTCCCGCTCTGCATGATCCAGCGTAATCGAAGTCCTAACGCCAATCTGCTTGTCGACGGAACCGCCGCGCACAACATACACCACCGCGCCAATGATGGTGAGTAACCAAAGCACGATTGCGATTTTTCCGATAGTTTTTCCCATGACGTTCCTCCCGTTTGTATGCATCATGACAGAGCCAACGC
>CAZSAE010000034.1:0-15555 GCA_964604765.1 uncultured Dechloromonas sp. | reverse complement strand
GGTCCCACCGCTTAACCGCGAAGAGGTGCTGCGCGCTCGAACGACCGACAAGGAGTCATCATGAATACGATAAGCCGTGAAAAAACCCAGGCAGCCGTGGACAAGCTCGTTCCCTTTTACGAGCAACTGCGTCCACAGGATGTTGCTGGCTTCGACAACTACTACCGGCATGACGTGCGTTTCCGTGATCCATTCAACCACGTGAGCAGTCTCGAAGGCGTTAAACGGATTTTTGCGCACATGTTCACCCAGGTCCATGATCCGGCATTCCGCATCAGCAAGGTGATCGTCGGCGAAGGCGATGCCATCCTCTTCTGGACCTTTCATTTCCGCTTCAAGGGTTTGGGCTGCAAGGATCAACAAGCGCTGGAGGGCGTCACGCATCTGAGCTTTGACGACGCTGGCCTCGTGACCCTGCACCGGGACTACTGGGATGCGGCGGAAGAGTTGTATAGCCGCTTACCGGTGATCGGAACGCTGATGCGTGGTCTACAACGGATGATTCGCGCCTCGTAGACTTCTAACGTTCAAACGTTCACCGTTAATGCCTGTCGCCAGCGATAGAGCAGGTACAGCGCAACGCTTTTGAGGCCCAGCGGTAATAAGACATAAGCACCAATCAATACCTCGGCGTGCGCGGTGCTGCCCGGCGTGTAGCCGAATAGGGCAAGCAACGGTAAGGCGATGCCCGCCGCGAGCGCCAAATTGATTTTGGCAACGAGGTTCCACACGCCGAAATAAGTGCCGGTCATTTTGCGCAGTTCGCCCAGATCGGCAACGATCGATGCCGGTATGGTGAGGTCTGTGCCGACCGCTGCCCCCGAAACCAAACAGATCAGCAGGAACCAAAGCCAGTCTCCGGCTCCGAGAAAGGCCGCGCCGATGAATGCCGCCATGGCCAACAACATGGCCAGCATCCAGGTCAGCGGTCGACCTAAGCGCTGCGCGCAGCGAACCCATAGGGGTACCGCGATCGCCGCAGCCAGGAAATAGGCGCCGAGCAGAAGGCCAGTTTGAGCGGGGGCTTGCAGCACATCGGTGACGTAAAACAGGAATAGTGTGGCCGGAAAAGCCGAAGCGATACCGTTGGCAAAAAAGACCCCCAATAAACGACGAAAGGTCTGGTCGCCCCAGGCGCACTGCAGTCGAATCATCAGTGATTGCTCGCCACGCGACTGGTGACCGGTCGGCAACTTTTGTTGCAGAACCAACGCCACCAGCAGAAATGCGATCAGCACCCAGGGCAAAGCCCGCATGCCGCTCAGTGGTTCATCCGACACCGCAGTTGGGACGACGGCCGCGATGACGACCCCGGCCAAAATGAAGGCTTCGCGCGCCCCGGTGAGGCGCAATCGCGCCCGCGTATCCACTCCCAGATCCCCGCCCCAAGCTTGGTAGGCGATCATGGCCGCCGAAAAACCCAGTGTGCAACAGACTAAGCTCAGAAAAAGCCAGATCGCCGGAGCCGCAGCGGCCAGACCGGTCGGTATAAATAGCGTCACAAATCCCAAACTAAAAGGCAGCAAGGCCAGATAAAGGATCTGTCGACGCGGATAGCGATCCACTAACCAGCCAAACCAGGGATCGGCGATCGCATCGAGAAGACGCGTTAACAGTAGAATCGCACCAATCAGCGACAGCCCAAGTAAGCCGCTACGCGCATAGAGATCGGGAACAAACAGATAAATCGGCAGCGCGCCAAAGGCGAGTGGCAGACCGAGCAGACCATAACGGACCAGCTGTCCGTTCTGCATCACCCTGCCCCTGGCTGCAGCAAGCGGCTACGCAATTTGGGTTCGCTGGTACGCGGGTCCAACCAGATACCAAAAAACAGGCGCGCGAATTCAGCGTCTCGGATCTGCCCGATTTCCCGGTTGTTGTAGAAGAACGTGGCCGAACCCGGTTGGTAAAGACCGATGATCTGATCCCCCGGCTTCACATTCGGAAAAATACGGCTCATCGCACCGGCCCAGTCGGCCAGCTGTTTTTCATTGGCGCCGAGCTCACGCATCTGATCGACACTCGCATCAACGATCTTGGCGCCGGCAATGTCGCGCTTATAGGTCAGTTGCAGCGCGATGGGGGGCTCAACCGGGTTTGCAGCACCCCAGAGCTGAGCCTCATAAACCAGGAAGCCAAAACGCCGCAACTCGCCCGAACCGTACTTCTTCAGCGTCAGCCCGCCGCTAAAATCACGGGTTTCGGCTTGCACGGGCACCACAAACGTTGAACATGCAAGTGCGGCACACAGCAAATAACGGATTAGCGGCAAAACCAGATTTTTCATCATCGGCGCTCCCAACAGGTAACTTGAGCCAGCGTATGCTGGAATTTTCGCGCAGTTTCGCGAATGACGAAAGGCACGTCTTGGGGCTGGCCGATCGGCACAAAATCGCGCGCCAGAATCTCCTGTAGCGCGTCGAGTGTCGTGTAACGCTCGCCGTCGCGTTTGAAACCGCCCAGCCACTGCCCTCTCGGCGTATGTTCGGTGAGCCAGGTATAGGGCGAGGTAATGACGAGCACACCACCTGACACGATACGACCGGCGATGTCATCCAGGAATTTGCGTGGGTCATAGAGCCGGTCGATTAGATTGGCGGCAATGACCAGATCGTAATCACGATGGGTTTCCTTGAGATTGCATGCGTCGCCCTGCCAGAAGGCGACACGTTGCGCCGCATCCACCAAATCCAGTTGTTTCAGACTGATTTCCCGGAACGATTGCAGTTCACCCTCGTCGGTCAGTGTATAGCGCACCAGGCCATGGCGGATCAGTTCGTCGGCCAGATGGATAAAGCGCGCCGAGAAATCGACACCAACGACCGATGCAAAACCGCCACGTGCGAGCTCGAAGCTTGTCCGCCCCACAGCGCAGCCGATATCCAGTGCGCGACGGCGCGGCCGGTCTTGCACAGCGTCCAGAGCGATACGCGCCACCGCCGCCGGGAAGTTCGGTACGTCGAAGTAGGTTTGACCGTAGTGAAAGTCGGCATACTGCGCCAGCAGTGCATCGTCTTCATAACGCGACAGCACCGGCTTGGCGGGCGGCTCGCCGACGACATAACGAAAGCCCGCATGCTGGAAGAAATGGCGCCGGAAGGCGTAACGCGATGCACGCAACGCTTCATTACCGCAGGAGATCCAGCTGCCGCCCTTGATCAGGTTATGACGTTCGTCAAAGGTGGGAATCGAAAAGTCGTCGTAAATCGGATGCGCTTCGAACCCGGCAAACGGGTAAATCGGCGTACAGGTCCATTGCCAGACATTACCGACCACATCGTAGAAATCGCCGTGGGCAAAGCGATTAACCGGCACCGAACTGCAGGCGCCGGACAGTCGGCGTTGCGCCGGCGTTTCGACCGTCACGCCGGCGAGATCATAGAGGCGTACCCACTCGTCTTCGGTCGGCAGACGCACCGGTTTACGCGTTTCCGCTGCCTTCCAGGCACAAAAAGCGGCCGCCTCGTGGCAATTGACTTCAACTGGCCAATCCCAGGGCATGGGGACTTCTTCGCACATCAGGCGCAACTTCCAGGCGCCCTCCTGGCGATGCCAGAAGGTCGGATATTCTGCGCCGGCAAACTGGCGCCAGCTCCACCCCTCTTCACTCCAGAAGTCTGAAGTGCCATAACCGCCGGCCTCGACAAACGCCATAAACTCGGCATTCGACACCAGAAAACGGCTGGCCTGAAAAGCCGGCACCGCAGCGTCATGCACGCCGTATTCGTTGTCCCAGCCGTATCGGCGCGCATCACCGGTCGTGGCACAGGCATCGTGATACGGATCTCCCTTGCCGAGCTTGATCGTCCCTGCCGGAACATCGACCAGCGTATTGGCGGGCGCCGCCGTCAATGCGCACGGCGTCGATGGCTCCGGCGCCCAGCCGGCTTGCGGGCGCACATGGTGCAATCGATGCTGACGGATCAGCACGGACGAGGTTTCCAGGTGAATCAGTTCGTGCTCGATCCCCATGAGGATGGCCCACCAAGGGTTGTCCCAGCCCATGGGTAGGGTCAACGGCGCCTCCTGGATCAGACGTGTGACTAGCGCGCGTACCTGATCGCGGTAGGCTTTGACCTCGGCAACGGTTGGCCAATCGTAATGCGCGTCATTGAGGTCGTCCCAACTCATCTCGTCGACGCCAACGGCGAACATCGCTTCCAAGCGCGGATTGACTCGCTCGTTAATCATCTTGGCCATCAGCAGCTTGTTAACAAAAAACGTGGCGGTATGGCCGAAGTAGAAAATCAGCGGGTGACGCAGTGCGATCGGCTTTTCATAGTAGGCCGCATCGTTGGCCAGACAGTCGAAGAGCGATTCGTAACGCTCGAAACTCTCGGTAAAGTAGGCGAGCAGCCGTTCGCGCAGTCCTGCCGCATCGAGATCGCACCAATCGGGCGAAACGGAAAAGGCACGGGAATGAGGCAAATTCGGCAAAGGGGGCAAATCGGTCAGATTCATTGGCTTAAACAGGAAAGTAGATGGAGGATTTCGTTTTCGGGAACTCGGACCATGTTGCTTCAGGCGGTTGGGCGTGGTTTTTGCTGCGCAAAGGCATGCTCAATCACCAGATCCCCGGGCTGCCCCTTGCTGCTGGATTCGGCAAACCCCGCGTCCTTGAGCAGGACCCGCGTTTCGGCCAACATCTCGGGATTGCCACAGATCATGACGCGGTCGACCATCGGATCCAGCGGCAACACCCCCAGATCGCGGCATAACTGCCCGGACTGAATCAGCGTCGAGATGCGCGCCTGATGAACAAAGGGTTCACGCGTGACGGTGGGATAGTAAAAACAGCCCGGCCGTTTGGCGAAAGCTTCTAGTTCGTCACGATAGGCCAATTCGCTGACATGGCGCACGCTATGCACGAGCACGATCTGTTCGAAACGCCGGTAGACGGCATCGTCGCGCAGGATGCTGATAAACGGCGCGAGGCCGGTGCCTGTCGCCAGTAGAAACAAACGCTTGCCCGGATTCAGATCGGATATAACGAGTGAGCCTTTGGCCGCTTTAGCAACAACCAAAGAATCGCCGGGACGGATATTCACCAGTTGCGAGGTCAGCGCGCCGTCCGGTACCTTGATACTCAGAAACTCCAGATCCGGCTCGTGATCGGCACTGACGAAACTATAGGCGCGCAACAAGGGGCGATCGTTTTGCATGAGGCCGATCAGGACAAACTGACCATTCTCAAAACGCAATCCGGCATCCCGCGTACAACGAAAGCTGAATAAACGGTCGTCCCAATGATGTACCTGGGTGATCGTCTGTAGCGTGTAGTAGCTCATCGCGACCTCCTATCAAGTCCGTAATTTACACCGGATACGCCAAGCCTTCTATCGTCGAATTATGCGGTCTCCAGATTGCGGTAAACCAGGACCGGGATCGCCGAGTGCGTCAGCACTTTCTGTGTTTCGCTCCCCAGCAACATGCCGCTGACGCCACGCCGCCCGTGCGAAGCCATGATGATCAGGTCGCATGCCTCCGTTTCCGCCACATCGATAATCGCTTCGTAGGGATGATCATGAAAGGCCAGCCGACTATTGGCGATCAGCTCGGCCGACTGGGCGAGCTGCACTGCGTCGTTCAGGACTTTTTCGGCCTCGAGCCGGGATGACTCGTGTACGGCTTTCAATGCCTCCGGATCGACAATGGCTCCAAACCCGAAATTTAACCAGGGCGCTGTCTTCGGCTCCGCCATGCAGAACAGGAGCTGGGCATTAATCAAGCGGGCAAAGCCCATGGCGTAGCGAACCGCGCCATCCGATAATTCAGAACCGTCAATCGGGACAAGAATTTTTTTAATCATGCTCATACACTCCCACAGAAAACGTTAATGCGACAAGCCCGGATCGATGGTGCGGGTCGGTTTGGGTACTAGCCAGATCACGAAGGCTGAAAAAATCAGCAACACGGAAATCGCCAGCATCAGATCATTCGTGGCCAGCATCACGCTCTGATCGGTGAGCATTTTTTCCAGAGTCTGCAACGCCTGATCCGACGTCATGCCCTGGCTCTGTAACAGGTTGTAGATACTTTGATCCTGATCGATCTGTCCGACACGTTCCGCTCGATTACGCGTGATCTCGTTGTCCCAATAGGTGGTCACCACCGATGTCGCCATGGCACCGGCCAGGGTACGCATGAAATTCATGAGACCCGCCGCTGAATTGGTTTCAGCCTCGTCGACGCTGCTCAGCGCCACCGCGGTCGATGGGATAAAGAAGAACGGCATGCCAAATCCCATCAGCATGAGTGGCCAGGAGATATCCCAATAGGTCATCTGGGTCGTCGCGATGGCGCGCAGAGCGATGATTAACCCCAGCCACAACACACCACCGAAGACCAGTATGCGCGGGTCATACTTGGTGGACATACCAGCAACGGCCGGTGCCACAAAAAAAGCGGTAATGCCGACCCAGGCCGTGACCATGCCGGCATGGGTTGCGGTGTAGCCCATAAAGCTCTGCAACCAGAGCGGCGTCAGCACATTGGCGGCAAAGAAACCGGCAAAGGTTAGCGAGATAGTCAGTACGGCTGCCGAGAAACCGCGGTGCCTGAAGACCCGCAGATCGACAATCGGGTGCTCTTCAGTCAATTCCCAGATCAAGAAGGCCGCAAAACCCACCGCAGCTATCACGGCGAGCGTAACAATAAAGCCTGATGAAAACCAGTCCAGATTCTTGCCTTCGTCGAGCATGATCTGCAATGACCCGACCCAGATAATGAGCAGCGCAAAGCCGATCTTATCGATGGGGTTACGTACAATCGGCGTTTCATGCGGATGCAGGATCTTCCAGCAGATCCAGCTGCAGACTGCGGCGATCGGCAGATTGATCAGAAAAATCCAGGGCCAGGTGTAGTTGTCGCAGATCCAGCCACCGAGAATCGGACCAAGCACTGGCCCGACCAGCGTGGTCATCGCCCAGATGCCGGTAGCTGCTCCTGCCTTTTCCTTGGGGAATATGCGCAACAGCAGCGTTTGCGACAAGGGCATCAGGGGCCCGCCCGCCATGCCCTGCAACACCCGCCCTAAAACCAGAAAGCCCAGCGAGGATGACAACGCAGCAAATCCCGAGAAGATCCCGAAGGCGGCCATGGCAACAGCAAAGACCTTGACCGAACCATAACGCGCGGTAAACCACCCGGTCAGCGGCACGGTAATCGCTTCGGCCACCGCATAGGAGGTAATGACCCAGGTGCCCTGCGTTGGCGTGACACCGAGACTGCCGGCAATCGTCAGTACCGAGACATTGGCGATCGTCATGTCAAGAATGGCGATCAGATTGGCCATCGACAACAGCAAGGCAGCGACGACGAGCTTACCGCCGCTGAGCGGTTGTGCGCTTTGTTCCTTCTGTTGCATCAGTTGCTCCGGGTATCGACCCGAACCTGCATCGACACACCGACACCAAGCGGATTCTTGGTCAATTCTTCAGGCTGCAGACGAATACGCACCGGAATACGCTGCACAACCTTGATCCAGTTACCGGTGGCATTCTGCGCCGGAATCGCCGCAAACGCTGCACCGGTACCGCCGGAAAAGCCCTCAACCACCCCCTGGTAGGTAACGCTGCTGCCATAGAGATCCGCTGTCAGCCTGACTTTCTGGCCGACCCGGATTTTTTCCAGTTCGCTTTCCTTGAAATTGGCGTCAACGTGCATCTTGTCCAGAGGCACAACCACCATGAGCGGCGTACCGGCATGGACGCGCTGCCCCAACTGCGCCTGGCGTTTGGCGATCACCCCATCCACTGGCGCCTTGATCGTTGTCCGCTCTAGGTTCAATGCAGCCTCGCGGAAACTGGCGCTGGTCAACGCCAGATCATTTTCCGAGCGGGTCAATTCATCGGCCGACACGGAGCCGGACGACGACAGCGCCTTGCGACGATCGTAATCGATTTTGGCGCGCTCATAGTTCGCCTTGGCCTTATCGTAGGCGACCTGCATGTCCCGTGGGTCGATCTCGATCAGCACGTCACCCGCCTTCACGCTTTGCGTATCCACGACATGCACGTTTTTGATGGTGCCATCCACTTCGGGCGTAATTTGCGCAATCTCGGTGGCCGTGTAGGCATTATCGGTACTGACATAGCGCGAGCCATAAAAAGCCCAGTACAACACCACCAGCAGTAACGCGATGGCAATGCCGCCGCCCAGCAGGATGAAGGCTTTTTTGCGCGCGGCGATTTTATCCGACATTTTTGATTGTGGTTTCATCGCGGGAACTCCTCGGTTTTCTTTTCGTCTTGTTGATCACGTAGAGGGTCGATGCGATATCCACCCCCCAGCGCCTTGGTCAGCGCCACATCCAGAATGAAGGCGCGCGAGCGAACTTCGGTCTGTACCCGCCAACCGACCAACAGCTCGTCTTCGGCAATCAGGACATCCAGGTAGTTGGCCAAGCCACCCCGGTAGCGGTTGACCGCCACCTGCACCCCACGGCTTTGCGCCGCCACGCTCTGATCGGCCAAGCGGACCTGCTTTTGCAGTTGCTGCAAGCCGGCCGCCACGTCGGCCACTTCATTCAACGCCTGGATCAGCGTCCGTTCGTAATTGGCGACACTTTCGTCATGTTCAGCGCGCGCCGCTGCCAAATCGGCACGCAGCCTGCCGCCGAGAAAGATCGGCAGATAAAATGCCGGCCCCGCATTACTCATGTAGGAGCCAGATTCCACCAGGCGATTGATGCCCATCGACTGCACACCGACCAACGCTGCAATGTTGACATTGGGGTAGAACATGGCCTTGCGCTGTTCGATACGGCTCAGCCCCGCTTCCACTTGCCAACGGGCCGCCACGATATCGGGGCGACGCCCGATCAGGTTGATGCCGATATCCGGCGGCAGCGCATACTGCGCTTGCAGCACGGTCGGTGGTGGCGTGATGTCGAGACCCCGATCCGGGCCGGCGCCGACCAGTGCGGCCAGGCGATTACGCATCTCGACAATGCGCACATTGATCTGCACCAGTTCATTTTCGGCCAGCAGCTTTTTGCCGGCTGCCTGACTGACGGCGCCGACGTTTTCGAGGCCTTGTTGCTGCCGTTCATTAAACAGCGCCCAGGTTTTGGTTCGAATTTCGAGCGCTCTTTCGGCAGTCGCCCGATCGGCGACGAGTCGGGCCAGATCCGCGTAAGCGCGGGCAATGGACGTGGTCAGGATCAACCGGGCCTGCGCCAATTCAGCACGCCGCGCCTGGCTATCCGACACGGCTGCCGCCAACGCCGCACGGTTTTTACCCCAGAGGTCGATTTCCCAGTTGAGATTGAGCGTCGCCTGACCATACGAACGCCATCCCTGCGGTGTGATCGTCGAGGGGGTGATGTAATTCGAGCTCATCTCCTGACCAAACACCGTGGCGTTGCCCGCCACTTGCGGATACAACACCGAACCTATCGATTGCGATTGCGCTTCGGCGCGCCGCAAGCGCGCTTGGGCAATCTTGAGGTCCGGCGCATCCTGGAGTGCCTCTGCAATCAGTTGATTCAGCTGCGGATCGCGATATTTTTCCCACCAGCGATCGGTCGGCCACTCGGCCTCCGGCGCTTTGAAGCTCTGTGTGCTTTGCAAGGACTCGGGCGATCGTGCATCGGCCACCGGGCCCAGAGCCGGTAGCGGTGCGCAGGCGGACAGCAGACTCAGCGTGAGCAGGCTCAACGCCAGTCGACCGCTTGTTTTTCTTGACAGCAAAGACTTGTCATTCGTGGGCAGGGGGTTTCGTGTCATGGACATCTGGCTTACTCGGCAATTTTTTGCAGCACATGGGTGGCGATTACGATCTCGTCTTCTTGCAGGATGCTGCTCATCCATTCCCGCGTCATTTGTGTCAGATCCCGCATCACGCGGCTGATGCATCGATTGCCGGCGGGCGTTAGGCGCACTGGTTTGACGCGGTTATCGTCGCGGGCGACGAAGCGCTCTACGTAGCGCTTCTCTTCCAGGAGATGGATCACCTTGGTGAGCCCACCCGAGGTCAGCAGCACGCGGTCCTGGATCTCCCCCGGTGTTAATTGATGCGGGGCTTCGGCGTTGCGCAAGGTGACGAGCACGTCAAATTCGGCCGGCGTCAGACCATGCCGGTCCCAAACGACAACTGCCCGTACATGCGCCACCTTGCGGGCCCGTTCCAGATTAAGGAACAGCGGCACGATCAAGGGGTCATGCGTCACCGACCATTGATGAATTTTTTTATGTGGCATGGACCGTATTATATCTATCTTTCTAGAAAGATACAAAGGCGACACAGAAATACCACCGTCGCACAGCTGCGCGGCGCCGGTATACCCATTCAATGAATCAAGCTTGGCTGGACAGCGCCCAGGTATCGCGCGCGATGACGATTTCCTCGTTGGTCGGGATCACCCAAACCGCCACCCGGCTGGCGTCCGTCGAAATACGGCAAGCACCCGGCGAGGATGATGCCGGTGACGCATTAGGCGACACATTACGTGCGGCATCGATTTCTACCCCTGCCCAGGCCAGCGCTTCACACGTGCGTGCACGAATCGTCGGCGAATGTTCGCCAATGCCAGCAGTAAAGACGATGCCGTCCAGGCCCCCAATCGCCGCCATCGCTGCGCCGGTTTCGCGCGTCAGCATATACACAAACAGATCAACCGCCAGTTGGGCGCTGGGCGCATCACTGGCTTCCAGATCGCGCATATCGTTTGAAATGCCGCTCACCCCGAGCAGACCGGACTCCTTGATGATGAGTTTCTCGACGGCTGCCGGCGTCATTTTGTATTGCTGGATCAGATACAAAGTAATCATCGGGTCCAGCGCGCCCGTGCGCGTACCCATCATCAAACCATCCAGCGGCGAAAAACCCATTGAGGTATAGGCGCTTTTGCCATTGACCAGGCCGCACAGGCTGGCGCCACTGCCCAGGTGCATAACGATCGTGCGGCCGTTGGCCAGCTTGGGGTCTAATGCCGGCAGTTGCGTGCTGACGTAATCGTAGGACAGTCCGTGAAAGCCCCAACGGCGAATGCCCTTGTCGCGATAGCTGAGCGGCAAGGCATACAGATCGGCTAATTCAGACTTCGTCCGGTGAAATGCCGAATCGAAGCACGCGACCTGTAACAAATCCGGATGGCTTTCGCGCAGCAGGCGAATCGCCTCAACTTCCGCCGGCTGATGGCTGGGGACAATCGGTGAATAATGATCCAGCACATCCAGCACCGTATCATCGACCACCACGGAATGCGGATATTCGATGCCGCCCAGCACAACGCGATGACCCACCGCTTGCAAATGATAGTCGGTCGCCTGGCGATGCACGAAATCCAGAATGATCTCGACGGCCTCGGCCCGACGCTTCGGCGCATCCCACTGGCGCTCATCAAGAACGGCGCGCTGATGATCGCAAACCTTGAAATGCGGCTGGCCAAGCAGACCTTCGATCTGGCCGCCAAAAATCAGCCGCGGTTGGTGGTCATCCACCGCATATAACGAAAACTTGACGCTCGATGAGCCGGTATTGAGGCACAGCAGTGCCGGCTGAGTATTCTTCATAAAAGGTCGTTCCAAAGTGATTATTGCCAGTTTGTCTCATCCACATCTCAAAATGATGACAAAACGCCGAACAATTACCGCCCGTAGTACTGGCGATACCAGTCGACGAACTTGCCGACGCCGGCGTTGACGGTGGTCGCCGGCTTAAAGCCGACCCAGGCATCTAACGCACGGGTATCGGCAAAGGTCTCGGTCACATCGCCTGCTTGCAACGGGAGAAAGTGCTTCTGCGCCGTCATGCCCAACGAAGCTTCAATGGCGGTAATGAAATCCATGAGCGGCACCGGGTCGCTATTGCCGATGTTGAAAATGCGGTACGGTGCGCGCCCCGTATGCGGCAGCGGGTGCTGCGCATCGAACGCCGCATCGGGCGTTGCCGGTTTGTCGAGGACGCGAATCACGCCCTCCACGATGTCGTCGATATAGGTGAAGTCGCGGCGCATCTTGCCTTCGTTGAAGACCTTGATCGGTTCGTTATTGAGCATGGCACTCACGAACAGGAACAACGACTGGTCTGGGCGACCCCACGGGCCGTACACGGTGAAGAAACGCAGACCGGTTACCGGCAGGTTGTAGAGGTGGCTGTAGCTGTGCGCCATGAGTTCATTGGCACGCTTGGTCGCCGCGTACAAGCTGACCGGGTGATCAACGCTATCCGCCTCGGAGAACGGCATCTTCTCGTTGCCACCGTAAACACTCGAGCTCGATGCATACACCAGATGCCCCACCTGGTTCTGGCGACACCCTTCCAGCACATTCAAAAAGCCCGTCAGGTTGCAATCCGCGTAGGTATGCGGATTCGTCACCGAATAACGCACACCCGCCTGCGCTGCCAGATGCACCACACCATCAAATTGTTCCTGGTTGAACAACTGAGCCATCAGCTCGCGGTCGACGAGATCGCCCTTGATGAAGCGGAAGCCCGGGTACTTTTTCAGAACGTCCAAGCGGCCCAGCTTGAGCGCCGGATCGTAATAATCGTTCAGGTTATCCAAACCGACCACAGTATCGCCGCGTTCCAGCAGTCGTTGCGCAGTGTGCATGCCGATAAAGCCGGCCGCGCCGGTCACCAGATAATGTCGGGACATTGAGAGCTATTCCAGGGCTTATAATTTCGTAATTATCGCATTGAAGCAGTGCCCCTGCCGATTGAGCCCATGCCCGCTTGTTCCCACCCGATGCCGCCACATGCTGTTCCCACCGCCCGCTTCGGCGAAAAAATACGCCGCACTTTCCTGCTGGCGCTATGCGCCGCCATGCTCAGCGCCTGTGCTGGTCTCAACCCCCAAGCGGACCCCTCTGAATACATTGATGCCGCCGATTACGACCGCCTGAAGCTCGTTTCGACCCAGCCCGGCATCCGGATTTACCGCTATCTGAGCCCCAACTTCAAACGCAGCGACTTCCGCACCGTGATGGTCGACCCCATCGTGCTGTATCAGTCGCCCGAAAAAGACGTGGGTAAAAACGGCATTACCGAAGAAAGCATCTACCGGGTGCGCAATTCCATGGACATCACGATGCGTCAGATGGTGCGCAAGCAATTCGGCATCAGCTACAAACCTGGCCAGCAGGTAGCCCGGCTGAGCACGGCCATTACCGGCGTCTTGCTCGACGGTGACGCATTCAGACCGCGTCGTTTGGTACCGATTACGAACGTGCTCAAAGCGGCCGGCAAAGGCGGCACTATTGACGGTAGCAAGCCCTACCTGATGATCGAAGCCAAACTCTTGAACAGCACCACGGGCACCTTGCTCGGAGAAGGCGTCTATTTGGTTTCTAGCGAACAATTCCGCCGCGAGGTGGATTCACCGGAGAAGTTCCAGGTGCTGGCAAACCAATGGGTGCGCGGCGCGGTGGGCGTCGCCTCGGGCCTTAGATAAACGACCGCTTTATTGTTTTTGACCCTGTAGGTCGCGGTCCATCTGTACCAGCAACCGATAGCGCGAGTCTGACACCCGGGCATTGAGTTCGCTGTTGTATTTGCTGCGATGGGATATCTCGATGACCACAGAAACCAGCACCGTCACCGAAGTAAAATACAGAATGGTCAGGGTATCCCTAAAGGTCGGCACCCCAAACTCATCATAGGGCTTCACGAAAAAGAACACGCTGGTCGGCAAACTCAGCGCGGTCGTCACCAGTGCTGGCCCCAAACCGTATTTGGCCGCGATCAGAATGGTCGCAATCGTAAAGAAGAAGGTCGGCAGCGCGTCATCCAGCACGCTCTGCAACTGACGGCGGAGAAGAAACGCCACCATAAAGGCGAGAAACGCGACTAAATAACCTTCTAACGGATTGAGCCGCCACGCTTTTTTGTTGCGAAATTCCATTGCGGGGGTATCCTACCCATATGACCGATGATGTAGACATGAAACCACAAATCCGCCACAGCGTGTTGCTTTTACCGGGACTCTGCGGCACCTATCGCGAACTGGGCCCTATCCCCAAAGTGCTGGAAGATTCCGGCTACCACGTGAGCATTGCCGAGATCCCGGGGTATGCCGACAGCCAAGGCAAAATCGACTGGTTGACCTGGATCGAAGTCCTCGACGAGCGTTTTACCGAATTGCGCAATATGTCCGACACCGTTTCCTTGGTCGGGCTCAGTATGGGCGCCACACTGGCGCTCAAGCTGGCAGAAAAACGCGACGACATCGACGGATTGGTGTTGCTGTCGCCCGTGCTGCGTTACGACGGTTGGTCCGTTCCCTGGTACTTACCCTTCCTGCGTTTCGCCTATTTCATCGGCCTGAGAAACTGGTCTTATCGGGAACGCGAGCCCTACGGCATCGCCAACCTCGAATTGCGCCGGCGCGTCCAGAAGGCCGTGGCAAACGGCGACCCGTCGGAAGTGGGCGCCGCCGCGATTTCTGTCCGCCATCTCTACCAGGCATTGCAACTCACGCATGACACCCGGCTCTGGCTCGGACACGTTCATGCCCCGACCTTGCTGATTCACGCGGTGGACGACGAAACGGCGGCGCCACGCAACGCCGAGGAAATTTTGCTCAAGATCCACTCCGAAATCCGCCGCATCATCTGGCTGGGCGACAGCTATCACATCATCACGGTGGATAATGAACGCGAAGTCGTCGTCAACGAAACATCGCGTTTTCTCGATGAATGTTCGCGCCACATGACCCTCAAAACGGGTTTCCGTGAACGGGCACGCATTCTGCGCATGAAAGACCGGCGAGGCTAAACCCATGCGTGGCTTGATTCTGCTGCAATGCCTGTCGGCGATTGTCTACTACGCCACTGCGCCGTTTGGCCTCACGCTCTGGATCTGGCTGACCCTCGCGGTCAACCTCATTGCCCTGGCGTTCCTGTGGAAACACTGCGCTGACGTCACCACCCCGGCGTTTCGTCAGGCGCGTTGGGGTTTCACACTCTCCATCTTTCTGCTGGAGGTCGTCATCAGCATGACCGACAGCCCGGTCAGCCTGACCGAACTACAAGGGCTCGCCAACGACGCCGAGGTTCTCATCACCGGCGTTTTACTCGGCGTACTGTGGCACGATCTGTTCAAATCGCGCCCCCAAATACCTAACGTCTAATTGTCACTCTATTCCCGTTGTAATCATGCCTTCTCTTCCCGCCGACGCCCTGCCCGGGCTATTCCTGATTGCCGCCTTCGTCGTTTTCTCGCTACTCGAATATCTGCGTCCTAACCGTCGTTATGAAGCCAATCGCACATGGTTCAAACAGATGTTCTGGCTGCAGATGGGCGGCATCGCGCTGACCTATGCCGTCGGCTGGATCGTGACGGACGCATACCAACAGCTCACCCTCTTCCCAAGCCTTAGCGCGTATTTTCAGGACACCTCACCGGTCGTCAATGGCCTGGTCGGGTACCTGGTTGTCACCTTCATCAACTACTGGTGGCACCGTTTTCGGCATCAGAGCGACCTGCTGTGGCGGCTATTCCATCAGATCCATCACAGCACGCATCGTCTGCAAACGGCAGCGGCCTTATATGCCCACCCGCTGGATTACGCCAGCACCGTCTTCATCGTCAACGTCGTGGCCTATGGCA
>CAZSAE010000033.1:5474-15576 GCA_964604765.1 uncultured Dechloromonas sp. | reverse complement strand
AAGAAAAACCCGCCGAAGCGGGTTCATTTTGAACACGGTTTGTTTATTCCCACTCGATCGTGGCCGGCGGTTTACCTGAGATATCGTAGACCACCCGGTTAATGCCACGCACCTCGTTGATGATGCGGTTGCTGACTTTGCCGAGCAGGCTGTGCGGTAGCTCCGCCCAGTGCGCAGTCATGAAATCCTGTGTTTCGACGGCACGTAATGCAACGACGTATTCGTAGGTGCGGCCATCGCCCATCACGCCGACGCTCTTGACCGGCAGGAAGACGGCGAAAGCTTGCGAGGTCTTATCGTACCAGTCGGCAGCGCGTAACTCGTCGATGAAGATGGCGTCGGCGCGGCGCAGCAGATCGGCAAATTCTTTTTTGACTTCACCCAGAATCCGCACGCCCAGACCGGGGCCCGGGAACGGATGGCGGTAAACCATGTCATGCGGCAACCCCAGCGCCACGCCGAGTTCACGGACTTCGTCCTTGAACAACTCGCGCAGCGGTTCCAGCAGCTTGAGCTTCATGTGCTCAGGCAAACCGCCGACGTTATGGTGCGACTTGATGGTGTGCGCTTTACCAGTCTTGGCACCGGCCGATTCGATGACGTCCGGGTAGATGGTGCCCTGGGCCAACCATTTGGCGTTGACCAGTTTTTTGGATTCAGCGTCGAACACTTCGACGAATTCGCGACCGATGATCTTGCGCTTCTGTTCGGGATCACTGACGCCCTTGAGATGGCCAAGAAACTGTTCGGAGGCATCAACATGGATGACCTTGACGCCCAGACCCCGGGCGAAAGTTTCCATCACCTGTTCTGCCTCGTTCAAACGCAGCAGACCGTTGTCGACGAAGACGCAGGTCAGTTGGTCGCCGATGGCGCGATGAATCAGCGCGGCAGCCACCGAGGAATCAACGCCGCCGGACAGGCCGAGAATGACTTCTTCCTTGCCGACCTGGGCGCGAATCTTTTCGACGGCCTCTTCGACGTAATTGGGCATGGTCCAGTCACGGCCGCAGCCACAGATGTCATGCACGAAGCGGGCGATCATTTCCTTGCCCTTCAACGTGTGGGTCACTTCCGGGTGGAACTGGACGGCGTAATAACCACGCGCTTCGTCGGCCATGGCAGCAACTGGCGTCGATTCGTTATCACCGATGACCTTGAAGCCCGGCGGTAGCTGCGTGACTTTGTCGCCGTGACTCATCCAGACGTCGAGCAAGCCGTGGCCCTGATCGTTCGTTCGGTCCTGCAAACCCTGGAAGAGCTTGGAGTGGCCACGTGCACGCATTTCGGCGTAGCCGAATTCGCGTTTATGCGAGCTTTCCACCTTGCCACCGAGTTGTTCGGCCATCGTCTGCATGCCGTAGCAGATACCGAGTACGGGTACGCCCAGCTCGAAGACCGCCTGCGGCGCTTTCCAGTCGGTAGCTTCGTAAACGGAATTCGGACCACCTGACAGGATGATGCCCTGCGGTTTGAATTCGCGCACGAAGTCATCGCTCACATCGAAAGGATGCAGTTCGCAGTAAACCTGCTGTTCACGCACGCGACGCGCGATGAGCTGCGTCAATTGCGAACCGAAATCGAGGATGAGGATCTTCTGGTGCGAGCGAGACATAAGTTATTCAGAGACAGGTTAATCGACGTGGTAGTTCGGGGCTTCTTTGGTGATCTGCACATCGTGCACATGCGATTCGCGCACACCAGCCGAGGTGATCTCGACGAACTGCGCCTGCTTGTGAACATCGGCGATTGAGGCACAGCCCAGATAGCCCATCGATGAACGCAGACCGCCCATCAGCTGATGAATCACGGCCAGCACTGAGCCCTTGTACGGCACACGCCCCTCAATGCCTTCCGGCACGAACTTGTCGACATTGGCGGTGTTGTCCTGAAAGTAACGATCGCTCGAGCCAGCCTGCATAGCGCCCAACGAACCCATGCCGCGGTAGCTCTTATAGGAACGACCCTGGAACAGCTCCACTTCGCCCGGAGCTTCTTCGGTACCGGCGAACAAGCCGCCCAGCATGACGCAGTTGGCCCCGGCGGCGATGGCTTTGGCGATGTCACCCGAAAAACGAATCCCGCCGTCCGCGACCAGTGGAATACCGGTGCCATCCAGCGCTTTCGCAACGTTAGCGATAGCCGTGATTTGCGGCACACCGACGCCGGCAACGATACGCGTCGTGCAAATAGAGCCGGGTCCGATACCAACCTTGACGCCGTCGGCGCCATGATCGGCGAGTGCCTGCGCCGCTTGAGCCGTGGCGATGTTGCCGCCGATGACCTGCACTTGCGGATAGTTCTTCTTGACCCACTGCACACGATCCAGCACGCCTTGCGAGTGACCATGCGCGGTATCGACCACGATGACGTCGACGCCGGCATCGACCAGCAGTTCGACGCGCTCTTCAGTACCGGCACCAACGCCGACGGCGGCACCCGCCCGCAAGCGGCCGGCCGCATCCTTGGCGGCATTCGGGTGCTCGGTGGCTTTGAGAATATCCTTGACGGTGATCAATCCGTGCAGTTGGTATTCATCGTCAACGACGAGCACACGTTCAATACGGTGCTGGTGCATGAGGGCTTTGGCCTCTTCGATGCTGCCGCCTTCACGGACCGTCACCAACCGTTTGCGCGGTGTCATGATCTGGCGCACGGCTTGATCCAGGTTGCTTTCGAAGCGGAGATCGCGGTTCGTGACAATGCCGACCACCTTGCCGCCCTTGTCGAGCACTGGCAGACCGGAAATGCGGTGCTGGCGGGTCAGCGCCAGCACATCGCGCACCGTCATATTCGGATTGATCGTGATCGGGTCCTTGAGGACGCCCGACTCATAACGCTTGACCTTGGCCACTTCGGCCGCCTGTTGCGCCGGGGTCAGGTTCTTGTGAATAATGCCGATCCCACCCTCTTGCGCCAGCGCAATGGCCAAACGGCCTTCGGTCACCGTATCCATGGCGGCCGACAGCAAAGGCATATTGAGAGTAATGTCGCGCGTCAGTCGGGTTTGCAGGGAAACATCGCGCGGAAGAATTGCCGAGTGCGCCGGAACGAGCAAAACGTCGTCAAAAGTCAGCGCTTTCTGAATAAGCTGCATGGTCTTTAAGCCCCAAGACACAAAAAGATATTATACGGAAATATCGCCCTCCCGTCTTGAACTTATGCGCTTTCCGCCATCACCAATTCGCCCGTTAAAAACCGTCTGGCGCACAGGGGTTTTGACGGTGCATTGCCTGATCGGACTTAGCCTTATGGCGTCGCCCGCCAGCGCCGAGCTAGTAACCGGACGAGACGCCAAAGGCACGCTATGGATTAGCGATCACGCACTCCCCGGCGACATCAAGCCGATGACCGTTGGCGCACCCGAAGTGACGAGCCTTCCGGCACCGCAGACCAACGCGCTCCGCAGCGAAATCCCGCGAGTGCAAGATGCGACGAAGGTCACCCCAAACGACGGCGGCCAGACCCCATCGAATCACAAAGCAAAAGACCGAGCGACCTGCGACGGCATTGATCGGCGTTATGCAGGCGCCCACGCGAATCTGCTCAACGTCGAACAGAAGAAAGCCAATGGTCAGTTACTGATTCCGGATTCCGGGTTGACTGCGATGCGACAAAACTTGGCAACGCTCGAACGCCTCAGGGCGCTCTGTGAGTAACCCATCTCCCTACGGGCTCTCTCATAGGATTTACTCGGCCGAATCTGTCGTCTCGCCGGCGTTCAGTTCGGCCGCCCCCCGCTTCATCACCTTACCTTCGGCGGCTTTTTGGCGCCGCACTTCTTTCGGATCGGCAATCAGCGGGCGATAGATCTCGACCCGGTCGCGCTCGTGCAGGACTGTGTCGGTTTTCACCAGCTTAGCGAAAACGCCCAATTTATTGCGGCCACCCGGTTCGATATCCGGGTATTTTTGCAAGAGACCCGATGCTTCGACGGCCTGGATTACCATGCTGCCTTCGGGCAGATCGATGGTCACCAGCTCCTGGCGATCGGGCAACGCGTAGATCACTTCAATTTTCATGAACCGTAAACCTGTGCGGCCCGCTGGACGAAGGCCTCGATAAACGTATTGGCGATCCGGCTAAATACCGGACCAATGATCTTTTCGAAGAGCTTGCTTGAAAACTCATAGCTCAAACGGAACTCGATTTTGCAGGCCCGTTCGCCCAACGGCTTGAAATGCCAAGTGCCGTCGAAGCGGCGAAACGGCCCGTCGACGAGCTTCATGGTCATTTCCGAAGGAAAAACCTTGCCGTTCTCGGTCGTGAAATGCGATTTGACGCTGAGAAAATCGATATGTAGCGTAGCCACCGTCTTCTGCTCGTCACGGAACCTGAGTTCGGTCTTGGCGCACCAGGGCAAAAATTCGCTGTAACGTTCCACATCGTCGACCAATGCATACATTTCAGCCGGCGTATGTTCGATCAGGACGGTTTTCTCGACGAGCGCCATAATGGAAGCAGATGCGTGCGGGGATTGCACAAGGGTTGTTAGAATGCCGTATTTTAGCGAAAAGCAGCGCGTCGTACGCCCAATTCGGCAGCATTCCTATCAAACATGAGCATCGTTTCCAATAAAAAAGCCTTCCACGAGTACTTCATCGAAGAGCAATTCGAGGCCGGCGTGTCGCTCCAGGGCTGGGAATGCAAGGCGATCCGGGCCGGACGCGTACAGATCAAGGAAGCCTATGTTGTTGTCCTGGAGGGTGAACTTTATCTCCTCGGCATGCACATCACACCGCTGATCTCGGCCTCGACCCACGTCAAGCCGGACGCCACCCGCACACGCAAGCTGCTCCTGCATCGCCGCCAGATTGACACGCTCATTGGCAAGGTGGAACGCGCCGGCTATGCCTTGGTGCCCATCGATCTGCATTACAGCAAAGGTCGCATCAAGGCCCAAATCGGCCTGGCTAAGGGCAAAAAACTGCACGACAAGCGTGACAGCGAAAAAGAGAAAGACTGGAAGCGCGAGCAAGGCCGTCTACTCAAGACGCAGGTTCGCTAACAGGAGTGTTCATGCTGATTCCCCATCAACTGGCTCAGGCCAACGATGCTCTGATTTACGGCCTGGGCCTCGCCGCCTCGGTCACCTGTGCGCTGACGGGTGTATTGGTCGCCCGCGACAAGGGTGTCGACCTGTTCGGGGCATTGATGGCGGGCGTCGCCACGTCCTTGGGCGGCGGTACGGTGCGCGACCTGTTGCTGGGCCGCAAGGTTTTCTGGATGGCTGACGAGACCTATCTCTGGTTCACTGTCATCACCGCCATCCTGACCTTTTTTGTGACACGTATTCGCCATTTACCCGAGAATTTGTTTCTGATTCCCGATGCGATCGGTATGGCGTTGTTCGCGATCGTCGGTACCCAGGTGGCACTGGATTGGAACATGCCGTGGCTCACGGCCAGCATACTGGGGGTGGTCACAGCGGTATTCGGCGGTCTGCTGCGCGATGTGATGATCAATCAAGTGCCGCTGGTGTTCAGCAGCGAGCTCTATGCAACGGCCGCCTGGATCGGCGCAGTGACGTTGGTCTTTCTCAATGCCCTAGGCGTGGATGCCACGCTTGCCGCCTGGGTCGGCATTATCACTTGCTTTACCGTCCGCATGATTGCGATTCGCTGGAAAGTCACCCTACCTCGCTTCCACCACCGGGTATAAAAAAAGGGAGCCCTCCCGAACTCCCCTTTCAAACGACGCAGCGAACTAAGGTCGTAAACTCAAGAACGTTTGGCGATCTGCTGCCAGGTTTCGACCACGGTATCCGGATTCAGCGACAGGCTGGTGATGCCCTTCTCCGTCAGCCACTCCGCCAGATCGGGGTGGTCCGACGGTCCCTGACCGCAGATACCGATGTATTTCCCCGCCTGGTTGCAGGACTCGATGGCACGTTCCAGCAGAATCTTCACGGCCGGATCACGCTCGTCGAACAGCGAAGCGACCAGACCCGAGTCGCGGTCCAGACCGAGCGTCAGCTGCGTCAGATCGTTCGATCCGATCGACATGCCATCGAAGTATTCGAGGAACTGATCAGCCAGCAGCGCGTTCGACGGAATCTCGCACATCATGATGAGCTTGAGATCGTGTTCGCCGCGACGCAGACCGTGGCTGGCCAGTAGTTTTTCGACTTCCGCAGCTTCGCCCAAGGTGCGGACGAACGGCACCATGAGCTGCACGTTGGTGTAGCCAAGAATTTCGCGAACGGTGCGCATGGCTTTGCACTCCATTGCGAAGCAATCCTGGAAGGATTGTGCGATGTAACGTGAGGCGCCGCGGAAGCCCAGCATCGGGTTTTCTTCTTCCGGTTCATACAGATCACCACCGAGTAGCTTGCGGTATTCGTTCGACTTGAAGTCGGACAGACGCACAATCACCGGCTTCGGCCAGAAGGCAGCAGCAATGGTGGCAACGCCTTCGACCAGCTTGTCGGTGAAAAAGCTAACCGGGTCGGCATAACCGCGGGCACGGCGATTGATCTCTTCACGCTTGCTGGCCGGCAGGCGGTCGATATCCAGAATCGCTTTTGGATGAACGCCGATGATGTTGTTGATAATGAATTCGACGCGAGCCAGACCCACGCCTTCGTTCGGCAGCTGCGCGAAATCGAAAGCCAGCTCCGGGTTACCCACGTTCATCATAATTTTGACCGGGATCTTCGGCAGTTCGCCGAGATCGCGTGTCGTCACTTCGTACTCCTGCGCGCCACGGTAAACGTGACCCGTATCGCCTTCGGCACAAGATACGGTCACTGTTTCTCCTTCAGCCAGCGTGTCGGTGGCATCGCCACAACCGACGATGGCCGGAATCCCCAGTTCACGCGCGATGATTGCGGCGTGACAGGTACGACCGCCCCGGTTGGTCACAATCGCCGACGCGCGCTTCATGACCGGTTCCCAGTTCGGATCAGTCATATCGGCAACCAGCACGTCGCCCGGCTTCACGCTGTTCATCTCGGCCGGATCATTGACCACGCGTACCGGGCCGATACCGATCTTCTGGCCAATGGCGCGACCCGAAGCGAGCACCTTGCCATAGGACTTGAGAGCGAATTTCTCGACCTTATCCTTCGACTCCTGCGACTTCACGGTTTCCGGACGGGCCTGCAGGATATACAAACGACCATCGATACCGTCACGACCCCACTCGATGTCCATCGGGCGCTCGTAATGCTTTTCGATGATATCGGCGAAGCGGGCCAACTCCAGGACTTCTTCATCGTGAATCGAGAACTGATGACGTTCGGCTTCGGCCACATCCACCGTGTGCGTCGACTTGCCGGCCACCTTGTCGGTCGAAAAAATCATCTTGATCAGCTTCGAACCCAGATTACGACGGATCACTGCCGGGCGGCCTTCGCGCAACATCGGTTTGTGCACATAAAATTCGTCGGGGTTGACGGCACCCTGCACGACGGTTTCGCCTAAGCCGTACGACGAAGTCACAAAGATGGCGTCACGGAAACCCGATTCGGTATCGAGTGTAAACATCACGCCGGCCGCGCCCTTGTCGGAGCGAACCATACGCTGAATACCGGCCGACAAGGCCACATCGGCGTGCGCAAAACCCTTATGAACGCGGTAAGCGATGGCGCGATCGTTATACAGCGAGGCAAAGACTTCCTTGATGGCGTGCAGGATGTTTTCCAGGCCACTGATGTTCAGGAAGGTTTCCTGCTGGCCAGCAAACGACGCATCCGGCAGATCTTCGGCGGTGGCCGACGAACGCACGGCAAACGAGGCATCCGCCCCACTCTCGGCGATCAGCGCGGCGTAATGCACGGCGATTTCTTTTTCGAGTTGTTCCGGAAACGGGGTATCGACAACCCACTGGCGAATCTCGGCGCCAGTCTTCAACAGCGCATCGACATCGTCGACGTTCAGCGACGAGAGTCGTGCATTGATCTTATCGGCCAAGCCATTGTGCGCAAGAAACGCACGATAAGCTTCGGCCGTGGTGGCAAAGCCGCCGGGCACGCGCACACCGGCCGTCGAGAGCTGGCTGATCATTTCGCCGAGCGAGGCGTTCTTGCCACCAACCTCTTCGACATCAGTCATGCGCAGTTCTTTGAAATTTTTTACAAAGGCGTTCATAAAGACTCCCGTTGATGAAGGTAAACATAAAAATCTAGAAAGGATTGTCAGCGGGCCGACCCACTCGGCCTGATTGCCGTGATTGACCCGCTCGACGATCAGCGCGTAATTCAGAAACCTCACGGCGCGCCTGGGCGCGTTGTGCCTGATTCAGGGTTTCCCGGAAGAATCCGGCATGGGTGGCTGCCGCTTGGCGTGCGGCTGCGGCGTTCTGTTGCCGAACCGCCTCGACGATGGCGGTCCATTGATCAATCAACATTCGGCTGGCCACCGGCACGCTGATCAATTCACCCAAATTGAAGAGAATGTCCTTTTGAAGCAGTCCTTGAACCACCGACATCATGTGTGCCGCAAAGGCGTTATGCGCCGCTTCGGCCAATGCCTGATGAAACGCCAGATCAGCCGCAGCCACCGCTTCCGGGCTCAACGTCGAGATAGCTGCCGTCGCATTTTTCAAGGTCAGGTCCAAATTAGCCAGATCGGCTGGCGTCGCGCGACCAGCCGCCCATTCGGCACACTGGCTTTCTAGTAGCGCGCGAAACTCCAGAAGATCATCGTTAAGCGCCGGATGCGATTCGAGCATTTGTGCCCATGGACTGGACATCGCAGCGTTTAGCTGATCGGCGACGAAGGTGCCCCCACCCTGACGGCTATAAAGCAAACCTCGGGAAGCCAGCTTCTGGATCGCTTCGCGCAGACAAGGACGCGACACACCTAACTCGAGCGCAAAGTCGCGTTCGGCCGGCAGTCGATCGCCCGCCTTCAACGCGCCTTCAAGAATGCGTTGTTCCAGTTGTCGGGCAACCGTATCCGATAAGCGATGTGCGATCTTGAGGTCCTGTGACATGCCGAGCAATCAATAATTGGTATGACCAATCTTGTTGGTTAGAACAATGCCAGGCAATTTATCACAGGCTTCCATGAATCATGGCATTTCGCCTTGAATTATTTTCAATATTTTAATTGGTTTTGGTAAGACCAATTGACCGCACACTGGGCTTCAGTTTAGATACAATGACGAGCATTATGACCAAACGCACGGTATTCTTCGTTTCCGACGGCACCGGCATTACCGCCGAATCGCTCGGGCACAGTCTTTTAAGCCAGTTCGAAGGTGTGGACTGGATACAACACCGTTTACCGTTCATCAATACGCGCGAAAAGGCATTGGAGGCGATACAGCGCATCGAGGCTGTCGCCGAGCGAGACAACTGCTGCCCGATCGTGTTCACGACACTGGTCGATGACGAGATTTCCTCGCTACTGGAACAAGCGCCCGCCTTGTGTCTGAATTTCTTCAAGACCTTTGTGGCGCCGATCGAAGCCGAAATTAATATCAAATCAACGCATACGGTCGGCCGTACGCACGGCCGTACGGACAGTTCGGACTACAAGAACCGTATTGAAGCCATTAACTACACGCTGGCGCACGACGACGGCATTACCGATCGCGACCTCAGCACCGCCGACGTCATTCTGGTCGGCGTCTCCCGCTGCGGTAAAACGCCGACCTCGCTGTATCTGGCCATGCAATTCGGCATCAAGGCGGCCAACTTCCCGCTGATTCCCGAAGACTTCGATCGCGGCGAGCTGCCCGGCACGCTCAAGGAGCACAAAGGCAAACTTTTCGGCCTGACGATTCAACCGGAACGGCTGGCACAGATTCGCGAAGAACGGCGCCCCAACAGCAAATACGCCTCACTGGCTAACTGTCGGCAAGAAGTGAGCGACGCCGAAAAGATGATGCGTCGCGAGGGGATTCACTGGTTGGATTCCTCATCAAAAAGCATCGAGGAAATCTCGACGACCATTCTTCAAGAAATCCGCTTGGAGAGCCGTGCTTCGTTCTGAGGCCTAATCAGATCCAATGAGGCCTAATCGCGCGATGCAGAATCAGGATTAGGACCGTTGCCGCTGACGGACTTGCTCGAACAAGCACACAGCGGCAGCAGCGTTGACGTTCAACGACTCCATCGCACCGGGCATCGGAATCGTCACACGTCGATCCGCCA
>CAZSAE010000033.1:0-5374 GCA_964604765.1 uncultured Dechloromonas sp. | reverse complement strand
ACGTTCAACGACTCCATCGCACCGGGCATCGGAATCGTCACACGTCGATCCGCCATCGCCACCAGCTCTGCCGTCAAACCCTGACCTTCGTTACCAAATAGCCAAGCGACTGGTTGGGCGAAGACCTGTGTGTAGAGACTTTGCCCGCCGGCCAGGACCGTCGCCACAATATCGCCCTGATAAGCTTGAAGGAAATCGGACAGGGACTGATCCGGGTAAATCTGGGCCAACCATTGGGCGCCTTGTGCGGAACGCAAGCAGCGCGGCGACCAGACATCGGCGCAACCTGCCGACAAGATGATTTGCTGCACCCCCGCCGCAACGGCCGTCCGAATCAAACTGCCGACATTTGTCGGGTCTTGCACAGCTTCGAGGACCAAGGTGTCACTTTGCGTGTTCGGCAAAGCGATCGGTTTCGGTAACGGACTCAAGGCCAGCAAACCGCTTGGCGCATCGGCGGGCGCGATCTGGTCGAAGATCGTATCGGCGATCGTGACGCAACGCGCCAGCTCACAGCGTTGCAAGAGGTTCTGAATGAGCGGTGTCGACGCAACGCGCTCCGCCACAGCCACCAGGCTCGGCCGGACGCCGGCTTCCAGCATCGTACTGAGCAAATGGTCACCTTCCGACAAAACCAGGCCCGCGTCCAAGCGCGCCCGTTTGTTATCGGCCAAACGTTTCAGCGTTTTGACAAGGCTGTTCTGCCGTGAGGTGATCTGTTCCATGTCCCTTTGAATCATCAACGCAACCCTGGAAGCAGGGTTTGTGCGACGGGGCCGAAACTGCGCCGATGCACGGGCGATGGCCCATGAACGCGTAAAGCTTCGAGGTGCGCGGCGGTCGGGTAACCCATATGCCGGGAAAAACCGTACTGCGGATAGATCTGATCGAGCTCCAGCAACTGCGCGTCGCGAAAGGTCTTGGCAAGAATCGACGCCGCCGAAATGGCCGGTTCTTTTGCATCGCCCTTGACAATGGCCTCCGCGCTGCAAGGCAAACCGACCGGTACCCGATTGCCATCGATCAGCGCATGCGCGGGGGCGAGTCTCAATCCTTCCACGGCGCGACGCATGGCCAGAAAGGTGGCTTGCAGTATATTGATCTGATCAATTTCGGCGGCGGTCGCCTCGCCGATCGCCCAGGCCATTGCCTGCGTACGAATCTCAACGGCTAGGTGCTCGCGGACCCTCGCGCTGAGTTTTTTTGAATCAGCCAAACCGGCAATCGGTTTGGCCGGATCCAGAATCACCGCAGCAGCAATCACAGAACCCGCGAGCGGACCGCGCCCTGCTTCATCCACACCGCAAACCAGACGCTGTACGGAAATCATCGCCGACATGTCATTTCCCGATGCAGGCCAGCACCGCATCTGCCGCTCGCGCCGCCGAATCCTGTCGCAACTTCTGATGAATCGCAGCGAATTCACGCGCCATTTCAGCGCGCCGCGCTGGTGACCGCCAGAGGTCGATCATGGCATTCGCCAAGTTATCCGGGGTGGCGTCGTCCTGCAATAGCTCGGGCACCAACAATCGGCCCAGCAGAATATTCGGCAAACCGACCCAGGGCAGATAGCGCATTTTTCGATAGATCCAGGCCGACAGCGCCGAAATACGGTAAGTGATGATCATCGGACAGCGCAACAACGCCGCCTCCAAGGTCGCCGTCCCGCTACACACCAGGGCCAGATCACTCGCTGCTAAGGCGTCTCGTGCATGCCCAAACAGAATGCGCACGCGCAGGTGCTTGGCGCCAAACGCTTGCAGCGCCGCTTCGAATCGGTCGCGCGTCGCCGGAGTCGCCAGCGGCACGACAAAGAGCGCTTCAGGCAACTCGGCCGCGATGCGATTGGCGGTTTCGACAAAAAGCTGGGCATGAAAATCAAGTTCGGACTGGCGGCTACCCGGCATCAACGTGATGAGCGGTGATGCTTCAGGCAAATTCAAGGCCGAACGCTGTTGCTCTCGGTCGATCTCCGGCGAAATCTCGTCGGCTAGCGGATGACCGATAAAGACAGGCTCCAGTCCCTGCCCTTTATAGCAAGCGGGCTCAAAAGGAAAAAGACATAGCAGTTGATTCACTGCCGCGACAATCCGTTTGGCTCGGCCGCGCCGCCAGGCCCAAACCGTCGGGCTCACGTAATGCACCGTCGGAATGCCCCTAGCCTTGAGCCGCTTCTCAATCGGTAAATTGAAGTCGGGCGCATCGATACCCACCATGACGTCCGGTTTCCACGCCGTCAGTTGCGCGAGAATTCCGCGCCGTATTTTCAGGATTTCCGGTAGATGCTTGAGCACCTCAACGGCGCCACGTACGGCCAACTTTTCCTGATCGTAGGCGCTGACCAGACCGGCAGCGATCATCTTGGGCCCACCGATCCCGAAAAATTCGGCATCCGGGTGGCGCGCGGCCAAAGCCTGGATCAGACTGGCACCGAGCACATCGCCTGACGCCTCACCGACGATCAAGGCAATACGCAGCGGACGCTTCGGGAGATCTGGACGACCTTGCGTCATCGTCGAGAACACTTAGCGAATAATGCCGCGCTGGGAAGACGCCAGAAATTCGTTGAGCACCGCGACTTCGGGATGCGCCTTTTGCAGTTCATCCAGCTTGAGACGCGCCTCTTCCATACTCAGCCCTGATTTATAGACATGGCGGTAGGCCTGCTTGATCGCATTGACGGCCTCGACGGAAAACCCACGACGCTTCAGACCTTCGGCGTTAATGCCGCGCGGGATGGTCGGATAACCCTGCGCCATGACGTAGGGCGGCACATCCTGAACGAGCATGGAACCCCCGCCAATCATGGCATGCGCCCCGATGCGCACGAACTGGTGATACCCCGTGTGGCCGCCCAGAATCGCCCAATCGCCGACTTCGCAGTGACCGGCGAGCTGTGCATTACTGGCCAAAATGGTCTGATTGCCGATATGGCAATCGTGGGCGACGTGCACATAACCCATGACCCAGTTATCGGAGCCGATGACCGTAACACCCTTATCCTGCGCCGTGCCGACATTGAAGCTCACGAACTCCCGAATGGTATTGCGATCACCGATTTCAAGGCGCGTCGGTTCGCCGTTGTATTTTTTATCCTGCGGTACACCGCCCAGAGCGGCGTAATGATGAATGCGATTGTCGCGACCAATACTGGTGTGGCCTTCGATCACGCAATGCGAACCGATGCTGGTGCCGTCACCGATGCTGACGTGCTCACCGACGATGGTAAAGGCACCAATCGACACCCCGATGCCCAGCTGGGCTTTGGGGTGAACGAGTGCACTCGGATGAATCGTCACCATATCAGGCCTCGCCCATTTTCCTGTGCGCGCACATCAACTCGGCCTCGGCAACGATCTGATCGTCCACCTTGGCACAGGTCTTGTATTTGTAGATACCGCGTTTGTTGGCAATCATTTCGGCATACAAGTCGAGACGGTCCCCCGGCATCACCGGCCGTTTGAAACGGGCATTGTCGATGCCGGCAAAGAGGTACAGATCATCTTTAGACTGCAGCGTTTCTTCTTCTGACGCCGACGCAAAGGTCAGAATCGCGGCCGCTTGCGCCATGGCTTCCATGATCAACACGCCGGGCAGAACCGGATACTCCGGGAAATGCCCCGTGAAACACGGTTCGTTGACCGTTACATTCTTGATGGCATGAATCCACTTGCCATAGTCAATGTCCTCGACACGATCGACCAGCAAAAAGGGATAACGGTGCGGCAGAATTTTGCGGATCTGATGGATATTGAGCTTCATGACGTCTGACCTCCGGATTGTGCTGCAGTCAATGATTGAATCTGGGCTTCGAGTTGCTGAATTTTTTTAGCCAAACCATCCAGTTGGCGCAGGTTCGCAGCAATATGCAACCAGTCGCCATGCAGCAGGCTTGGAAAGACACCCGTGTATTGGCCGGGTTTCTTGATGTTCTTGATAATCGCGCTGCCACCCGAGATCTGAACGTCGTCACAGATTTCGATATGTCCCGAGAACATGGCGGCACCACCGACCAGGCAGCGCTTGCCGATGATCGTGCTACCGGCGATCCCCGCACAGGCAGCAATTGCCGTGTGATCGCCGATACGACAGTTGTGTCCGATCATGATCTGATCGTCGATTTTGACGCCGTGGCCGATCACCGTATCGTCGAGTGCACCGCGGTCGATACAGGTGTTGGCACCAACCTCGACATCGTCACCGATCACCACGCGACCGATTTGTGGAATTTTCACCCAGGCATCGCCATCTTTGGCATTGCCAAAACCGTCCGCGCCGATCACGACGCCCGCATGCAGTACCACGCGATCACCGATGTGGCAGTCATGATAGATCACGACATTTGGGTAGATCAGCGCATCATCGCCGATCACCACATCGTCGCCAATCACGACACCAGCATGAATCACGGCATTGCGCCCAATCTTGGCAGACGGCGAAATGACGACGGACGGATGAATGGGCGGATCAGGAACGCGTACCGGGTTCAACAACTGACTGACCCGCGCAAAATACAGATACGGGTTCTGTGTCAGGATATGCGCACGCGGGTAATGCCCGGCAGCTTCGAGAGGCAAAATCAGCGCCGAAGCCTGCGTCGTTGCCAGCAGCGACGCGTATTTCCGCTGCGACAGAAAACTAATTTGACCATTCTGCGCATCGGCCAGCGGCGCAATGCCTGAAATGGCGACCGAGCCATCACCGATCAGATCACCGCCGAGCCTGGATTGAATCTCCGTGAGCGTGAGTGTTACGGTGGGCCGCGTCATCTCAGTTTGGCAGCTTTCCATCATCGGCCAACGCCTTGATGATCTTGTCGGTAATGTCGATACGTGGGCTGAAATAAACGGCGTCCTGCACGATCAGATCATATTTTTCGTTCTCAGCAATCTGCTTGAGCGCTTTGTTGGCACGCTCGAGAATTCCCGCCATGGCTTCATTACGACGAATCTCGAGATCTTCACGGAATTCGCGTTGCTTACGTTGAAACTCGCGCGACAACTCGGCCAGATCGCGTTCACGATTGCGGTGCTCGGTCTCCGACATCGAGCCGTTCTTTTCTAAGGCGTCCTGCTGCGTTTTGATCTGCTTGCCGAGTTTCTGCAATTCCAATTCGCGTTTGGCAAATTCGGCCGTCAACTTTTTATTGGCTTTCACGGCAACCGGCGCCTGATCAAACAGACGCTGCATATCGACAAAGCCAATTTTGACCTCCGCTTGAGCGATGCCGGTCATGAAAAGACTGCCGATCAGCGTGGCACCACATAGGCGGAGGATTTGCTGCATGGTTTTCATGATTGCCTCTTTAGAAAGCGCTACCCATCGTGAACTGGAACGGCTGTTTGTTGATATTGGTATTGGTCGGTGTTTTAAC
>CAZSAE010000032.1:13158-15880 GCA_964604765.1 uncultured Dechloromonas sp. | reverse complement strand
CTTCGTAGGGATCGGGCTGACCATCTCATTAAACCCACCGGGGTTAGCCGGTGGGTTTTTTGTTGGGGCAGATCCGGTTTAGCCGCGCGCTGCCTTAAGGGCGGCGTTGAGCGTGGCGCTCGGACGCATGACGGCTTTGCACTTCTCCGAATCGGCCTTGTAGTAGCCACCAATGTCGACGGCCTTGCCCTGTACCGTTTTCATTTCGGCCACGATCTGGGCTTCATTGTCGGTCAGGGTCTTGGCCAGCGGCTTGAACTTATCGGCCAGTTCCTTGTCTTCGCTCTGGTTAGCCAGCTCCTGCGCCCAGTACATCGCCAGATAGAACTGGCTGCCACGGTTGTCGAGCTCACCGGTCTTGGGTGAGGGCGACTTGTTGTTATCGAGCAGTTTGCCGGTGGCGGCATCCAGCGTTTTGGCCAGCAGCTTGGCGCGGGCGTTGCCCGTCTTGAAGCCGAGGTCTTCCAGCGACACGGCCAGCGCCAGGAATTCGCCCAGCGAATCCCAACGCAGATGGTTTTCTTCGGTCAGCTGTTGCACGTGCTTCGGTGCCGAACCGCCGGCACCCGTTTCGTACATGCCGCCGCCGGCCATCAGCGGCACGATCGACAGCATCTTGGCCGAGGTGCCCAGTTCCATGATCGGGAACAGGTCGGTCAGGTAGTCACGCAGGATATTGCCGGTAACCGAGATGGTGTCCAGACCGCGGATGACGCGTTCCAAGGTGTAACGCATGGCACGCACTTGCGACATGATCTGGATGTCCAGACCCGTGGTGTCATGATCTTTCAGATACTTTTGCACCTTCTTGATCAACTCGGCTTCGTGCGGGCGGTACGGATCCAGCCAGAAGATGGCCGGCATGCCCGAGTTACGGGCGCGCGTGACGGCCAGCTTGACCCAATCGCGGATCGGTTCGTCCTTGACCTGGCACATGCGCCAGATGTCGCCCTTCTCGACGTTTTGCGTCAGTAGCACTTCACCACTATCGATGTCGACGATGTTGGCGATGCCGTCTTCGGCGATTTCGAAGGTCTTGTCGTGCGAACCGTACTCTTCGGCCTTCTGCGCCATCAGGCCAACGTTCGGCACGGTGCCCATGGTCTTCGGATCGAAGTTGCCGTTGGTCTTACAGAAGTTGATCATCTCCTGATAGATGCGGGCGAAGGTCGATTCCGGCATGACGCACTTGGCATCGTACTGTTTACCGTCGGCGCCCCACATCTTGCCACCGGCGCGGATCATGGCCGGCATGGAGGCATCGACGATGATGTCGTTCGGCGAATGGAAGTTGGTGATACCCTTGGCCGAATCGACCATGGCCAGTTCCGGACGGTGTTCGTGACAGGCGTGCAGATCGCGAATGATTTCTTCTTGCTTCGAGGCCGGCAGCGTTTTGATCTTGTCGTACAGATCGACCATGCCGTTGTTGACGTTGATGCCCAGTTCTTCAAACAACTTGCCGTGCTTGTCGAAGGCGTCCTTGTAATAGATCTTGACGCAGTGGCCGAAGACGATGGGGTGCGAAACCTTCATCATGGTGGCCTTGACGTGCAGCGAGAACAGGATGCCGGCCTTGCGGCAGTCTTCCATTTCCTGCTCGTAGAACTTGCACAGCGCCTTCTTGCTCATGAACATCGAGTCAATGATCTCACCGGCCTTGAGCGCCACTTTTTCCTTGAGAACGGTGGCCTTGCCGCCTTTGGCGATCAGCTCCATGCGCACGTTGCGCGCTTTGTCGAGCGTCATCGATTTTTCGCCATGATAGAAGTCGCCGCTGTGCATGTGCGACACGTGCGTTTGCGACCACTGATTCCAGACGCCCATCGAATGCGGATGTTTTTTGGCGAAGTTCTTGACGGCCTGCGGTGCGCGGCGGTCCGAGTTGCCTTCGCGCAGCACCGGGTTGACGGCCGAGCCCAGACATTTGCCATAGCGCTTGGCGATTTCTTTTTCTTCTGCGGTCTTCGGGTCTTCGGGGTAATTCGGGATCTTGTACCCTTTGGCTTGCAGTTCCTTGACGCAGGCCTTGAGCTGGGCCACCGAAGCACTGATGTTCGGTAGCTTGATGATATTGGTGTCCGGCAGCAGGGTCAGTTTGCCCAGTTCAGCCAGATTGTCGGGGACCTTCTGGTCGTCGCTCAGAAATTCGGAAAATTCGGCGAGGACACGGGCAGAAACGGAGATGTCGCTCTTGACGATCTCGATGCCGGCCGGCTCGGTAAAGGTACGGATGATAGGAAGAAAGGAACAGGTCGCGAGTAACGGCGCTTCGTCCGTCAGTGTGTAGATGATCTGCGACTTCTTGTCAGCCATGGTGTCCCCTTGATATTCAAGTCGTTGTTATGAAGGGCTCGTTGTGCGAGCCACGATGCACCGTCAGGTTAATTCGGCGAACTTATGAGTATCCGCACCCGAGGCCCGCTCGTCAATGCTTGCATCCCCGATTTCAGGCCTTTTTTAGGCGCCAGAGTGAGGTGATTTCGCGCGATCGTGCTTTGTGCAGTGCGTCAGTGTTGTCGCGGGTTTTGGGGTGGCGCGGCCGCGTGTCCAGCCGACCGGCGACGGTCAGGCCGGCTGTCTGGATCCATGCTAGAAGTTCGTCGCGACTGCGTAGTGCCAGATGCTCGGCGATGTCCGACAGAACCAGCCAGACTTCTCCCGTGGGCGTGAGTCGTTCCCCGGCTCCGGCAAGGAAGCGGCGCAGCATCGCGGAATCCGG
>CAZSAE010000032.1:4374-13058 GCA_964604765.1 uncultured Dechloromonas sp. | reverse complement strand
CGAACCTGACCGCTGTAACCGAGGCGTTGCAGATTCTCTTCGGCGCAAGCCAGCGCGCGGGGATCCTGATCGGTAGCGATGATCTGCGGGATGCCCCGTTGGGCGAGCACCGCGCTGAGCACGCCCGAACCGACGCCGATATCGAAGGCGATAGCGCAGGGCTGGGGCAGCGGCGCCTGCGCAACCAGATCGACGTATTCGCCGCGCACCGGCGAGAAAACCCCGAAGTGCGGGTGAATCGTGGCGTCGAGTGCGGGGACAAAGGCGCCTTTCTTGCGCCACTCCCAGGCGCTAACCAGTGCGAGCAGTCCGCGCAAGCTGATCACGGCATCGCCCTGGTCTGGTTGTGCGGTGCCCAGGCCAGCGCTACAGGCATCGCTGATGTTCTGCGCACGGCGCAGTGGGATTCGGTAGCCGTGGTCATCGACGCACAGCGGTACCAGCAGTCGGCCGAGCAGGGTGGCGCGTCGCCCCTGGCTGGCCCGGTGCCGCTCAAAAGCTTCCAGAGGCGTTTTGGCGGGCGGCAATCCATTGCGTGGCGGCCGATCGACACGTCGCGTGAGTGCCTGGAGCAGATGGCGTGCGTTGGGATAATCGCCGCGCCAGAGAATGGCCGTGCCCGATTGCACGAGTCTGAAGGCGGCGTCGGCCGACAGCGTGTCGTCGGCCACGACGACCTGTTCCGGCGGCGGTAGACCGGCTTCGGAAATCCAGTGCGCCTGCCGGGCTTGGCCGTCTTCTTGCCAGTGGATAATGGGCGGGGCACGGTGCGACATGCCGCATTGTAGCGATTTACTGACCAAGTATTTGGTATTCATCGCGCTCTAGCGTAGCCTTCTGCCTTTCGGACAGGAACCATGGCACTCAAATCGACCGTCTTCAAGGCAGATCTGCAACTGGCCGATCTGGACCGTCACCACTTTGCTGATTATGCGTTGACGCTGGCGCAGCATCCCTCGGAAACCATGGAACGGGTGATGATTCGCCTACTGGCCTTTGCGCTGTTCGCATCGGAAGATCTGCGCTTCGGGCGCGGGCTGTCGAATGAAGAAGACGCCTCGTTATGGGCGATCGATCCGGGCGGCGTGACGCGACTCTGGATCGATCTGGGCTTGCCGGATGAAACGCGCGTCAAAAAAGCCTGTAGTCGGGCCGATCAGTCCGTAGTAGTCACTTACGGCGGCCGGCCCTCGGATTTGTGGTGGCAGCAGAACGCCGACGCCCTGTCGCGTTATCGAAACCTTTCGGTCATTCAGATTGCGCCGGAAGACAGCGAAAAGCTCGTCGCCCTGGCTAACCGATCGATGAAACTTTCGTGGACGATTCAGGAAGGCATGGTTTATTTATCGGATGCAACCGTGACACCGCGAGTGCTGATGTCCGCAGCCACCTCATGACGTCCAAGCACTGGTTTCTGTACCTGCTGGAATGCGCCAATGGCAGCTACTACGCCGGCATCACCACCGATGTCGAAGCGCGTTTTGAGGCGCATCAGTCGGGAAAGGGCGCGCGCTATACGCGGGCAAATCCACCGGTACGCATCGTGGCGCAGGCTGCTTATCCGGATCGTTCGGCCGCTGCCAAGGCCGAGTGGCAGCTCAAACAGTTACCGCGTGAAGCCAAGCCCGGGTTTTTTGGTGAACCGAATCGGGTGAAATAGGGTGATCAAGCCTTGAGTTTGTATTCTCGGTAACAGCCTTCCACCGAGATTGACGTAACAACGCCGGCACCAATCAGACGCTTGAGCGCGGTCGACACCTGGCTGGAGTTGCTACCCGTACCGCGCGCGATTTCTGAAGTTGTCATTGGTTCACCGACCTTTTCCAATAAAGCCAACACGCGTTCGGCCATCGGGCCCGTAGCGATTTCCAGATCGATATCGCCATCGCCGAAGCGTACGACGCGACCCGTGCCTTTTTTGGGCGGCTGAATCGTTTCAAACAGCAGGGTGCTCAGAATGGAAGTGGGTGCATCCATGATGTATTTATTTGCCGAGTAGCTTGGCGCCATCCTGACCAAGGATGCGGGCGACATTGCTGCCCGGCTTCTGGTATTGGGCCAATGTGATGTTTTGGTTATTGACAAGCAGAGTCGCCGCGTTGAGGTTGCCGATAATGATTCCCGAAAGTTCGCCGCGTGCGAATTGCAGTTTTGAATTCGGCGGATAGACTTTCTGTGAGCTCTTGCCGTCCGCATGATTGAACTGGATCCAGCAGGTGCCGTTGGTTTCTACAACGACATGGGCGTTGTTGAGCGACGGGCTTTCGATCGAAGGCGGCAACGGTTTTCCAGAGGCACGTTCTTGCTGCGGTTTGTCTGCACCTGCTGCCACGCTGGGCTCGGCGGCACTGGCCATGGCGGTGGCGGTGGCGGTGCTGGCAGTCCATGTAACAGGCGCGGTCGTTGCCGCCGCATTCACCGGTTGGTCTGTGGCGGACGTCGAGAGCATGCCCCATTGCATTAACAACACGATGCCAATGATGCCCACTGTCGCCATGCCATATAAGAAAGCATTGTTTGATTTTGCTTGGTAAGGGCTTGATGGTGGCAAATCAAGAGGCAGACCTGCAGCATCGGCGTGCAGTTTGCTGCGTGTTAATGCGCTCAAGTCGGCAAATGCGTCAGACGCCTCCTGCACTTCGGATGTGACGCTGAGTGTAGGGGCGGGTTGGCTTTTGACGTTGTCGGTGTCGATGGCGCCGACGGTGAGGCCCCCGTGCAGCGTCAGCTGATCGCGCTCGACGGGTTGATGTAAAAATTCCGCGTATTTGATCAAGGCCTGGACGAAGTGACGTTCACCGTAAAACTTGTTCAGGGTGTAATTTTCCAGGCCGGCAATCTGATCCTTGGAGAAGAGTAATTTGTCAGCCATCTCCGGAATCGACTCGCCGGAATGCTCGCGGGCTTTGCGCAATAGGTGACCCAGATCTTTGATGTACTGATCGTTGAGGATGACGGGAGGTGCCTTGATGATCATGGATGTACGAGGGCCTGAGAAGAGTCAACGCAAATCTTAGGGTTATTGTTGATAGCGAGGAATTATCAAAAGGGATGTGGTTACCTATTCTTTGCTATAGGTTTGTGGTTATGCTATGGCAATAAAACCCCCATAATCATGGGGGTTGTATGGAATTTACCGCTGTCGATACAAGGTGTCTATTCCCAGTTTTGTGAATTTTTGCGCAAATTCGCCCGCTTAAACCAGCCTAAAGGGGGTGTTTATAAGCCACAAGACGAAGCTTTGCTGACGGCGTACGACAGCCTTACCCCGCGCACGAGCGCGAGATATTGCTGCTAGTATCAAAATCGCGCAGCTGGTCAGCTTCCAGCATCAGTGCGTACGTTTCTTGTGTCGCAAAGACCTGGCTGAAAGTTATTCCATGTCCGCTGCGTCGTTGGCTTGCTCGATCATCGGTGTGGGCAGGGATTTGCTCGGCTTGACTCCAAGTTTCTTGAGCATTTCCGCCTGGCGGATCAGGTTACCGCGACCGCTGGATAGCTTGTTGATGGCGCCGTCGTAGTCTTTCTGCGCTTGCGCCAGACGATTACCCAGCGATTCCATGTCTTCGACGAAACCGGCCAGTTTGTCGTAGAGCTCGGCGCCGCGCTTGGCGATGTCCTGCGCGTTGCGGTTCTGCGCTTCCTGGCGCCAGAGGCTGGCCACCGTACGCACAACAAAGAGCAGCGTCGATGGACTGACCAGCAGCACGTTCTTGTTCCAGGCATCCATGAACAGCTCGCGGTCGTGCGTCACGGCCAGCATGAAGGCCGGTTCGATGGGGATGAACATCAGCACGAAATCCAGCGACCTCAGTCCATACAGATCCTGATAGCTCTTGTCCGAAAGGCCCTTGATATGGGCGCGCACGGCATCGAGATGACGCTTGAGCGCCGCGTCGCGATGCTTGTCGTCTTCGGCATTGGCATAGTCTTCGTAGGCGACCAGGGTGGCTTTGGCGTCGATGACGAGATGGCGATCTTCCGGCAGGTGCAGCACCACGTCCGGCTGCAGACGTTTGCCGTCACTGGTCGTGTGACTTTCCTGCACGTCGAACTCTTCGCCTTTGCGCAGGCCGGCGGTTTCCAGTACGCGCTCCAGAATCAGCTCGCCCCAGTTGCCCTGGGTTTTGTTGGAGCCCTTCAGCGCGCGCGTCAGGTTGTTGGCTTCCTGGCTAACGGTGCGGTTGAGTTCCATGAGCTGGCGGACCTGCTCGGCCAGTGCGCTACGATCCTTGCCTTCCTGCACGTACACCTGTTCGACCTTGCCCTGAAACTCCTGTAGCCGGGTTTTCAAAGGTTCGAGCAGTTGGCCGAGGCTTTGCTGGTTCTGCTCGCTGAAACGTTTCGATTTTTCCTCAAGAATATCGTTGGCAAGATTTTTGAATTGGCTGCTCAGTTCGTCGCGCGCGTTTTGCAACAGTGCCAGTTTCTCGGCGCTCTGGCTGCGTTCCTGCACGAGTTGGGTATTCAAGCTGGCAATCTGGGCATTCAATGTGCTGAGCTGTTGTTCGGCCTCCTGCAGGCGTCCCTCGACCAGCGGCAGACGTTCGGCGCGTGTTTCGGCGGCTGTCGCACGGGCACGCCCGGAGAGCGCCCCGGCGAAGTAGCCGGCAACGCCGGCCAGAAGCGCAACAACAATGATGATCGGGTCCATAGGTCTTTTAAGTAATGAGTTCAGCCCTGGCAGGCCTCGATTTCTTCAGAGAGTTCGAGCCAGCGCAGTTCCAGCGCGTCCAGTTCATCCTGGACTGCGTGCAGTTTACTGCCTGTTTCGGTCAGAGTCGCCGGGTCGGTGGTTGCGGCCAGCGCGCTTTCCAGGGTGGATTTTTCAGCCTGGAGGGCGGGGATTTTCTGGTCGAGTTTTTCCAGATCGCGTTGCAGGGCTTTCAGCTGGCGTGACGGCGCTTTGGCTTTGGCGGCGACGTTTGCAGCTGGCGCTTGTGCAACCGATTTGCTCGCTGCCGCTGTCGTAGATTCGCGCTGCCGACGCGCTTCGTCGAGCAGATATTGCTGGTAGTCGTCCAGATCGCCATCGAAGTCGGTCACGCTGCCATGGGCGACAAGCCAGAAGCTGTCGCAGACCGCACGTAACAGCGCGCGATCATGGCTGACCAACATGACCGTGCCTTCGAATTCGTTGAGCGCGACGGAGAGCGCCTCGCGCGTGGCCAGATCCAGGTGGTTGGTCGGTTCGTCGAGCAACAGCAGGTTGGGGCGTAACCAGACGATCATGGCCAGTACCAGGCGCGCCTTTTCGCCGCCGCTCATGGTGCCCACCGGCTGCATGACCTGGTCGCCGGAGAAGTTAAAGGTACCCAGATAGGTGCGCAGACTTTGCTGGCGGGTATCGCGACCGGTGATGCCCTTGGCCAGCACGTCCTTGGCTAGACGAATCATGTGTTCGAGCGGCGTGCTGTTGGCCGACAGGACATCAAGTTCCTGCTGGGCAAAGTAACCAATCGTTAGGCCACGGCCTTCGGTGACGGTGCCGGCTTGAACCGGCAAATCCTGCGCAATGGTTTTAACCAGCGTCGATTTGCCTTGACCATTCGCGCCCAGAATGCCGATGCGTTGGCCGGCCAGCACCGAGCGGTTGACGTGTTGCACGATGAGCGTGGCTGGCGTACCCGGTGCGGCATCGGCCGGCGGCGGGTATCCGAAGGCCGCATCTTCCATGGCGAGCATGGGGTTGGGTAGTGCGCCGGGTTCTTCAAATGCAAAACTGAATTCGGCGTCGGCCAACACCGGCGCGATCTTTTCCATGCGCTCGAGTGCCTTGACCCGGCTCTGCGCCTGTTTGGCCTTGCTGGCCTTGGCCTTGAAACGGTTGATGAAGGACTGCAGGTGAGCGATTTTTTCCTGCTGCTTGGCGAACGACGCCTGCTGAATGCTCAGCTGCTCGGCGCGCAGATCTTCAAAGGCGCTGTAGTTACCGCCATAGCGCACGAGCTTGCCGTGATCGATATGAATCGTGACGTTGGTGATCGCGTCGAGAAACTCGCGATCGTGGCTGATGACGATCAGCGTGCCCGGATAACGTTTGAGCCAGGCTTCCAGCCAGACCAGCGCATCCATATCCAGGTGGTTGGTCGGTTCGTCGAGCAACAACAGATCGGAGGGGCACATCAGGGCGCGCGCCAGTTGCAGACGCATGCGCCAGCCGCCCGAGAAACTATTGACAGGCTTGTCGAGTTCGGCCGGTTTGAAGCCGAGACCCAGTATCAACGCCTGGGCGCGCGCCTGTGCGTCGTGGGCGCCCACATCGTTGAGGTGCGTGTAGGCATAGGCCATACGCTCGCCATCGTTGCTGGCCTCGGCGGCGGCGACCTCTATTTCGGCTTCGACCAAACGGGTGTCGCCCTCAATGACAAAGCGCGTGGCACTATCGTCGGTTTCGGGCATGTCCTGCGCGACTTGCGCCATGCGCCACTGCGCGGGAATTACGAAGTCGCCACGGTCTTCATGCAGCGTGCCGTTGAGGAGCGCGAACAGCGTGGATTTGCCGGCGCCATTGCGGCCAACCAGGCCGACGCGCTCGCCGGGGTTGATGACGCAGGACGCATCGTCCAATAGCACCCGCGCGCCACGCCGCAGGGTAATGTTCTTTAAGGTGATCATGCCAAAACGCGCCGCGCCGCTTTAGCGGCAGACAAACGTAGCGCGACACTGCAGCGGGCAGCTCAGGCAATCCGCCGTGCAGAATTTGTCGCCACGCAGTTCGGCATTGCGGCCGCGTTTCTGACAATAAGCCTCGGCGTCTTCCTTGACGTCTTCCACGCCCTGACGGCCGCTGGGAAAAGTAAAGGTGATGCTGTCGTCGGTCTGGTGGGTCACTTTAGGGCCGGCGCAGGCGCTGAGCATCAGGCAGGCGAGCAGGGTCATCAGCAGGGCGTGCGCAGAACGAAGAGAACGGTTCATGGGGATCATGCAGAAACAATCGTAGAATGGTCACAGTTTATTGCATAAACCGTTCAAACACGCGCAAAGCAGCGCAGGGGAGTCGAAGATGTTTAAACGCTATGGTGTTGTCGGCCTGGCCGCAGTGAGCCTGATTGCTTCGGGCATGGCGACGGCGGGTGCCCTGGAAACCAACCTTTCGGGCATGTTCTTGAAAGGTGAACACGCGCAGATCAAAATCAGCGGTTTTGGCAATGCGGGTTTCAACTTCCGTCTGGCGGCGGGCAATATCACGCCGGGCGAAGGATGCATGAGCGGTCGGGCGGATTGTCTGACGCTGTGGGGTTGGGCGACGCGGACCGATGATCCGAATCAGTTTCTGTACGCAAATGAAAACGGTCAGTGCGTCTTTTATATCCGCAACGAAGCGGACGCCATCGTGATTCATGGTTTGCGCGGCGATTGCAGTACCGACGACATGAATCGCCGTGCTCTCAAATCAGTCGATGGCGTTTACAAACCGTCTAAATAAAAAACCTAGCGGCCGCTGCGTTCCAGCGCGGTCAGATAAAGTGCCACGCCAAATACCAGGCTGACACAGAGCATGAGCCCGGCGACCATGCCGGGCCAGGCAAAGTGTGTCCAGAGCGGGCCCGAGGTGCTGCCGAGCACGCTGCTGCCCAGGTAGTAACTCGAGAGATAGAGCGCGGAGACCAGCCCGCGCCGCTCGGCAGCGCGGAAACCGACCCAACCGCTGGCCACGGCGTGCGTGGCGAAATAGCCAAAAGTGAATAAGGCGAGGCCAGCGATGATGATGCCCAGATGGCTGTCCAAAGTCGCCAGTACGCCGACGCCCATCGCAACAATCATGACCCGCATGACCAGACTGCGCCCATAAAGATCGACCAGGTGGCCGGCCAGCGCCGACGATGCGCTACCGACGGCATAGAGCAGAAAGATCGCCCCGATGGCGGCCGGGCCCAGGTCATAGGGTGAGGCGCTGAGACGGAACCCCAGATAGTTGTAGATGCTGACGAAGGCGCCCATGATCAGAAACGCCGTCGTAAAGAGCCAGGGCAGCCCGGGGTCCCTGTAAATACGCACGATGTCCTGCCACAGCACCTTGGGCGCCATCGAGCGCGACTTAAAATGTCTGGCTGGCGGCAGCAGACGCCAGAAAAAAACCGTACAGATGATGCCGACGACAGCCAACGCCGCCAGGCCATAATGCCAACTGCTGTATTGGGTGACCAGCGCCGACAGGAATCGGCCAAACATGCCGCCGAGCGCGTTGCCAGCGATGTACATCCCCATGACCCGGCCACGCGCCTGCGGCGCGATTTCTTCGCCCAGGTAGGCCATGGCAGCGGCGGGTAGGGCGGCGATGCTGGCGCCAACACCGGCGCGCGACAGGATCAGCCATTCGAAATTCGGAGCGAGGGCGGAGAGCGCGGCAAAAAAAGTGGCGCCGAGCAGGGCGGCTTTCATGAGCGGCGCACGGCCGAAGCGATCGGAGAGCAGGCTCAACGGAATCAGCAAGAACGAAAGCGTCAGTGTGCCGGCCGATACGGCCAGACTGGCCATGGTCGGTGAAATGCCGAAAGCCGTCGTGAATTGCGGCAGAATCGGCTGCGTGCCGTAGAGCAGGGTGAAGCAGGCAAAGCCGCCGAGAATCAGCGCCCAGTTCGCCCGGCGAAACCCGTCGCTACCGGGCTGCAGTTCGTGTGCGGTGGTCATGGTTGGCGACTGGCCGCCCAGTCAACGTTATTCGGCCACGGGTTCTTGCC
>CAZSAE010000032.1:0-4274 GCA_964604765.1 uncultured Dechloromonas sp. | reverse complement strand
CGCCGGTGGCTGCGCGTGACGCAAGCGATGATAGCGTTTGTGAAAACTGGGGTGCACGCGCGTCGCCCACTCCATGGCCACACCGGCGGGCAGGTCTTCAAGCCAGCGCAGGGTTTTACCGGGGAAGTAACCGAACAGTTTGGTCAGGACCGGCATGATCAGATGCCAGTTGAGCCACATCGGTAGGCGCACAAGCGGGCGGTAATCCTGCCAGTAGGCATACTGGCAACCGACAAATAGGGCCCGCTGAATGAGGGCGGCGCTCGGCGCCAGACCCAGTGTAAAGCCGCCGATGCTGTGGCAGACCGCCATCATCGGCAGATCGGGGCCTTGCGCCCGCAAGGCGCGGAGCGCCGCTTCGCAGTCGAGCGCGCCCCAATCGTGTTTGGTCGCGTGAAAACCGCGCAGACTGGCCGGGCGCGAGGCACCGATGCCGCGATAATCATAAGTCAGCACCAGAAAGCCATGGCGCGCCAGGTAAGCCGCATAACGGCTGTAATAGCGGGCGGCGACTCCCGTGGCGGCGTTGATGAGCAATGCGGTGTGCGATGGATTTTCGGTTTGCCAAACATAGCCGTGCAGCACAAAGCCATCGCTCGCTTCAAAGGCGCAAGGGTTACCGTGAACCAGACGATCGGTGGTTGTTGCAAAGGAGCCATCGGACATGCCAACAGGATAACATTCGCCTATGTCTTCGTCGCCGACCGCCAACTCATTGTTGACCCTACCTATGATTCTGCTTCGGTTGGCGCCGGTGCTGTTTGTATTTTTCTGGAGCACCGGTTTCGTTGGCGCCAAGTATGGCCTGCCGTATGCAGAACCGCTGACCTTTTTATTGTTGCGTTATTCGGCGGTGATCGTACTCATGGCGCTGGGCGCCTGGATGAGCCGCGCGCCCTGGCCTACCGATGCGCGCCAGTGGTGGCACCTTTTTGTGGTCGGCTTGTTGATGCAGGCCTTGTATCTGGGCGGCGTCTTTGTGGCAATCCGTCAGGGGCTGCCGGCCGGACTGGTGAGTCTGTTGGTGGGTTTACAACCGCTGCTGACGGCAACGCTGGCCGGCCTACTGATCGGGGAACGCGTGTCCTTACGCCGTTGGCTGGGGTTGTTGCTGGGCTTGACCGGTCTGGTCATGGTCCTGACGGCACGCCTTGAAGGCGGCCTGGGTTGGAGCGGTGTATGGCCGGCGTTGTTGGCTTTGCTGGCGATTACACTGGGTACGCTCTATCAGAAACGCTTTTGCCCGCATTTCGATTGGCGCTCGGGTGCGGTCATTCAGTTCGGCGCCGCATGGCTGGTCACCCTCCCAGTGGCCTGGCTGATGGAAGACTTTCGGGTGCAATGGACCGGCGAGTTTGTATTCGCCTTGGGCTGGTTGGTGCTCGTTTTATCCATCGGGGCGGTCGGATTGTTGAACCATCTGATTCGCGCCGGTACGTCGGTCAATGTGGCAAGTCTTTTTTATCTGGTGCCGCCATCAACGGCGATCATTGCCTGGCTGGTATTCGGTGAAACCCTGACGTTGATTCAGTTCATCGGCCTGTTGGTTGCGGTCATGGGTGTGTCGCTGGTGCGTCGTTAGGCATGGCCTGCTCGGCCAGCAGCCAACGAGGTGTCTTCATGAGCAGGAAATTATTCAGGATGAGAGCGTTAAAGGTTTAGAGGATTAGAATCTGCAATGATGCGTAGTCCACGGATACTGAATTATGCCAACGAAAGAAACCTTGATAGATCGTAATGTTTTTGGCGAACCGCTAGTCGCCTGTTCGTTTGACCCGCTGACGGGTTTTATGCGGGATGGTTGCTGTCGGTCGGAAGGGTCGGACCAGGGCGCGCACTGGGTTTGTGCCGTCATGACCAGCGACTTTCTGGCGTTCAGCAAGATACGGGGCAATGATCTCTCGACGCCGCGGCCCGAGTGGCAGTTTCCCGGTCTGCACGCGGGCGACCAGTGGTGTCTGTGTTTGAGCCGCTGGCTAGAAGCGCTGGCTGAAGGGTGCGCGCCGCTGATCGTTCTGGAAAGTACGCATCAGCGGGTTCTGGACCACGTCACGCTGGATGTGTTGCAACGATTTGCGCTGCGGACATGACCTAGCATTCATACCATCCGAATGCCATGGTGAATGACGAGCATTTAGACCTAGAATACGAAGACTTCAATAAAGCTTTGAGGGAAGGGAATATGGCCGGATTCAATTTTGACAATATGTTGGCAAGCCAGCACGCAGCGATCAACGCACTGCTCGCCGTCGGTCAGACCGCGTTGGCCTCGGCAGAACGAATGGCTGCACTGAATCTGCATGCAGTACGTGAAGCCATGGTGGATTTCGCGCAAGGTACACAAAAGATGCTGACGGTCAGGTCACCTTATGATGCTGCAGAGTTGCCGCGCGCCTTGTCGACACCGCAAATCGAGAAAAGTGTCTTGTATTCGCGTAGCCTGTACGAACTGTCCAGCGTCGCTCAGGAAGACGCTGTACGCCTGATCGAAGAACAGTACAACGGCTTCATGCAATCCATGAGTGAGTTGGCGAACCTGATTGCCCGGTCAACGCCAACCGGCTCGGAAGTGGCGGTGGCGGCAATTCGATCCACCATGCAGTCGACCCGGGACGCCTTCCAGGAGTTTCATCACGCCGTGGAGAAGTTCACCGAGGTAGCCGAGGACAGCGTATCGACCATCGGCAATGCCACGGTCAAAGCGGCAACCGCTAAAGCAACGCCTGTGAAAGCAGCGCCTAGGAAAACAATGCCCGGGAAAGTGGCGCCCAAGAAAGCGGCGCCCAAGAAAGCAATGCCCGGGAAAGCGGCGCCCAGGAAATCCGCGGCCAAGAAAGCCGCGCCCCGCCAAAAATAATCGGCGATCAGTCAGTGAGACCCGCGAACAGCGCCGTACTGAGATAGCGTTCGCCGAACGACGGGATGATCACGGCGATCAGTTTGCCGGTATTTTCCGGGCGCTGGGCGACTTCCCGCGCGGCCCACAAGGCGGCGCCCGATGAAATGCCGACCAGCAAACCTTCTTCTTTAGCCGCGCGCTGTGCGGTGGCAAAAGCGTCGTCATTCTTGACGCGAATTACTTCGTCGATGATGCCGGTATTCAGCACGTCCGGGATGAAGCCTGCGCCAATGCCCTGAATCGGGTGCGGGCCCTTGGGGCTGCCCGACAGCACGGCAGACGCGTCGGGCTCGACAGCGATGGCCTTGAAGCCAGGTTTACGTGCCTTCAGTACTTCAGCGATGCCGGTGATGGTGCCGCCGGTACCAACGCCGGCCACGACCATGTCGATCTGGCCGTCGGTGTCGCGCCAGAGCTCTTCGGCCGTTGTATTGCGGTGGATTTCCGGGTTAGCCGGATTCTTGAACTGCTGTGGCATAAAGTAATTCGGGTGAGCGGCAGCGAGTTCTTCGGCCTTCTTGATCGCACCGCCCATGCCGTCCGGGCCCGGCGTCAGAATGAGTTCGGCGCCGTAGGCGCGAAGCAGGGCTCGACGTTCCTTCGACATGGTCTCGGGCATGGTCAGCACCAGCTTGTAACCGCGCGCGGCGCAAACAAAGGCCAGCGCAATGCCGGTGTTGCCGCTGGTCGGCTCGACGATCACCGTATCCGGTTTGATCAGGCCGGCCTTTTCGGCGGCGTCGATCATGGCCACGCCGATCCGGTCCTTGACGCTATGTGACGGGTTGAAATATTCCAGCTTGGCGACGACGGTTGCTTGGGCGCCTTCCGTCAGGCGATTCAGTCGAACGAGCGGAGTGTTGCCGATCAGGGCGGTAACGTCATTGGCGATGCGCATGGGTAACCTCGGGCGTTGAGTCATGGTAGGAATGCAATGCGCCGATTATCCGCAAAGATCGGATTTTGGCCTATATCGCTTTCTTATAAGCTTATGTCGCGCGGGTGCATGCGTCGGTCGGTATAATTGCACAAACTGTTTATGACGTTGGAGTCGGATTCATGTGCGGTATTGTCGCTGCGGTAGGACACAAAAACATCGTCGGTGTTTTGCTCGAAGGCCTGCGCAAGCTCGAATACCGGGGCTATGACTCTGCCGGCGTTGCCGTGCTTAATGGCAACGGTTTCGTTCGCGTCCGCTCCGCCGGCCGTGTCGCCGATCTGACCGCCGAGACCGAGAAACAACAGCTCAGCGGTGAAACCGGTATCGCCCATACCCGTTGGGCCACCCATGGCGCCCCCTGCGAACGCAACGCTCACCCGCACATCTCCAATGGCCTCGCTGTCGTTCATAACGGCATCATCGAGAACCACGAAG
>CAZSAE010000031.1:0-16105 GCA_964604765.1 uncultured Dechloromonas sp. | reverse complement strand
ACCAACTCGTACAAGCGTCTGGTGCCGCACTACGAAGCCCCGGTGAAACTGGCTTACTCGGCCAAGAACCGCTCGGCGTCGATCCGTATCCCGTTCGTGGCTTCGACCAAGGCGCGCCGTATCGAAACCCGTTTCCCGGATCCGATCGCCAACCCGTACCTGTGCTTCGCCGCCCTGCTGATGGCTGGTCTGGATGGCATCCAGAACAAGATCCACCCGGGCGACCCGGCGGACAAGAACCTGTACGACCTGCCGCCGGAAGAAGATGCCAAGATCCCGACTGTCTGCGCTAGCCTTGATGAGGCTCTGGAAGCTCTGAAGGCCGATCACGAGTTCCTGACGCGCGGTGGTGTGTTCTCGAAGGACTGGATTGATTCGTTCATCGAACTGAAGATGGAAGAAGTCAATCGGATTCGCATGACCACGCACCCGGTTGAGTTCGAGATGTACTACTCCTGCTAATGGGTTGAGTCATCGTGCAACGTCTTTTAATAACGTATTAAAGGCGCATGCAAGAAGGAGGGACGGTTCGCCGTCCCTCTTTTTTTCAACCACACCCCGACTATGAACGCCAAAGCAACTTCGACGCCTATTTCAACGCCAACGCCCATGCCAACGCCGTTAGGCTATGCTGGCCTTGAGTTGTTGTCATCGGCTGCAATGGTGCTCGATCGTTCGCAGCACATCATCTATCTGAATCCGGCTGCCGAGAATTTGTTGCGCATCAGCCAGCGCGCCGCACTTGGTCGCGAACTGTTTCAGGTGATCGGTGTTACGCCCGAGCTGGTTAGTGCCATCATGAAATCGCTGAGCAACAAGTGGGGCTATAGCGGGCAGAACATGCAGATCGAACGCGGCGATGCAGTGATCCATGTCGACTGCACCGTCACTCCGCTGGAGGCGGACGAAGGTGGGTTGCTTATCGAACTGCGCCCTGTCGATCAGCAGTTACGCGCGCGGCGTGAAGAACGGCTCGTCGAACTCCAGTTGCGGCATCGTGAGCTTATGCGCAACCTCGCGCATGAAATCAAAAATCCGCTGGGCGGTATTCGCGGCGCAGCGCAATTGCTCGAACACGAATTGCCCAACCCCGCCCTGCGCGAATACACCCAGGTCATCATCAAGGAAACGGATCGCCTGCAAGATCTGATGCAGCGCCTGCTGCAACCGCATCAGGGCATGCAGCCCGCACCGACCAACATCCACGAAATACTGGAACGCGTGCGTAGTCTCATACTCGCTGAGTTTCCCAAGACGCTGACCGTGCGACGGGATTACGATACCAGCCTGCCCGAGATCACGGCCGACCGCGAGCAACTCATTCAGGCCGTGCTCAATATCGCGCGCAATGCGGCGCAGGCGATGGCGGCCACCCCGGAACATAGCGGTCAAATCACTTTACGTACGCGAGCCGTGCGTCAGGTGACGCTGCTTAAACACCGGTGGAAGCTTGCCATCGAAATTCAGGTGATCGATAACGGACCGGGTATTCCGCGCAACATTCTGGAACGCATGTTCTATCCTTTGGTCTCCGGGCGCGAAGGGGGCACGGGTCTGGGCCTCACCATCGCGCAGAGCTTTGTCCAGCAGCATCAGGGCACGATCGAGTGCGAAAGCCGGCCGGGGCATACGCAATTTATTATCCGATTGCCCGTCGCCTGAAGGTTTAGAATGAAAGCTGGCACGGTGCTTGCATGATAGACAAGTGTAAAACCCTCGGATGTCACCACAACCGCTGTGTCATGTGGCCGACGGGTGAACCTTGGAGATCTCCACGATGAAGTCCGCCTGGATTGTTGACGATGATCAGTCTATACGCTGGGTGCTGGAAAAGGCACTCGGTCGTGCTGGTATTTCTCATCGCAGCTTCGATCACGCTAACGACGTGATCAACGCGCTTAATGCGGGCGACCCGGCACCGCAAGTTTTGATTTCTGACATCCGGATGCCCGGCCCTTCGGGGTTCGATCTGCTCGCCCGGATCAAGACTTTGTTGCCCGATCTGCCTGTGATCATCATGACGGCCTATTCCGATCTGGAAAGCGCCGTCGCGGCGTTCCAGGGTGGTGCTTTTGAATATCTCGCCAAGCCCTTCGACGTGGATCAGGCCATTGCGCTAATCCAACGCGCCATGGCGCAGTCGGATAAACCGCTGCTCGCCGTCGGTGACGAAGTCGTAATGCCAGAAATCCAGGGGCATGCGCCGGCCATGCAAGAAGTTTTTCGCGCCATCGGCCGCTTGTCGAACTCGAGTGCCACCGTCCTGATTACGGGCGAATCCGGCTCGGGCAAGGAGCTGGTCGCCCGCGCGTTGCACCGGCACAGCCCGCGTGCCAAGAAACCCTTTATCGCCATTAACACCGCGGCCATTCCGCGTGATCTGCTCGAATCGGAGCTTTTTGGTCATGAACGAGGCTCCTTCACCGGCGCGGCCACACAACGGCGCGGGCGCTTTGAAGAAGCCGATGGTGGGACGTTATTCCTTGATGAAATCGGTGACATGCCAGCCGAACTGCAGACACGTTTGTTGCGCGTGCTGTCCGATGGTCATTTTTACCGGGTCGGCGGCCATCAGTCGATCAAGTCCAATGTGCGCGTCATCGCCGCCACGCACCAGAACCTCGAAGAACGGGTGCGTCAGGGATTGTTCCGTGAGGATCTGTTTCATCGCCTTAACGTCATTCGTTTGCGGCTGCCGCCGCTCAAGGAACGACGCGAGGATATCCCCGAATTGACGTCACACTTTCTGGCACGCAGCGCCAGGGATCTCGGTGTCGAAGCCAAGCAGCTTACGGCGGCCGCGATGACCTATCTGAGCACGTTGCCATTTCCTGGCAATGTCCGTCAGCTGGAGAATCTTTGTCACTGGCTCACGGTTATGGCGCCAGGGCAGATCGTCGATATGAATGATCTACCCCCCGAGCTGCGCCAGGAGTCTGCCGAGGTGTCGGTCACTGCACCCAACCCGCTGGGTGCCAACAAGACCCCGCCGCACTTAGTTGGCAGACCTGGCGTTAGCGCCTGGACCGAGCAGCTCGGCGCTGTCGTCGACCAGTTGCTCGTTGCGCCGTCACAGGCCGCCGACGAATCGATCTATGACACGCTCGCGCATGAGTTTGAACGGACGTTGATTACACACGCTTTGCGCCATACCGGCGGACGGCGCATCGAAGCCGCGCAATTACTCGGCATCGGTCGTAATACAATGACGCGCAAGATCCGGGAACTGAAAATCGACGAGGATGCCCCTGTCAAAACTAACGCCGCTGCAGATCACCCGCTTTGATTCGTGCGAATCCACGAACGAGCGTTTGCTGCGTGCTGCCGAGGAGGGGGCGCCCGCCGGTTACGTCTATGTGACGCGCGAGCAGACGGCGGGTCGCGGTCGGCGTGGTCGGCGTTGGGTTGCCGAGCCAGGTAGGACGTTGGCGTTCTCATTACTCTGGGTCTTTCCGGCCGAGCCAGCTATACTCAACGGGCTATCACTGGCCGTCGGCGTGGCGATTCTGCGGGCGCTGAATCGTTCGTCACTGGGGCGCCCACGGACGGATGTTCGACTGGGGCTAAAATGGCCCAACGACATCTTGTTGCGTAACAGCGAGGGGTGCGATGCCAAAGTCGGCGGGATCCTGATTGAATCGGTCCTTCGCCGGACGCAGAACGGCGTGCGTGAAATGGCCGTCGTAATCGGTGTCGGACTCAACTGCCTAGCGTCCGGGGCGTTGGCCAGCATTGTGGCGGATCAACCGGTTGCCGCATTGGCGGATGCTTATGCCGAACCGGGGTTGACACCGGATGCGGTGTTGCCCATCGTACTCGATAGCCTACAGCAGACGCTGGGCGAGTTTGCGGCGACGGGTTTTTCCAGCTTGCGCGATGAGTGGCAGGCCATGAACCTTTGGCAAAATGAACCGGTTCAGATCAGCGAAGCGGGCAGGGTCTTGCTGCAAGGCCAGCTCTGCGGCGTCGATAGCGACGGCGCTTTGTGCGTGGACACGCCAACAGGCATCCAACGTGTGATCACAGGTGACGTCAGCCTGCGCAAGGTATAGTCGCGCCATGAAGCTATTATTGGATTGCGGCAACACCCGACTCAAGTGGGCGATTGCGGCCGAAATCACCAACAGCGCCGACCTCGCCGGCCGCGCCGCCAGCGTTGCGTCGACGCCGATCGTGCAGCGGGGCTTTGTTGACTATACGCCCGCAGCCATGGCGGCTTGGGCGGCGTCGATGTGTACGACCTCGCTGAGCGCGCCACTGACGGCGCTGCTGTTTTCTAGCGTCGTTTCGGCGGAACGCGAACAGGAAATCTTTGAACACTTGCAACCACTGCGACTGTCCGCGCAGCGTTTCACGGTCGGCGCGCGGGCTGGCACGCTCGTTAACGCGTATGCTTCGCCGGATTCGCTCGGAGTCGATCGCTGGGCTGCCGCCATCGGTGCCTGGGGTCTGCTGCGCCATTCCTGCTTGATTATCGCAGCGGGCACGGCGACGACCATCGATCTGATCGAGGCGACCTCCGAAGGGGGTGCCTACCGGGGAGGGCTGATCTTGCCGGGCATCGAGATGATGCTGCAGTCCTTGCATCAGCGCGCGGCCAGGTTGCCGCAGGCCAATGGCCGCTATCGTGCCATGCCGGACATTGCGGATAACACGCACGACGCCATGATCAGTGGTGTCATTGATGCGACCATTGGTGCCATCGAGCGTATGGGTCGTCGATTGCCCGATGACGCCCCCTGGCTGCTGACGGGCGGTAACGCATCGTTGTTGCAGGCAATCCTCGGTCGGCGGGTTCAGGTTGTCGACGACCTGGTTCTTGAAGGGCTTGCCGCAGTGTCGGCGCAAACGCACCATCCGGAGCCCGTATGACCGACCCCCAGCGCGATTTTTACGGCAACTCTTACCGCAACGCTCAGCGCAAAAAGTTCCCGCCGAAGGCACCGAGTAATTTCCGTGCAATCGTCACCGAAGAGCTATTGGCGTTCTGGTCGTTTCTGACCAGTAACTGGCTTTATATTCTCCCCGGGGTCGCGCTGCTAATTGCACTGTTGTATGTCGTGCGTCCGCTACCACCCCGCTCGCTGACCATTGCGACAGGTCAGGCGCATTCGACTGCGGATGTCATTGGCCAGAAGTATCGATCATTTTTTCAATCGCATGGCGTTGATCTTCGACTGGTCCCGACGCTTGGCGCCGAAGAGAATCTTCAGCTACTGAGTGAAGGCAAGGTAGATGCCGCGTTTGGCCAGGGTGGTCTGCCACTGGGAAGCCAAGCAGACCACGTCTTGTCGTTAGGATCGATCGCCTATCAGCCGCTCTGGCTTTTTTATCATGGCGCCGAGGTGACCGATGCTGACATGAACCAACTGCTTGTTAATCGGCGCACGTCGATCAATGTTCATGGCAGCAGCACGCACATCCTTGCCGGACAGGTGCTCGAGGCACAGGGCATCAGCCTCGACCGGCCGAACCTGTTAACACTGAACACTGCGGCATCCGTGCGCGCATTCAAGGAAAAAAAGATCGACGCCATTTTTCTTGTCGGCAGCATGGAGTCCGAGAACATTCAGCAAATCTCCCAGATACCTGGCGTAAAGCTTTACAACTTCACACTGGCTGATGCCTACGCCAAGAAATTTCAGTATCTGGACCCGGTCGTGCTACCGGCAGGGGCGTTCAGTTTTCATCCGGTGACACCCAAAAACGAGGTGCACATGATTGCTACCACCTTGGATATCCTCGTGACCGACCGGGTGCACCCGGCGCACCAATTGTTATTGCTGGAAGCGACCGCAGAGTTCGAGCGGAAAAGGGTGTCCTATTTCACGCAAGGTAAATTCCCGGTTTATATGGACACGCGAATTCCTGAAAGCGATGTCGCACGTCGTTTCTTTAAAGAGGGGTCGCCCCTGCTCTGGGGGTACGCCCCGTTCTGGATGGCAAGTCTTTTCGACGAGGTGTGGTTCTATCTATTGGCGATTGGCGCCATCATTATTCCGCTGCTGGGTTTTGTGCCCAGCTACCGTAAAACACACGCAGTGCTGAGTATCGAATCCTGTTATGACGAGCTCAGAAACATTGAAAATGAACTCACGCAAATAAAAGGGGCGGCAAACCCTCGCTATGCTGATCTGCTCGAACAGATCGACCGTCTCTCCGACAAGGCACGCAGCCTATGGGTGCCCACCGGTAACCGTAATGCCTATTATGATTTGCGGGCGGCGATTCATATCGTCCGCGAAGATATTCTGAGTGGATTGGGCGAACGGGGTAGCCGATAGTCTGGATACGGTACGGATTCAGAAAATCGGGGGCTTGGGGCTCTACGAGGTTTCGATGATCGGCAAGCCGTTAACGTGCCCGCGTAGCGCGCGCTTTGCCTCACGCCAGTTTGGCACCATTGTTTCCACGACCGCCCAGAAGCGTGGGCTGTGATTCATCTCTTTGAGGTGCGCCAGCTCATGCGCCACCACATAATCGACGAGCGGGATGGGTAGATGGATGAGCCGCCAGTTCAAGCGGATATGGCCGCGATTGTTGCAACTCCCCCAACGCGTCTTCGCCTGTGTCAACGCCAATTTGGGCATCGGCACGCCGAGCTGAGCGGCATAAATCGTGACGCGCTCCTCGAAGCAGATCATTGCGCGTTCGCGTAACCACAACACCAGCGCACGATGGTTGCGCATAACATCCATCGGATCGGGCGTTGCCAAGACCAAACGACCTTCGTCAAGCGTCACTCGGGGTTTGCGCGTCGCGTGCGATTGCGTCTCGACGGGTAATGGCTCGCCCAGATAAGGCAGGGGTTCGCTGCCGTGAATGGTCCAGTTGCGATGGAAGCGTTCTGCACGCCATTCGTCGAGTTTTCTGAGAATCCAGTCCTCGTGCGTGTGGATCAGTTGTTCGACTTCGCGCAAGGTCGTTCGCATGGGGCCAAGCACGCGCAAGCCGCGGTGGTCGATGGTCAGACTTAGGCTACGGCGTCGACGGCGATTGATCGTGTAAGGAACGATCCGGTCGGCCAGCGTAATGCAACGCGGTTGTTCGGCGGCGGGCTCGCCAACCGGTTTGTTATCGAACAGCAGGAAGTTCATCCATCGCATCACGGATCCAGGCCTCCACGCGTTGGTTCAATTCTGCTTCGCTTAACCCGTTGGGGTCAATGGCCGGGCCAAAGCGCACCGTGACGGTACCGGAGCGTTTGATAAAGGCATTGCGTGGCCAAAGTTCGCCGGCATTATGCGCCACCGGAATCACCGGGGCGCCCGTCTGTACGGCCAGGTGGGCACCACCGGATTTGAAGCGGCCCATCTTGCCGGGTGCGACACGGGTGCCTTCGGGAAAAATGATAATCGATAGCCCCTCGCGTAGACGTTGTTTGCCCTGAGTGACGATCTTTGCCAATGCCGATTTGCCCGCGCTGCGATCGATCCAGATCATGCGCAGCCCCCACAGGGCCCAGCCAAAGAACGGGATGTACAGTAATTCGCGTTTGAGCACGAAAACAGCGGGCGGCGTCCAGATCTGAAGTGCGACAGTTTCCCAGGCCGATTGATGTTTGACCAGATAGATCGCTGGCGTCGACCCAATATGCTCTTGCCCCTGCAGCACATAGCGGATGCCGAGTAGCGCGCGGCCCATGAGCATGAAACCGTGACGCCACATCTGACAAATTGCGTAGCAACTCCGGAAGCGGGGTTGCTCCGGCAGCACGTACGTGCATAAAACAAGGGTGCCGCAAGCGACTGTCCAGACCATCAGTAACAGACTGAACAAGGTCGAGCGCAGGATCGCCATGCGCTAGGTTACTTACCGGCAGTCTTGCCGAGCAGCGCGTCGACGGCGGCCGCGAGGTCGTCGTGAATCGTCGTGCCCTGAGGCAAATTGCCTTCGGCTTCGGTTTTCTCACCCTTGCCAGTGCGCACCAGCATCGGCGCACAACCGGCGGCGCTACCGGCCTGCAAGTCGCGCAGCGAATCGCCGATGGTCGGCACGCCTTTGAGGTCAATGTTATAGACCTGGGCAATGCGTTCGAACATGCCGGGTTTGGGTTTGCGGCAACCGCAGGCTTCGTCGGCGGTATGCGGACAGAAGAAGATAGCGTCAATGCGTCCACCGACCGCCGCCAGATGCTTATGCATCTTTTCATGCATGGCGTTGAGCGTATCCATATCAAACAGACCACGACCGATCCCCGACTGGTTGGTCGCCACGATCACCCGGTAACCCGCCTGGTTCAGACGCGCAATCGCTTCCAGGCTGCCCGCGATGGGTTTCCATTCGGCAGGCGACTTGATGTACAGGGCCGAGTCGATGTTGATGACGCCGTCGCGGTCGAGGATGATGGTCTTCATGATGAGTCGATTTCCAGAGCAATCAGACTGCCAGACGGGCGATATCGGCCACCGCGTTCATCTGGTCGGATAACGTTTTTAGCAGGGCCAGACGATTCTGCCGGATCTTGGCATCGTCCGCCATCACCATGACATCTTCAAAGAAGGCATCGACGCTGGCGCGCACCTGGGCGAGCGCCATCAACGCGTCGGTATAAGCTTCGGCGCGCATGGCGTCGCTAATGGTCGGGGCCAGGGCTGTGACTTTATCGTACAACGCTTTTTCAGCGGCTTCGGTCATTAAGGCGGCGTGCGGTTCGCCCAGCGCGGCGACATCGTCCACCTTCTTGAGCAGATTGCCGATGCGCTTGTTGGCGGCGGCCAGGGCCAGTGCGTCGGGCTGCGCTGAAAATTCGCGCACCGCAGACAGGCGCGCCGGGACGCGGTCGATGCGCGCCGGATTAACGCCGAGTACGGCTTCCACCACATCCTGTGGTTCGCCCTGATCCTTAAGCAGGTTGCGCAGACGGTCGGTAATGAAGCCGAGTAGCGCCGGTTCGAAGTCAGGCTGCAGCACACCAGGCGGGAAGGTGGCAGCCGACCACTGGATCAGTTGCGGCAGTTCCAGCGGTAGTTGGCGCTCCATCAGCAGACGCAGTACACCGAGTGCGGCACGGCGCAGGCCAAACGGGTCACGGTCGCCGGTGGGCTTCTCGCCGATACCGAAGAAGGCGACCAGCGTATCGAGCTTGTCGGCCAGCGCCACGGCGCAACCAACGTTGCCCGACGGCAGCTCGTCGCCGGCAAAGCGCGGGCGGTAGTGATCGGCAATCGCTGCGGCCACGTCGACGGCTTCGCCATCATGTTGCGCGTAGTAGCGGCCCATGATGCCTTGCAGCTCCGGAAACTCGCCGACCATGTCAGTCACCAGGTCGGCCTTGGCCAATTCGGCAGCGCGCGCCACATGCGTGGTGTCGGCGCCGATGGCGTGGCCGATCTGCGTTGCCAGATTCTGCACGCGCAGCAGGCGATCCAGCTGTGTGCCCAGTTTGTTGTGATAGACCACGTTGCCCAGTTTCGCGATCCGCGAGGCCAGAGGCTCCTTGCGATCCTGCGTAAAGAAGAAGCGGGCGTCGGACAGACGCGGACGCACCACGCGCTGGTTGCCGCCGATGATGTGCTTCGGATCAGCCACCTGCATGTTCGAGACGATCAGAAACTGATTGCGTAACTTGCCGTTGGCATCGAGCAGCGGGAAATACTTCTGGTTCTGCTGCATGGTCAGAATCAGGCACTCTTGCGGCACTTCGAGAAACTCGGGTTCGAATTCGCCGACGTAAACGACCGGCCATTCGACCAGCGCCGTGACTTCATCGAGCAGGCCGTCAGCTTCGTTGATCTGGGCGCCCAGCGCCTGTGCCTGGGCGGCCAGCTGAACGCCAATCGTGCCGCGCCGTTCGGCGTAGTCGGCGACGACCATGCCCTCTCGTCGTAGCGTGTCGGCATAGGCCTCGGCATCCGGAATCGTAATCAGCCCCTGCGACAGGAAACGGTGTCCCAGCGTCTGCTGGCGCGACTGTAGCCCCAGCACATCGCCCGGCACCAGCGTGTCACCGTGCAATTGAATTAGGCCATGCACCGGGCGCACAAACTGCACGTCCGAATCGCCCCAACGCATCATCTTCGGGATCGGTAGCTTCTTCAACGCATCGGCGACAATGCCGCTCAATACATCGGCGAGCTGGGCGCCGGCGACCTGCATCGTGTAGAAGAAGGTTTCCGATTTGCCGTCTAGGCGCTTGGTGAACTTCGGCAACTCACTCGCGGCGATGCCCTTGGCTTCCAGTTTTTTGAGCAGCGCCGGCGACGGTTGGCCGTCAGCAGTAAGTGCCACGCTCACCGGCATGAGTTTTTCTTCGACTTCCTGATCCGGCGCGATCGAAATCACCTGCGGAATCAACACGGCCAGGCGGCGCGGCGTGGCAAACCACTGGTAGGCCACGTTGTCGGAGACCAGCTTCTTTTGCGCCAGGCCGGCGAACACGCCAGCGGAAAACACTTCGCCGAAACGGGCCAGCGCTTTCGGTGGCAGCTCTTCGGTCAGCAGTTCGACGAGCAGCGCGGCGGTCGTTGGGGTCTTGGCTTGGCTCATTATGCGGCCTCCTGCTTGACCGGGGCGCCGCACATCGGGAACCCCAGCGCTTCACGGCTGTCGTAGTAAGCCTGTGCGACTTGACGTGCCAGCGCACGTACACGGCCGATATAAGCAGCACGTTCGGTCACCGAAATGGCACCGCGCGCGTCGAGCATATTGAAATTGTGCGAGCACTTCATGACCTGTTCAAACGCCGGTAGCGGTAGGCCGATCTCCATCAGACGCTTGGCTTCGCCTTCGTGATCCGAGAAGTGTCGGAACAGCATATCCACCTGGGCGTGTTCGAAGTTGTAGGTTGATTGCTCCACTTCGTTCTGATGGAACACGTCGCCATACGTGACGATCCTGTCACCGTTCTTGGCCCAGACCAGGTCGTAGACGTTCTCCACGCCTTGCAGGTACATGGCCAGACGCTCCAGGCCGTAGGTGATTTCCCCGAGCACCGGTTTACAGGTCAGCGAACCGACTTCCTGGAAATAGGTGAACTGTGTCACCTCCATGCCGTCCAGCCAGACTTCCCAGCCCAGACCCCAGGCGCCCAGCGTCGGCGATTCCCAGTCGTCTTCGACAAAGCGGATGTCGTGCTCTTCGGTGTTGATGCCCAGCGCGCGCAGTGAATCGATGTACAGATCCATGATGTTGGCTGGCGACGGCTTCAGGACGACCTGATACTGGTAATAGTGTTGCAGGCGATTCGGGTTTTCGCCGTAACGGCCATCCTTTGGCCGGCGCGACGGCTGCACGTAGGCGGCATTCCACGGCTCGGGGCCGATGGCGCGCAGGAAGGTGGCAGTGTGGAAAGTACCAGCACCGACTTCAATGTCATAAGGCTGCAGTAGCACACAGCCGTGGCGGTTCCAGAATTCTTGCAGACGCAGAATAACGTCCTGAAAGGTCAACATGTTGTTATCCGAAGCGAGAGTGGGCGCGGCAAGCGCACCCGGTTAAAACCAGAGCCCCTGATTTTACGGGTTTTTTGCGCGAAGAGCAGCAGAATCAGTGCGCCGGAACACGCCTCGCGCCGAGAGTCAGAGCGAGCGTGCGCGGCGTGTCAGCAGCCCCCAACTGAGCAGCACAAGGCAAAGCCCGATCACGGGCCAGTTGCGCCAGCGCTGAAACGGCGTTGTGCCGCGCATGCCTTGCACACTCGTCACCAGCGCGTTGCGGGTAAAGGCCGCCAAGACGGCCTGCCGCTCACCGCGCGGTCCGATCACCGCCGTCATACCTGTATTGGTCGCGCGCAGCATCGGACGGCCGTTTTCAAGCGCACGAATCTGGGCGATCTGCAGGTGCTGTGGTTGCGCCAGTGAATCACCAAACCAGGCTGTATTCGACAGATTCACCATCAGCGTCGCGCCACGCGTGCGTTGTGCAATTTCGCTGCCGAAAATATCTTCGTAGCAGATATTGACCGCGATTTTCTGCTGATTCAGTTGCATGAGTGGCTGATCCACTTCGCCACGCACGAAGTCTGGCAAAGGCATCTGGATCAGCTGCAAAAACCAAGCGAAGCCCGGCGGCGTCGTTTCGCCGAAAGGCACCAGATGCATCTTGTTGTAGACCTGCAGTGGATCGATGCCGAGCGAAACGGCGCTGTTGGCGTACCAGCTGGCGCCGGGTTTGTTTTCACCGGTCGGGACGCCGAGCAGGATGTTGCCACGCTGCTCTTGGCCGATACGTTGTAGATCCTGCAAAAATTCGGCGGGGGCTTCGGAGAGCAACGAGGGGATCGCCGTCTCTGGCAGCACGATCAACGTCGCCGGATTATTACGCGCCAGCTGGAAGTACGTGAGCAAGGTCTGCACATACTGATCGGCTTGCCACTTCATCGATTGCGGCACGTTGCCCTGCAGTAACGACACTTTCAGAGGTGGGCCTTCGGCTTTGGTCCAATGGATCTGGCTCAGGCCAAGGCCGCCGAGCAGTAAGACGATGAACGCAAAACTCACGGGCGTGAGCGTCGCCGACCAATGCCAACCCAGATGACGCAGGCGCAGCCAGAATTCGCCCGTCAAACCAGCCAGCCAGGCGGTGACGAAACTCAGGCCATACGCGCCCAACAGCGGTGCGTAGCCGGCTAACGGGCTAGGTGGGGCTTCGGCATAGCCCAGGCTTAACCACGGAAAGCCAGTAAACAGATAACCGCGCAATGTTTCAAAAGCCGTCCAGCTCGCGGCAAACAGCAGCGGCGTCAATAAACGGGGCATCTGCAACGCCGTGTCGTGGGCGTGATGCTCGACCGTTTTGGCATGCATGAAACGGAAAGCGCCGGCGGCCAGCATCGGGTAGAGGGCCAGGTAAGCTGAGAACAACCCGGTTGCCAACAAGGCCAGTGCGGCCGGCATGCCACCGATGTCGTGCATGCTGACGTACACCCACGACACGCCGCCCAGAAACTGACCCAGGCCGAACATGAAACCGACGCCCAGGGCGCAGCGGGTGCGGCCCGGTTGGCGCAACAACAGGTACAAACCGGTCCAGCACACAATGCCGAGCGGCCACAGCGAGAAGGGCGCGAACGCGGCGACACCGAGCAGCCCCCAGCCAAAGGCCTGGGCGTAGGGCGACATTTGTCGGAAGTCCGGCTTCCAGCGCATCAGAGCTCGTTGTCGTCGGCGGCGTCAGTCGCTGCCGCATGCTGGCGCAGGTCTTCCACCATCAGCGTGTACAGGCGACGGTTGTCGGCACGCACCACACGGAACAACAGACCGTTGAGTTCCACACTTTCATTCCGGCGCGGCACGCGACCGAGGTAGTGCACGATCTGGCCGCCCACCGTATGCGCCGAGTGTTCGTCGAAATGACAGTCGAAGGCCTCATTAAAACTATCGACCGGCGTTTGCGCCTTGACGCGGTAACGGCCGCTGGCGTCGAGCTGAATGTCAGTGTCGAGCTGCGCCTGATCGTGTTCGTCTTCAATCTCGCCGACGATCTCTTCCAGCACGTCTTCAATCGTGACCAGGCCGGCCAGCGCGCCGAACTCGTCAATCACCAGCGCCATGTGCGTGTGGCTGATGCGGAACTCGCGCAGTAGCACGTTCACGGGTTTCGATTCCGGGATAAACATCGCCGGGCGCAGCCAGTCTTCTAGGCGGAAATTGGTGTTGCCAATTGACCGCAGCAGATCCTTGGCCAGCATGATGCCGCGCACATCGTCCTCGGCATCGCCCATCACCGGTAGACGCGAATGGCCGCAGTCGATGACCTTGCGGATGGTTTGATTCAGCGGTTGGTCGGCCGACACCGTGTGCATTTGCTGACGCGGCACCATGATGTCGCGCACCGTCATCTCCGACACCGTGATGGCGCCTTCGATAATGGTTAGCGCTTCGGCATCGACCAGATTGCGTTCGTGGGCGCCGTGCAGCAGTTGTAGCAGTTCACTGCGGTCATCCGGTTCACGCAGCAGCATTGTGGAGAACCGGTCAATCAATTGATTCAGTTTTGTGCCCGGAGTGGCCCGGGCGGGCGTAGGGGAGGGATCCATCAGTACTTATGCGTACGGGTTGGCAAAGCCCAAATCAGCCAGAATTTCGGTTTCAAGCGTTTCCATCTCTTTGGCGTCGTGATCGTTGAGATGATCGTAGCCCATCAGGTGCAGCATACCGTGCACGACCAGATGCGCCATGTGCGCCGTCACGGTTTTGCCCTGTTCCCGCGCCTCGCGATAAATCACGCTGGGGCAGAACACGATATCGCCCATCAGCGGTTCGTCTTCATAGGGAAACGACAACACGTTGGTTGGCTTGTTCTTGCCGCGGTAGGTGTCGTTGAGGTGCTGGCTTTCGTCATCGTCAACGAAGCGCATGGTAACTGTGGCGGCGTCGTTATAAACAGCCTTCGCCCACTTGCGCAGCAACTTGCGATCCGGAATCTGTTTGCGCAGCTCGTCGGCGCAGACCAGCTGCACCGTCAGATCAAGACGGCGGGCAGGTTTGGCGATCTTGGCAGATGGCGTTGTCATAGCGCTAGCTTACCGGTTATCCGAGGTTTCCGCCTGATGCGCTTCGTAAGCGGCCACGATGCGCGCCACCAGCGGGTGACGCACCACGTCTTCCTTGCCGAAATAGGTAACGCCGATGCCGCGCACGTCGCGCAGGATCTTGGTGGCTTCGACCAAGCCGCTCTTCTGGCCACGCGGCAAATCGATCTGCGAGGGGTCGCCGGTAATGACGGCCTTGGCGCCGATGCCAATGCGGGTCAGAAACATCTTCATCTGCTCGGGCGAGGTGTTCTGCGCTTCGTCCAGAATGATGAAGGCGTTATTCAGTGTGCGACCGCGCATGAAAGCCAGTGGTGCGACTTCCAGCACACCCTTCTCGAACAGCTTGGTGACTTTCTCGAAACCCATCAGGTCGTAGAGCGCGTCGTAAAGCGGGCGCAGATACGGGTCGACCTTTTGCGACAGATCGCCGGGCAGAAAGCCCAGACGCTCACCCGCCTCGACCGCCGGTCGTGTCAGCACGATGCGCTGCACGTGCTCGCGTTCGAAGGCGTCCACCGCGCAGGCTACCGCCAGAAAGGTCTTGCCGGTCCCGGCCGGGCCGATGCCGAAAGTAATGTCGTGCGCCTGAATATTCTTGAGGTATTCCACCTGGCGCGGTGTACGGCCGTGCAGATCGGCGCGCTTGGTCAGCAGCACCGGCGCATCGCCCACGCCCAAGTCGGCGTCATCGCGGGCCGGGCCCGGCTTCGCCATCTGCTTCGGGTCCTGGCGCAACTCGATCAGGCCGAGCTGGATGTCGTCTACGCTGAGCGGTTCTTTATTGCTACCGGCCAGTTCGTAAAAGAAGCGCAGCGCTCTGGCGGCACGCTCCCGGCTGGCGCCCGTACCCTGAATCTTGAAGTGCGCGCTACGGCGGGCCAGCGTGACATCGAAGCACTGTTCGATCTGGTGCAGGTTTTCATCCAGCGGGCCGCACAGGCTGGCCAGCTGGTGGTTATCCACCGGCTCCAGCGAGAACTCCAGCGTGCGTGTACTCATATGCGGTTATTCCTTAACAACAATCTCGCCGCGCAGGGAATGGGGCAGAGACCCCACAATAAGTACGTCCACAAACTGGTGAATCAAGCGGGAGTTCCCCACAAAATTTACAATCCGGTTGTTGTCGGTGCGGCCAGCCAGCTCGTTGGCGTCTTTGCGCGACAGGCTTTCCACCAGTACGCGCTGCACCGACCCCACCATGCTCTGGCTGATCGCCTGGGCCTGTTCTTCAATGCGCGCCTGCAGGCGCATGAGGCGTTCGATTTTCAGTTCGTGCGGCGTGTCGTCGCTGAGCTCGGCGGCCGGGGTGCCCGGGCGGCTGCTGTAAACGAAACTGAACGAGTTATCGAAGCCGATCTCGTCGATGAGCGCCATCGTCTTCTCGAAATCCTCGGCCGTTTCGCCGGGGAAGCCGACGATGAAATCCGACGACAGCGACAGATCCGGGCGCGCCGCGCGCAGCTTGCGAATCACCGATTTGTATTCCAGCGCCGTGTAGCCGCGCTTCATCGCCATCAGCACGCGATCCGACCCGGCCTGCACCGGCAGATGCAGATGCGATACCAGTTTCGGCACGCGGGTGTACATATCAATGAGTTTCTGCGTCATTTCGCGCGGGTGCGAGGTCGT
>CAZSAE010000030.1:11380-16255 GCA_964604765.1 uncultured Dechloromonas sp. | reverse complement strand
AAGATGCCGAGAAGATCACCACGGTTCAGCAAGCGATCGACTACGTCAAGTCGCATCAGAAGTAATTCATCGCTTGTTGCGCACTTTGCGTCAAACACGGCCGACGCTTTCGTGTCGGCCGTAATTTTATCTAACCCCGGATTTGTTCCGGGAAGCGGAAGGAACTGACATGCGTCGTCGCGTTGTCGTCACAGGATTGGGCGTCATTAGCCCGGTAGGTAACACCGTCTCGGAAGCCTGGTCTAACCTGGTTGCTGGCAAGAGCGGCATTACGGCAGTGACACGCTTTGACGTCAGCTCCTTTCCCACACGTATTGCTGGTGAAGTCAAAGGCTTTAATGTCGCTGACTACCTACCGGCCAAAGATGCTCGCCGTATGGATACCTTTATCCATTACGGTATGGCGGCCGGCATCCAGGCAATCCGCGATGCAGGCCTGACGGAAAACCCGGAAAATGCTGAACGCATCGGCATTTGCGTCGGTTCGGGTATAGGCGGTCTGCCGCTGATCGAAGAGACCAAAGCGACCTATGACGCCGCCGGTGTGCGTAAAATTTCTCCATTTTTTGTCCCCGGTTCGATCATCAACATGATCTCGGGCAACCTGTCGATCATGTACGGCTTCAAAGGGCCGAACATCGCGACAGTCACCGCCTGTACGACGGGTCTGCACGCAATCGGCATGGCTGGCCGCATGATCGAGTACGGCGATGTGGACGTCATGATTGCGGGTGGCGCCGAATCGACGATTTCGCCGCTCGGCCTGGGCGGCTTCTGTGCTGCGCGTGCTTTGTCCGAGCGCAACGATGACCCAGCGACGGCCAGCCGTCCATGGGACAAGGACCGCGACGGCTTCGTGCTAGGCGAGGGCGCCGGTGTTCTCGTGCTCGAAGAGTACGAGCACGCCAAAGCACGGGGCGCCAAGATCTACGCCGAACTGGGCGGCTTCGGCATGAGCGGCGACGCTTATCATATGACGGCCCCCAATACCGATGGCCCCAGACGCAGTATGGCCGCCGCGCTCAAGAACGCGGGGGTGAATAGCGGGGACGTGCAGTATCTGAACGCGCATGGCACATCAACACCGCTCGGTGACAAGAACGAAACAGAAGCCATCAAGCTGTTGTTTGGCACCGATGCCAAGCAGCTGGTGGTCAATTCGACCAAGTCAATGACCGGCCACCTGCTGGGTGGCGCCGGTGGCCTGGAATCGGTGTTCACCGTGCTGGCGATTCACAACCAGATTTCGCCGCCGACCATCAATATTTTCAATCAGGATCCGGAATGCGATCTGGATTACTGTGCGAATACGGCCCGTGAGATGAAGATCGACGTCGCGCTGAAAAACAACTTCGGCTTCGGCGGGACCAACGGTTCGCTGGTCTTCAAACGTATCTGATTCATGTTGAACCGCCGGTTTGAAATCCGGCCGATCGCATCGCGCCGCCTCCGGGCGGCGTTGCTTTTGGTCTGTGTGTTGGGGCTCGTTGGCCTGTTACAGAGCCGCCTCAACGGCGCCGAACTGGTCGTGGCGCTGCTGGCCATCGGCGTGATTTTTGCCGATGCTTGGCGACGAACCCGGATGCCCGTATGTACGCTGATCTTTGATGATCGACCTTTAGGCTGTCGTGTCATTGATGCGCAGGGACAGGAAACGATCTTGGATTGCAAACGGGCCAGCGTGTATTCCTGGTTGATCGTGTTGCAATTCGACGTCGGAACGCCGGGTCAGGAGCGGCTTCCCGTTGGGGTGCGTCGGACGTTGGTGTTGTTACCGGACAGTTTGGCCAATACCTCACAACAGCACTGGCGACGCTTGCTAATCTGGGCACGTCAAATACGACGTCAACTGACCAGCCGGCGTTAGGGCTGAGGATCGTCAGATTCGTTTGCGCAGAACCGTGTTCTTCGCAAATTTCAGCGTATCGGGGTAATCCCGCGAATAGTGTAGCCCGCGGCTTTCCTTGCGACGCAAGGCGGAGCGCACAATCAGATCGGCCGTCTGTACCAGGTTACGGAGTTCCAACAAGTCGTGGCTGATTCGGAAATTGGCGTAAAACTCGTCGATTTCGCGGAATAACAGGCGAATACGATGTTGGGCGCGCAATAAACGCTTGGTGGTGCGCACAATCCCGACGTAGTCCCACATAAAGCGCCGCAGTTCGTCCCAGTTGTGGGCGATCACGATCTCCTCATCGGCATCCGTGACGCGGCTTTCGTCCCATAACGGCAGATCATCGGGAATCGGTTGTGGATGGGCAATGATGTCGTCAGAGGCGGCTCTGGCGTAAACCAAGCACTCGAGTAACGAATTGGAAGCCAGGCGGTTGGCGCCGTGCAGGCCGCTGCAGGTTACTTCACCTGCCGCGTAGAGTCCGTCGATGTCGGTTCGGGCGTGCTGGTCGACCATGACGCCGCCACACGTGTAGTGCGCAGCTGGAACGACCGGAATCGGTTCTTGGGTAATGTCGATGCCCAGCTGGCGGCAGCGCTCGTAAATGGTCGGGAAATGCGTCTTCACGAACTCCGCCGGCTGGTGACTGATATCCAGATACACGCATTCCAGACCATGACGTTTCATCTCGGCGTCGATGGCGCGGGCCACAATATCGCGTGGCGCCAGTTCGGCGCGTGGATCATAGTCATCCATGAAACGGCTGCCATCCGGCCGCTTGAGGAGACCGCCTTCGCCGCGGACGGCTTCGCTGATCAGGAACGACTTTTCCTTCGGGTGGTATAGGCAGGTGGGGTGGAACTGGATGAACTCCATGTTGGCGACCCGGCATCCCGCACGCCAGGCCATGGCGATGCCGTCACCGGTGGAGGTATCCGGGTTCGTCGTATAAAGGTAGACCTTGCCCGCACCGCCGGTTGCCAGCAGCGTATGCGCCGCCGCCATGGTGTGTACGGTACCGGTTGCACTATTCAGCACATAAGCGCCCAAGCAACGGTTAGATTGGCCCAACCGCTGACGTCCAATTTTTTTAGACGTGATCAGATCGACCACGATATGGTCTTCCATGACCATGATATTCGGGTGGCTCAGCACCTGCGGGGTCAGCGTGGCTTGCACCGCTGCGCCCGTGGCGTCGTCGACATGGATGACACGGCGGTGACTATGCCCCCCTTCGCGCGTCAAATGATATTTGCCGTCTTCACGGGTAAAAGGCACCCCACGATCGATTAACCATTGCACTGCTTCGGCGGCATGCTCGACCGCGAAACGCGTCGCCACCGGATCATTCAGATAAGAACCGGCGTTCAGGGTGTCCGCGATATGGTTTTCAATCGAATCGGTGCTGTCGAGGACTGCGGCAATGCCGCCTTGAGCCCAGCCGGATGCCGAATCGGTGACGGCGCGTTTGCTGACCAAGCCCACCTTCAGGCCGGCATCCGCCAGTGATAAGGCAGAGCCTTGGCCGGCCAGGCCGCTGCCGATCACCAGAACATCAAATTGGGCTCTGGGCGTTGAAGGAAAGACAGGCAAATTCAAGATAAGGACCGGGGGGGCTCACGACTCTGTAATATAGTGCGCATTCTACCTCTTTCATCCCTTTCATCTCTTTACCCCTGAGTTTTCCGCTTCTCCTTGAGTTTTCTTGCATCTTACGGAGCATTTCTTGTCACACTCGCCGCTGTCAGCCAAAGGTCACGAAACGCGCGCAGAAACTGCGCTGGTCGCTGCTGCGCAAGCCGGTGACCGATCGGCGTTTGAAGCGTTGGTGCTGCCTTGTCAGGCTGGTATCCTGCGCTGGTTGACGCATCTGACCCAGGACCGGCCTGCCGCCGAGGAGCTCTTTCAGGAGAGCCTGTTCAAAGCCTATGTGTCGCTTAGCGGTTTTCGCGGTGAGGCCAGTTTCGCCACTTGGTTGGCGAGCATTGCGCGCAATACCTACCTGGGCTGGCGCAAGACACAGCAGAAACGCCCTGATCACGTCCCGATCAGCACGGACGAAGGCGATATCGACACCTCTTTAGAAATTGCCGAAGGTTGGACACAGTTGCCGGCGACCCCTGAGGAACAGCTTTGGCAGCAGGAGCTTGCTGCGGCCATTCGGAAGTCTCTGGAGGCCTTACCAGAATCCTTGCGCGAAGCCTTCGAACAGCGCGAGCAGGGGGGCTTGAGTTATGCCGAAATCGCCCAACATCAACAGGTACCGGTCGGTACGGTGCGTTCACGCATTCATCGTGCCCGTGAAGCCATCGCTCACGATCTCAAACCCATGATGGAAACCGCATGAATCCCAAGAACAGTTTATCTGCCACGGTTCAGGACAGCTGGGCCTCCGCCTTTGTTGACGGCGAAGCGTCTCTGTCCGATCAGACAGGCTGGAGCGAAACCGTGGATGAACAGCTGTATTTCTACACGCTCACCCGACAGGTGGTACGTGGGGAAGCGCTGGCGCTGCGGCATCATGCTGGCTTTGCAACGCACAAAGCCTCATGGGTTCGCTTCTGGATGCAGGTTGATCGCGTTGATAGCCCTTAAGCCATTTTCAAGACACATCGCTTCGATTTATCGTAGGATTCACCCATGGCAGAAAGAGACGCCGCCGTCGTAGAAACTATGACCGCTCCCGATGGGCGGCCTTTGGTGCGCCTGGAGTTCGCAGTGAATGGCGGCTGCGGGCGCTGTGCCGAGCCAGGCGGCTGTGGCGGCGTGAGTTTGGCGCAACCCCTGTGTAGCAAACCCAAAAGCATGGTTCTGGCTGACCCCCTGGGCCTATCGGTGGGCCAGAAGGTGCGCGTTGCCATTCCCGATCAGTTGCTGGCGCGTGGCGTTACGCGGACCTATGTGATTTCCTTGTTGCTCTTCTTTGCGGGCAGTTTCCTGGGCGCAACTTTATTAGCGGATCTGGCGCCACCTTCTTGGCG
>CAZSAE010000030.1:0-11280 GCA_964604765.1 uncultured Dechloromonas sp. | reverse complement strand
CGGGGCTTGCCCGATTTCGTCGAACTTGCTGAAAAGCAGTCGCCATCGGTCGTCAACATCAGTACCTTACAGAACGGACGTGGTAAAGCGGTTGTTAACGGTCTTCCGATGGACCCGAGCGATCCCGCCTTCGAGATTTTTAGACGATTTTTCCCACAGGCGCCCGGCGGCATCCAACAACAGCCGGAGAACCGTTCGCTGGGTTCGGGCTTTATCATCAGCGCCGACGGTTATGTAATGACCAACGCTCATGTGATTGAAGGCGCCGATGAAGTGACCGTTAAGCTACTCGACAAACGCGAGTTTCGCGCCAAGGTCATCGGCGCCGATAAGCGTACGGACGTGGCGCTACTCAAAATCGACGCCAACGGCTTGCCGGCCGTGCGAATGGGCGATTCCAGCCAACTCAAAGCGGGGGAATGGGTGGTGGCCATCGGCAGCCCCTTCGGTTTTGAACACTCGGTCACGGCCGGCATCGTTAGCGCCAAAGGCCGCGCCTTGCCGCAAGAAAACTATGTGCCATTCATCCAGACCGACGTGGCGATCAATCCGGGCAATTCCGGTGGCCCACTCTTTAACCTGCGCGGCGAGGTGGTCGGTATCAACTCCCAGATCTTCAGCCGTTCCGGTGGCTTTATGGGGATTTCGTTCGCTATCCCGATCGATCTGGCCATGGATATCCAGCAGCAATTACGCAGCCGTGGCCGTGCCAGCCACGGACGCATGGGCGTGTCCATCCAGGAGGTCACCCGCGACATGGCGGAAGCCTTTGGCCTGCCCAAGGCGGGCGGCGCCTTGGTCAATAGCGTCGAGCCCAATGGACCGGCGGCTCGCGCCGGCATAGAACCCGGAGATGTCATTCTGCGCTTCGATGGCAAACCCATTGCTTCGTCTAGCGATCTTCCACGTATCGTCGGCCTCATGAAACCGGGCACCCGTGCTCAGACGGATTTGTGGCGCAAAGGGCAGAATCGTACCGTCACGGTGACCATCGGCGAGTTCCAGGATGAGCGTGTCACCAGCGCCAGACCGCCATCACGTTCGGCGGCCGAAGCCACCAACAGCCGTTTGGGGATTGCTGTTTCGGATCTGAGTGCTGAACAGAAACAGCAGCTGCGTCTCAACGTGGGCATCATGGTGATCGACGTTCGGCCGGGCAGTCGGGTTGATCTGCGCCCCGGCGATGTGATTTTGGCCATCGTGGCGCAAGGCGACGCGCAGGATGTCCGTTCGGTACAACAGTTCAATCAGCTCATGAACCAACTCGATGGTCGGGCGCCGGCAACGCTGCTGATTCGCCGCTCGAACGTTCAGGTTTTCGTGCCGATCCCGCAAAACCGTTGATCGATTGTTCCGTTACAGGGCGGCCGGGGGCTGCCCTGATCCGGTAGAATAGCGGGCTGACTGGCGCGAGGCGCCGAAAAAGCATTTTGCGCATTTTTGCCGGCCAAAGGCTGGAAAACGGATTTTTCTTGAAGCACATACGTAATTTTTCGATCATCGCCCACATCGACCACGGCAAATCGACCCTGGCTGACCGATTGATTCATCGCTGTGGTGGTCTCTCCGACCGCGAAATGGAAGCCCAAGTGCTCGACTCGATGGATATCGAGAAAGAGCGCGGCATCACGATCAAGGCACAGACAGCAGCGCTGGATTACAAAGCCAAAGATGGCCAGGTCTACCGTCTAAACCTGATTGATACCCCAGGGCACGTCGACTTCTCGTATGAAGTGTCACGTTCGTTGTCGGCGTGCGAAGGCGCGCTGTTGGTGGTGGATGCCTCGCAGGGTGTTGAGGCGCAAACGGTTGCTAACTGCTACACGGCGCTTGATCTGGGCGTCGAGGTCGTACCGGTGCTGAACAAGATTGATCTACCCTCGGCCAACCCGGACAATGCCCGTGCCGAAATTGAAGATGTGATCGGTATCGATGCCACCGAGGCTGTGGAAGCCAGCGCCAAGACCGGCATTGGCATTGACGATATTCTCGAACAGGTGGTGCAAAAAATCCCGGCACCCGTGGGCGACCCGGATGCGCCTCTCAAGGCACTGATCGTCGACTCCTGGTTTGATAACTATGTCGGCGTTGTGATGCTGGTGCGCGTGATCGACGGTACCTTGAAGCCCAAGGACAAAATGCGCTTGATGTCGACGGGTGCTACCCACCTTTGCGAACAGGTGGGGATCTTTACGCCGAAATCAAAGCAGCAACCTCAGCTGTCGGCCGGCGAAGTGGGCTTCATCATCTCCGGTATCAAAGAGCTGAAGGCCGCCCGAGTCGGTGACACCATTACGCTGGCGGATCGGCCAGCGGATAAACCACTGGAAGGTTTCAAAGAGATCAAACCGCAGGTCTTTGCCGGTCTGTACCCGGTTGAGCCGAATGAGTACGAACAGCTACGCGACTCGCTGGAAAAGTTGCAGCTCAATGACGCGGCTTTGCAGTTTGAGCCAGAAGTCTCCCAGGCGCTGGGCTTTGGTTTTCGCTGCGGCTTCCTTGGTCTCTTGCACATGGAAATTGTGCAAGAACGCCTGGAGCGCGAATTCGACATGGACCTTATTACCACGGCGCCAACGGTGGTGTATGAGGTCGGTCTGCGCAATGGCGAACAAATAATTGTTGAGAACCCGTCGCGTCTACCGGATATCGGCAAGATCGAAGAAATTCGCGAACCCATCATTACGGCGTTTATCTTCCTGCCGCAGGATTACGTCGGTCCGGTGATTACCCTCTGTAACCAGAAGCGCGGTTCGCAGATCGATATGCGTTATCACGGCCGTCAGGTGCAGATGATTTACGAATTGCCGTTGTCGGAAGTGGTGTTCGACTTTTTCGACAAACTCAAGTCGGTGTCGCGCGGCTATGCCTCGCTCGATTACGAGTTCAAGGAATACCGGCCGGCCGATATGGTGAAGCTCGATGTGCTGATTAACGGCGACAAGGTTGATGCGTTGTCGTTGATCGTGCACCGCTCCAGCTCGGTGTACCGGGGGCGCGAGCTGGTCAGCAAGATGCGCGAGCTGATTCCACGCCAGATGTACGACGTGGCGATTCAGGCGGCTCTGGGCGCCCAGATCATCGCTCGCGAAACCGTGAAGGCCATGCGCAAGGACGTGCTGGCTAAGTGTTACGGCGGCGATATCTCCCGCAAGAAAAAACTGCTCGAAAAGCAGAAGGCCGGTAAGAAGCGCATGAAACAGATCGGCACGGTGGAAGTGCCGCAAGAAGCCTTCCTGGCAGTGCTGCGGGTTGATGGTAAATAACTCGATCTCCAATCATTCGAGGTAAACGACGGCATGAACTTTGCTCTGATTCTGTTTCTGGTCACGCTGGCGACGGGCATCCTTTGGCTGATCGACGTGCTCTATGCGCGCAAGCTGCGTGCGCCTGGTGCCAAAAACCCCATTTGGGTGGAGTGGGGCGCGAGCCTGTTTCCGGTGATTCTGGCAGTGTTTGCGCTGCGCTCATTCGTCGTCGAACCCTTCAAGATTCCCTCGGGATCAATGATTCCGACGCTGCAGGTGGGCGACTATATACTCGTCAATAAGTTTACGTATGGCTTGCGTTTGCCGATCATCGGCACTGAGATCGTCAGTGGCAAACCGATTGCTCGCGGCGACGTGGTGGTGTTCCGTTACCCGCCTGAGCCCAATGTGGATTACATCAAACGTGTGATCGGTCTGCCGGGCGATACGGTCAGCTATCAAAACAAGCAACTCAGCGTCAATGGCGTCGCCGTGCCGCGCAAAGCCGAGCCGGATTATCTACACGGTGACCGGATGTACTACTCCCGTCTGTTCCAGGAAACGCTGGGTGGGGTGACCTACAACACGCTAAATGACGCCGATGCACCCGCCTTTGTGCCCGATGTGGTGCGCTTCCCTTATCGGGATCAGTGCCGTTATGACAGCACCGGTTTCGTCTGCACAGTGCCTGCCGATAGTTACTTCGTGATGGGCGACAATCGCGATAACAGCAAGGACAGTCGTGTTTGGGGCTTCGTGCCCGACGCCAATATCGTCGGCAAAGCCTTCTTTATCTGGTTCCACTGGGGCGATATGGGTCGCATCGGTTCCTTCCACTGAGTCGGTCCATGAACGCATCGCCAGCCCAGGTCACGCTTACAGAGCTCGAATCGGCGATCGCTTACCGTTTTGCCGATCGTGCACTGCTTGAGCAGGCGATGACGCACCGCAGTTACGGGCGCAATCATTACGAACGCCTGGAGTTTCTGGGCGATTCCATCCTCAATGCCGTCGTTGCCGAAAGCCTGTACCAACACTTTCCCGATCTGCCCGAAGGCGATCTGTCTCGACTACGCGCCAATCTGGTTTGCCAGGAGCAGCTGGTCTCAGTCGCCGAAGAGCTCAAACTCGGTCGTTATCTGCGTCTGGGCGAAGGCGAACTCAAAAGCGGTGGTCAACACCGGCCGTCGATTCTGGCCGATACCGTTGAGTCTCTTTACGGCGCCCTGTGGCGCGACGGCGGCTTCGCAGCAGCGCAGCAGGTCATCCTGACAGCCTTTGCGCCACGCATCGCGGCGATCGATCTGAGCCGGCTGCCATCCGCCAAGGATGCGAAGACCCGTTTACAGGAATGGCTGCAAGGCCGGCGTTGCGCTTTACCAACCTATGAATTGCCCAATATCACAGGTGCCGCGCATGCGCAGACCTTTGAGGTTTTATGTCGCGTGCCGGAATTTTCGATCGAAGGTCGCGGCAGCGGCGTGACCCGGCGCGCCGCTGAACAACAGGCTGCTGAATGGGTTTTGCAGCAGCTGGAAGCATTACCGGCCGGCGCCAACAAAAAGAAGGGTGGGGCATCATGAACGACGAAACTCAGGATTTGAGCGCGATGTCGTTGGCGCCTGCTGGTTTGATCGCGCTGGTTGGTCGACCGAACGTTGGCAAATCGACACTGCTCAATCGTCTGATCGGCGAAAAGCTGAGCATCACCTCGCGCAAGGCGCAGACGACACGGCACCGTATTATGGGCGTCCGCACCGATGAAGGTGCGCAGTATGTTTTCGTCGACACACCGGGCTTCCAGACCAAACACAGTTCGGCGCTCAATCGTTCGATGAATCGGGGGGTGACGCAAGCGCTGCAAGAAGTCGATGTGATCTGCCTGGTCATCGAAGCCGGTCGTTACGGTGAACAGGACCGCAAGGTTGTCGCGCTGCTGCCGGAAGACAAGCCAGTCATTCTGGTGCTTAACAAAATCGATCAGCTCAAGGATAAAGCGGCGCTCTTGCCGTTCATCGCCGAATTATCGACCGTGCGCGATTGGGCCGCTGTGGTTCCCGTGAGCGCGGAGAAGGGCACGCAGACCGATGCGCTGCTCGGTGAAATCCGTAAGGCGCTGCCCAGGCAGGGATTCCTCTATGACCCGGAAACACTGACCGACCGCAGTGAACGTTTTCTTGCGGCCGAATATATTCGCGAAAAACTCTTCCGTCTGCTCGGCGATGAACTGCCATATGCGACAACGGTCGAAATCGAAAAGTTCGAAAGCGAGGGCGAGTTGCGACGTATTTTCGCGGCCATCGTCGTCGATCGGGAGTCGCATAAGGCCATTGTTATCGGTAAGGGCGGCGAAACGCTCAAACGCATCGCGACCGAGGCGCGCCAGGACATGACCCGTCTGTTCGGAGGCACGGTTTACCTGGAGCTCTGGGTCAAGGTGAAATCCGGCTGGGCCGACGACGAGCGTTTATTGCGCTCTCTGGGTTACGAATAACCTCCAGCAACTGATTGTCCAGCTGAGCCGTCATGCGCCCGATCAAGGTTGAACGCCAGGCCGCGTTTGTACTGCATAGCCGACCGTACCGAGAAACCAGCCTCGTCGTTGAAGCGATCACCCGCGATTACGGGCGCATCGCGTTGGTGGCCAAGGGCGTGCGCCGACCGCGTTCGGCCATGCGCGGCGTGTTGATGGCATTCCAGCCGCTGGAGATGACCTGGAGCGGCAAGGGCGAGGTCGTCACCTTGCATCATGCCGAATGGCAGGGTGGCCAGCCGCTATTGCAGGGTAGGGCCTTGCTCTGCGGTTATTACCTGAACGAACTGTTGCTTAATCTGCTGCCGCGCGAAGACGCCCACGAACACGTCTTTGACCATTACGGCAAAACTTTGGTGGCATTAACGGCATCGACCCATCCGGATGCGGCTTTTTTTTCGGCGTGTCTACGCAGTTTCGAAAAACGCTTGCTGGGTGAACTCGGTTACGGGCTGACGCTGACGCACGACACCTCGGGTGAAATCATCGACCCGCAGAACCGTTATTTGTACGAAATAGAGTCCGGCCCGCGTATCGTGGCTGATTCTTCGGCGACCGCCGGTACAATAAGCGGGCAAACCTTATTGGATATGGACGCCGAGTCTTTTGGCGATCCGATCAGTCTCGCCGAAAGCAAACAGCTGATGCGAAGTCTGATGGCGTTTTACCTGAATGGGCGGCAGCTACATAGCCGCCGCCTCTTTGAAGATCTGACCGACTTGTGAATTTTGATCATGATTGAACTGGGCGTTAACATCGATCACGTGGCCACGCTCCGCCAGGCGCGCCGTACCTATGAACCGGACCCGGTCTGGGCGGCTGTGGAAGCCCACCTGGGCGGCGCCGATGGGATTACCGTGCATCTGCGCGAAGATCGCCGCCACATTCAGGATGCCGATGTTCGTAAGCTGCGTGACCTGACCCAGATCAAACTGAATCTCGAAATGGCAGCCACCGATGAGATGGTCGGTATCGCCTGCGAGCTGCGGCCAGAAATGGCCATGCTGGTGCCGGAAGGCCGCCAAGAGGTCACCACCGAAGGCGGCCTGGATATCGTCGGTCAAGAACAACGTCTGGCCGAAATCGTGGCGCGATTACGCGACGCGGGCATCGTGACCAGCACCTTTATTGATGCCGACCCTGCCCAAGTTGACGCTGCTGCCCGAATTGGCGTGCAAGTTTGTGAAGTGCATACGGGCCCTTACGCCCATGCATTTCATGCGGCCGGACGCGATATCGAGCGTCCTGCTGTTCAGACGGAGCTGCAACGAGTCGCCGCAGCGGGTCAGCAGATTCGTGGCTTGGGCATGCGTTTCAATGCCGGCCACGCCCTGAATTACTACAATGTTCAGCCGATCGCCGCGTTGCCCGGCATTCGCGAACTGCACATTGGCCACGCCATCGTCAGCCGTTCGGTGTTTGTGGGCCTGCGTGAAGCGGTGAGCGAAATGAAGCGTCTGATGCGTGAAGCAGTCAGCCTTAGTTAAGAACTTAGTTAAGAAGATTGAATTCGCCATGATTCTCGGTATCGGCACCGACCTCGTCTCTGTTCAGCGTGTCGGACAGTTGTTGGCGCGACATCCCGTGCGTGGCGTGCAGCATCTGTTGCACCCGGGCGAGTTGGCAGAAGCCGACGCCGCACCCTCGCGTGAGCGTTTTGTCGCCAAGCGTTTCGCCGCCAAGGAGGCCTTGGCCAAGGCGCTGGGCACGGGTCTGCGAGCCCCCGTGCTATTGCCGGCAATTCGCGTCGAGCATGATACGTTCGGCAAACCCTTTTTTAGTTTTGAACCTGCGCTGGATGAATGGATTCGTCAGCGTTCCCTGCAGATCCATTTGTCGATCTCCGACGAAGTGGATCATGCGCTTGCCTTTGTCGTTGTGGAGAGTTTATGAACAGCCCAGTATCCTCAGCTTCGTATGGTCCTCTGATGGTCGATGTCGAAGGGCTGGCCCTCACCGAGGGCGATAAGCGTCGCCTGATGCATCCTCTGGTCGGTGGCGTGATTCTCTTCTCACGAAACTATCAGGACCCGGTGCAGCTATCCGCGCTGACGCAGGAGATAGCACAACTTCGCCAGCCACCGCTACCGATCACCGTGGACCACGAAGGGGGCAGGGTGCAGCGCTTCCGCGAAGGGTTTACCCGCTTGCCCGCGATGCGTGTATTGGGTGAACTCTTTGCCCAGAACCCCAACGCCGCTGAGGATGCAGCCGAAGCCGTTGGCCTGGTGTTGGCGGCTGAGTTACGGGCGCATGGGGTCGACTTCTCTTTTACACCGGTGCTCGATCTTGATTGGGGTCGCAGCGGCGTCATTGGTGACCGAAGCTTTTCTAAAGACCCGCAAGTCGTCTCGCGCCTCGCGGCCGCAATGATTCGCGGGTTGAGCAAGGGCGGTATGGGCTCCTGCGGCAAACACTTTCCCGGCCACGGCTGGGTCGAAGCCGACTCGCACGTCGCGATTCCCATCGACGAACGCAGCATGGCTGAAATAGAAATCGATATGCAGCCCTACCACGAACTGGCGTTGGACGCCGTTATGCCGGCGCACGTGATTTATCCGGTGCTGGACGAACGGCCGGCCGGCTTCTCACCGCGCTGGCTGGAAAAGCTGCGTCTGGAATGCCAGTTCGACGGCATCATCTTCAGCGACGACCTGTCGATGGAAGGCGCCAGCGTGGCCGGTAACATCGTTGATCGCGCCAACGCCGCCTGGGATGCAGGTTGCGATGTGCTGCTTGTCTGTAACAAACCCGACTTTGTCGATCAACTCATCGCCGAGTGGAAACCTGTGCCGCAACCAAAGCGTGCGGCACGTATCGCCAATCTGCTGGGCAAAGCAGGTCTCGGTGCAAATTCGGAGCGACCGCTCACCCGCGCTCAGCTCGATGCGCATCCCGAATATCAGGCGGCGCTGCAACTGATTCGGACCCTCTGATTCTAAATTGGTAGCGCCATGAGCCACCCCTTGCAGGATCAGGTACGCACGCTGCCTGAGCGGCCGGGGGTCTATCGCTTTCTGGCCGAAGACGGGCAAGTGCTCTACGTTGGCAAGGCGCGCAATCTCAAGAATCGGGTTTCCTCGTATTTCGCCAAGAATCTGAGCAGCCCGCGCATTGCCTTGATGGTCAGCAAGGTGGCACGGCTGGAGGTGACGCCGACGCCTTCCGAATCCGAAGCGCTGCTTCTTGAAAATCATTTGATCAAGGAGCTGGCGCCCAAGTACAACATCCTGTTCCGTGACGACAAGTCGTATCCCTATATCCGCCTGACGCGCGAACCCTGGCCGATGATCGGCCTGCATCGCGGTTCGCTTTCGGCCAATGCCGATTACTTCGGGCCGTATCCCAACGCCTGGTCGGTGCGCGAAGCGGTGCATCTGCTACAGAAGATTTTCAAGCTGCGTACCTGCGAAGCCTCGGTCTTCAATAACCGGACGCGCCCCTGTCTGCTGTATCAGATCAAGCGCTGCTCGGGCCCCTGCGTCGGTCTGATTGATGCAGCCACCTACGCGGACGATGTGCGCGCCGCCGGCCTGTTTCTACAAGGACGGCATCAGGAAATTATTCAACGCCTGACCGACCTCATGGAACAGTCTGTGGCACGACTCGCCTTCGAGCAGGCCGCCACCTTCCGTGATCAGATCCAGGCGTTGCATCGGGCACGCGACACACAGATCATGGACAGCCACCAGGCCGAAGATATCGACATCATCGTCGCCGTGGAGCAGGGCGGTAGCCTATGCGTTAATCTCGCCATGGTGCGTGGCGGACGTCACCTGGGAGACCGGCCGCAATTTCCCCAGAACAGCAATCAGCTGGAGCAGGCGACGCTGAGCGAGGTGCTTTCGGCCTTTATCGAAGCGCACTACGCCGTGCATCCGGCACCCGGTAAGGTGCTGGTCAATGTGCCGGTCGATGAGTCGGTGGTTGAAACGCTAACGGGCATGCTTGGCCGGCCACTACCGATGGATCTGCCGCATTTTACCCAGCACAAGGCCTGGGTCGAGCTGGCGATCAATAACGCTGGTCTGGCGATGACGCAACGCCGCCAGATGCAAACCTTGCAGGGTAAGCGCCAACAGTCGCTGTTGCTGGCGCTCCAGAATGCCGGGCTGGCCATCGAACAGCTCAACCGCATCGAATGCTTTGATATTAGTCATACCCAAGGCGAAGCAACGGTCGCCAGCTGTGTGGTGTGGACGAGTGGCGAGAAAGAGGGCGGCGGCATGCGCCGCGCCGAATATCGTCGCTTCAACATTACGGACATCACCCCCGGCGATGACTATGCGGCAATTCATCAAGCAGTGTATCGCCGGTACAAGCCGAACGAGCAGGGCGTCGAAGCCGTGCGGCCGGATCTATTGCTCATCGATGGCGGCAAAGGCCAGGTTGCCAAGGCTGCTGAAGCCCTCACCGAACTCGGGCTGGCCGACATGCCGTTGGTTGGCGTGGCTAAAGGCCTCGGACGCAAGCCAGGCTTAGAATCGCTGATCTTTGCGGAAGAACGCGAACCCCTGCACCTGGATCCGGATGATCCGGGCCTGCATCTCGTTCAGGAAATCCGCGATGAAGCCCACCGCTTCGCCCTGACGGGTCACCGTAACCGGCGCCAGAAAGCGCGCATCGGGTCGCGTCTGGACGACATCGCAGGTATCGGCCCCAAGCGTCGAAAAGCGCTGATTACCTGTTTTGGCAGCGTGGGCGCCATCAAGGTCGCCGGCATTGAAGCCATTGCTGCTGTGCCGGGCATGAGTGAAGAATTGGCGCTGCGAGTGCACGCAGCGCTGCAAGATCGCTGATAATAACGCCATGATGAATCTGCCACTGTTCCTGACCTGGGCACGGATTGCCTGTATTCCGTTGTTGATCTTCGTTGTCTTGCCCGATGCGTTACCGCTCGATGCGAATACTCGCAATCAGGTAGCAGCCTGGTTGTTCATCATTGCGGCGGTCACTGATTGGCTGGATGGCTATTTGGCGCGTAAATGGAACCAGACCTCCAATTTCGGGGCGTTTCTCGATCCGGTCGCCGATAAACTGATCGTATCGACGGCGCTGGTGTTGTTGGTGGCCGATGGCCGCGTCAGCGTGCTGGTCACGATCATTATCATCGGCCGCGAAATCACCATTTCGGCGTTGCGCGAGTGGATGGCCACCATGGGTAAGCGCAAGAGCGTGGCCGTCAACATGATCGGCAAGTTCAAAACGGCGGCGCAGCTGGCTGCCATCCCAATGCTATTGCACGCTGGGCAGGTTGCTGGCCTCGACATGATCTTCTGGGGTACGCTGCTGATCTGGGTGGCCGCCATCCTCACGCTCTGGTCGATGGCTTACTACCTGTATGTCGCCTGGCCGGACCTGAAAGAGGGCAGTTAACCCCGCCCGAACAATATGTCGGCTTTCTGCTTGACCTTGAAAACCGACCCCGCTATAATCTTGACCTGTTTGCGGCAGTAGCTCAGTTGGTAGAGCGATACCTTGCCAAGGTATAGGTCGAGA
>CAZSAE010000029.1:0-16296 GCA_964604765.1 uncultured Dechloromonas sp. | reverse complement strand
GCACAACGCCGCCTGCGTTATCCGTCAACCAGTCGACGATCTTGCCCTTGCCTTCATCACCCCATTGGGTGCCCACGACTACGATATTTTTTGCCATACGTTACTTCTATTAAAAGATGAATCGAAATCTTTAGCGGGCAACAATAACCCACTGCCCCGTTTGCTGCACCAGCTGACGATCGCACACGGTACCACTATAAACAATCTGGCCGGACGCTGCATCGAGCTGTTCGCCGGGCAACCCATCAATGATGCGTTCTCCCTGCGCACGCAACTGGCGAATCGCTTGTGCACGGCTCAGCACGTCGGCGGCCGGCGCATTTCGCGGCAGGGCCGGCACGAAAACAGCCCCACCAGTCGTGGCAATCGTTGCCAGGCGGCAGAGCTCGCGCAGATCCAGCGAAAAACCGGTGGCTGGTCGCGCCCGGCCGAAAGCCGCACCGACGCCATCGTAACGTCCGCCGAGCGCCATGGCTGCGGTGTATCCCGGGCAGTAGGCCGCAAAGACGATACCGCTGTGATAGTGATAACCGCGCAGATCCGAAAGATCGATATAAAGCGGCAAATCGGCCGCCTGCGCAACCAGTGATTCGAGATCATCCAGTGCTTTGTGGATGGCCGGCACCTGCGGCAACAGCTGGCGCGCTGTTTCGAGGATGCCACGATCGCCGTAAAGACGCGGCAAGGCGAGAATCGCCTGGCGCAATTCCGGACGCCAGTGGGCAGTTTCTGTTTCCAGCCCCGGTACGTCCTTGCGCTGTAAAAGTTTGAAGAAATGCTCTTCGCCATCTGCGGACACACCGGCCAAGGTCATCAAGGTGCGGAAGATGCCCATGTGGCCGAGGTCAATCCGCGCAGCCGGTGAGCCGGCAGCTTCTAATGCGGCGGCAGCCAGACGAACGATCTCCAGGTCGGCGGCCAGATCAGCGTAGCCATAGAGCTCTGCCCCCAGCTGGAAGGGTTCGCGACTGGTCTGCATGTCGGCCGGTTGCGCATGCAACACACTGCCACAGTAGCAAAGGCGGACCACCCCCGGACGATTCAACAGATGCGCGTCCATGCGCGCCACCTGCGCCGTCATGTCGGCACGCACGCCCAGGGTTCGACCGGAGCCCTGATCGACCAACTTGAAGGTGCGTAGGTCGAGTTCGCGCCCCGCGCCCGTCAGCAAGGAATCCAGATATTCGATCAGCGGCGGTTGCACCAGTTCGTAACCATGAGCAGCACAAAGATCGAGCAGACGGCGACGCAGGGATTCCAAACGCGCGGCCTCGTCGGGCAGCGCATCGGCAATGGATTCGGGCAACAACCACTTCATCATGATGTCTGACGTATTACAGTAAGAATTAAAACACCGACCAGCATGACGGTGAGTCCGAGAAATCGAATCTGACCATCACGCAGCTGAATCATGCGTTCGAAGGTTTCACGCCACATGCGCGGCGAAACGAATGGGAGCATACCCTCAAATACGAGCATCAGGGCAATCGCTAGCCAGATCGTGTCATTCATGCATGGACTCCTAACCGTTCACTTGCTCACTGATCGGATTTACCCGCCGGCGGAGGCGGATTTCTGAGCGTTTCGGCAAACTCGCGGGACGAACCGTACTGACGCGCATAAGCCGCCAACAATTGGTTTTCGGCGTGCTGACGGATCTGCAGAGCCTGACGAGCGGCCTCGTCCAGCACCTGCCCCTGCTGACGTGTCTGCATGGTAACCAGTTGTCGCTCATCTGCCGTCAAGCCGTCGACCAATTGGCGCGTATTGCGCGTCCGCGCGGCACTCATGCGCGCGTAAATGGCGTCATTCGCCGACTCCGACAGACCCAGCTGGCGCAAGCCTGCTCGCTCAGCCTGCAAGCCCAGTGCAGCCAGACGTTCATTGAGCGACGCCAACCAGGGGGGCGCGGTTTCGTCATTCGACCCGATGCGCAGCGCGGCAGCCTGCCGCGTCGAGACCCAACCGGCCAGTGTCTCGTCCAAAGCCTTGAGTACCCGTTCGTTGACTGGATTCTTTCCGCTGCTGGTCGCCGTATTAAAAAGAATCGGGTCGGTGACGTGCCAAGCCACCCAGCCGGCCAGTTGCAACGCCTGGCGATCGGCACTGGCATAGCTTTGGGGTGTAGTTTGTTCGCTGACCTGCAAACGTGTGTCGATCAACCATACCCGTTCAACAAAAGGCAAGCGGCCATAAACACCTGGCGTGGCAATCACCCGGGCCTGATCAGAACCCGAACGGATCACGACACCGACCTGGCCGGTTTCGATCACGGTCAGCGAAAAGACGGCAAGCAGAATCATCAGCAGCGCAAACGCTCCGCCCACGCGCCCCAGGGTGAAGCGACGATCCTTGTTATCCGGCGTTGTCATCGGTTGATCGCTCACGAACCGCTCCCCGGACGATCAACGCGGTCACGCGAGCGCATGATGTCGCGATCACGCCATTCGCCTGTGGCGGCAGCTGGCGCCTTGCCGGTTCCGTTATTCGCTGACGCAGCGGCATTGGCCGGCGACGTCGACCTCGCCGTGGCAGGCTGCGCGATACGCGCCTGAAGTGCAGCCAGGTTGCTAAAAACCAACGGATACTGCTGCTGCCATTCTGTGACTTTGACCGCCAGCGCCTTCTGCGCCTCTGCGGCATCGACCTTAGCACCGGTGGCACGTAAGGTTTGCGCGACATGATCAAGCGCCGCCGCATAGGCGGCAGTCTCGTCTTGCAGGGTCGCTGCCAGCTTACGGGCCTTAATCAGGTTTTCGGTCGAAGCGGTCTGTGCCTCACGCAATGCCTTGGTGCGCGCTTGCGCGTCACGTTCGGCGTCCTTGAAGGCTTGCAACACAGGAGCCGGCAATTGCACCTCACGAATCTCGACACCTTTCACGGCAATGCCCAACTGCAGGGGTTCCAGCGCGGTTTGCAATCGTTGACGCGCCGTTTGCAGCATCACGGCATCCGTCGGTTGGCCACCGGCCGCCTGCACCGTCGCAAGCATTTGCTGCGCCACCAGATCGCGCAACACGCTTTCGGCAAGCAAGGCCAACAGATCGGTCGGGGTTTCGGCGCGCGACAGGTAGTCCACCGGATTGGTGACCTGGTACAGCACCGCATAGGCCACATTGATCAAATTCCCATCCGCCGTCAACATGAGTCCCTGTGTCTGGCGGCGGTCTTTCTGCGCCGAGAACCCGACTTCCAGCGAACGATCTGCCGTAACATTGATCAAACGCACACTGTCGATGGGATAGGGCCAGCGCCAATGCCAGCCCGGATCTTCGACGGCCACGATGCTGCCAAATCGGCTCAGGACGCCGCGCTGCTGCGTATCGACCAGATAAAAACCACTGACTAACCAGGCGCCAATAATCAGCGAAACGCCCATCAACCAACTTTTAAGACTCAGCGATTGCCAGCCAGCCAGCGGTGCGTCGTCGTTGGCAAGCGATGGCGACGCATTCGCCGAGGATACTGACGATGCAGACACCTGAGCGACGGGCGCTGGCGGCGCGGGTAACTCGCGGCCAAGCAGGCGGGCGATGCGACAGCGCGCCTGGTAAACCCATTGCTGCCAAAGCTCTTCCAGATCCGGCGGCCCTTCAGGCGGTGAGGATTTGGGTGAGCGGGGCGATTGAGGTAACTGGGAGGAAGGCGGCGATGACTGCGGCACCGGAGGACTCAACGGCTTTGGCGGTTGCGTCTCTTTGCGGCCTGCATCGGGTTGCACCGGTTCTGTACCAGGCGATTCTGGTAGCTGTTCCGGTTCTTTTTGTTCCGGTCGGTGACTGTTTCCCCACTGGGGATCATTGATCGACATCAGGCAACAGCGGCGATGGCGCTAACTCCACACGGGATTGAGATTGAAGGCCGGTCTGATCCGGCTCGGCACGGGCGAATTCGGCGATGGCCGTCCGCAACCAGGGCAAGCCGGCACCTGTCCGGGCGCTCAACCTGACGCGGGTAATTTTACCATAGGCATCACGCTCGACCCCGGGCTCGGCGGCGGTCAGATCGCACTTGTTATAGACCCGGATCTGCGGCACATGACTGGCGCCAATTTCGGACAAAACCTTGTTAACTTCGGCGATTTGTTGATCCCGAGCGGGGTTCGCCGCATCGATGACGTGCAGCAACAGATCGGCTTGTGTGGTCGTCTCCAGCGTTGCCTTGAACGCCTCGACGAGGGTGTGCGGCAAATCGCGGATAAAGCCGACGGTGTCCGCAATCACCACGTTTCCCGCTTCCGGCAACCAGACCCGACGCACCGTCGTGTCCAGGGTGGCAAACAGCTGATCGGCGGCGTAGGCACCCGAATGCGTGAGCGCGTTGAATAGCGTGGATTTGCCGGCATTGGTATAGCCGACCAGGGAAATGGTCAGCACACCCTGCCGACTGCGCGCCCGTCCTTGCGTTCGGCGCTGCCGAGCCAGGCGAGCGAGTCGCTCTTTGAGCATTTTGACGCGTTGGCCAATCAGCCGTCGGTCGGTTTCCAGCTGGGTTTCACCGGGACCGCGCAGACCGATACCGCCGCGCTGACGTTCCAGGTGTGTCCAGCCACGAATCAGGCGCGATGCGAGGTGTTCCAACTGTGCCAGCTCGACCTGCAGCTTGCCTTCGGCGCTCTGCGCGCGCAGGGCGAAGATATCCAGAATCAGACTCGTACGGTCAATGACGCGACCGTGCGCCACCTGCTCCAGATTGCGCTGTTGCACCGGCGACAAGGCGTGATTGAAGATGATGAGTCCTGCACCGACCTCTTTGGCGCGCTGGGCAATCTCACTGGCCTTGCCTGAACCGACGAAGAGCGCCACGTCCGGTCGATCACGACGGCAGGTGATGACATCAGCCACCTCGGCGCCCGCCGACTCGGCCAGCATGCGCACTTCCTGCACGGCCTCGTCCAAATCCAGATCGCCAAAGTCAACCTGAACGATCAGCACACGCTCGACCATCCGGCCCTGCGACCGGTTCTGGGCAGGCTGTCTGGCGAGGCGGGGGTCGGACAACCCGGCCTGTGCCGGGTCGGTGTCGGTCATGCCGCGGGCGGCTCCTGGCTGAAATTGACGGCACGTGCCGGCACCACCGTGGAAATCGCGTGTTTGTACACCATCTGGGTCACGGTATTGCGTAATAACACGACGTACTGATCGAAAGATTCGATCTGTCCTTGCAGCTTGATGCCATTGACCAGATAGATCGATACCGGCACATGCTCACGACGCAAGGCATTGAGAAAAGGATCCTGCAGCAACTGGCCCTTATTGGTCATTTTTATACTCCGCTTTCTTCTGATTATTGAGGGGAGGGGTTAGCGAGCTAAGCGTTTGGAGGGGTCAATGTAAAGCAAAATGTCCGGATGCGCAAAGCATTTTCTGCTGACTTGCCTGTTTAATCATCGACATAGGGGTTACGCGACACATTGAACTGCAGGCGCAACGGCGTCCCTTGCAGATTGAAATGATCGCGGAAACAGTGCTCCAGATATCGACGATAACTGTCCGAAATATGACTGAGTGCGTTGCCATGAATGACGATGAGCGGTGGATTCATGCCGCCCTGGTGGGCATAGCGCGGCTTTGGGCGGAAAATGCCATGACGCGGTGGTGCCTGCTTGGCCACGGCGTCCATCAGTACACGGGTCAACTGTGGCGTCGACAGCTTGGCCATGGCGGCAGCGTAGGCCCTGTCGACCGAGCGCATAATGCCATCCAGTCCACGGCCTTCCTTGGCAGAGATGTAATGGAAACTGGCGAAGTCGAGAAACTTGAAACGACGTTCGATGGCCAGTTTGCATTGCTCGCGTTCATATTCGCCGAGGCCATCCCACTTGTTGACGGCCACGACCAGAGCACGACCGGATTCCTTGATAAAACCAGCGAGATGCGCGTCCTGATCGGCGACGTCCTGACGGGCGTCCAATACGAGAATCACGACGTTAGCCGCTTCAATTGCCTGCAGCGTCTTGATGACCGAGAATTTTTCAATCGCTTCGAACACGCGGCCCTTACGACGCACCCCCGCCGTATCAATCAGCTGATATTTCTTATCGCCGCGCTCGAATTCAATCTCGATCGCGTCGCGGGTCGTGCCTGGCTGATCGAAAGCGATCACCCGTTCTTCACCGAGCAGTGCGTTAATGAGCGTGGACTTGCCGACATTCGGACGGCCGGCAATGGCCACGCGCGGGATGCGTTCGGCGTCTTCAGCTTCTTCCGGATCTTCCGGAAACGCTTCCAGCGCTTCGTCGATGAGGCTGCGCACGCCTTCGCCGTGTGCAGCCGAAATCGGATGCGGTTCGCCGAGGCCCAGTTCATGGAAATCGGCGGTGACAACACCGCGATCCATGCCCTCGACTTTGTTGACCGCAACCAGGACGGGGCGATTGATCCGGCGCAGTAGCTGCGCAATATCCTTATCGAGTGGTGTCACGCCTTCACGGCCATCGACCACGAAAATGATGCGATCCGCTTCGTGGATGGCCTGCTCGGTCTGCCGCGCCATTTCTTGGGTGATGCCTTCGCGCGACTTGGGTTCAAAACCACCGGTGTCGATTGCCAGAAAGCCCTTGCGGCCGATCTTGCCGTGACCGTAATGTCGATCACGTGTCAGGCCGGGCTGGTCGGCGACGATGGCGTCACGCGATCGGGTCAGGCGATTGAATAGCGTGGATTTACCAACGTTGGCGCGGCCAACGAGTGCAACGGTCGGTTTCATTGCAAGCTTACCGCCATCAGTGCGCCGCTGCGCGTTTGCAGAACGGCGGTATTCGGGCCCAGTGCCGGCAGAATGGACATGATGCCGTTACCGCCCACATTCAAACGACCAATAAATTCACCGGTATCCCGATCCAGCACGTGCAGGAATCCTTCGGCATCGCCCACCACCAGGCCCATCGGCAAGGCCACGGGCGCAGACAGGTCACGATATTTGAGGCGGTCCTGTCGCCAGATCGAGGCGCCCGTCATGCGATCAAAGGCATGGACCACGCCCTGCTCGTCGGGTACGAAAACACGCCGGTCATCCAGGGCAACGCCCGCCACCGATGAGACCTCGCGCGACCACATCTGATTGCCGCCCTGCATGTCAAAACAGGCGGCGCGACCCTGAAAGGCCACCGCACACATTTGCGGGCCCTGCACCGCCGGCGCACTGACAACATCGGACACCCGATCCAGTTCGGTGGCGCCACGCGGCACGGACACGGTGCCCTCCCAGGCCGGCGCACCGTTTTGCAATGCGAGCGCGTAAATTTTGCCACCCGGCATACCCACCAGTACGAACGGACCGAACGGCAACGGAGGCGCCACGGAGCGCACGGCCAACGGCGGATTACTGCGCTGATAATTCCAGCGTTGTTTGCCGTCATTGCCGTCCAACGCAATCACACGATTGTCACTGGTGCGCACGATGACCAAGCCTTCCGTAATGGCGGGAGCGGCCACGAGTTCGCCCTTGACGTTGGTCGACCAGGCCTGTTTCCCGGTTTCAAAATCGAAGGCCAACACTTCGCCCTTATAGGTCCCAACAACCACCAGACGGCCATCGCTGGCGGTGCCGGCCGACAGCTTCTGATCGGCGCTCACACGCCAGGTTTCGCGACCATTGTCCAACCGCATGATAGTGCCGTCATGAGAGGCCGCCAGCACCACCGGACCCCCGCTGGCCGGCAGGAACGTGAAGGTACCGGCCTTGCCAACGCTGTTTTGCCAATCCGTGTGTACGCTCAGCCGTTCGTTGATCGGCGTCAATGGGGTCGGCTTGGGCTTGGAACTGCCGAATAGGCTGCAACCCACCAGCACGACGGCAAGCGCACCCAGGGCACAGCAGCGCGTCAAGCGGCGGAAGCGCGCACGGGTTTTGGGCAGGGACATATCAGCCATTCCTCAATTATTTGGCAGTCGGCGCCATCAAGGCGTCACGTTTTTCCACAACTAGGCGACGCAATAACTGCCCAGGTTCGCTGCCGGCGAATTCGCTGTTCGGCGTCGGGTCCTTGCCGTCGGCTTTCGGGTTCGGCTCCAGATTTTTCAGTGCCGCATCGTAGCTGGCACGCGCTTCGACGATTTTGCCCTGCGCGGCATAGACATCCCCGCGCGCCGCATCGTAACGCGCAGCAAAGCCGGCCGGGGCCGTCTCCGACAGCGTTTTCAGTGCGCCGTCGTAATCTTTTTGATCCATCTGGATGCCGGCCAAGCGCAGACGGGCGATGCCGCGCAAGGCATCCTTGCCATTCTCAGCAACCCAGCTCAACTGCGCTTCGGCGCTTTTCGTGTCGCCAGCCGCATCGAGCGTATTCGCTGCCAACAACGCACCGAGAGCGCTGAACTGGCTACGCGGGTACTGGTTCACCAATTCACCGGCGGCCTGCTTGACGCGATTGGTGTCCTGCTGTGTGCTGGCTTGTTGCAGGACCAGAAAAATCCGGCTGGCTTCGGCATTCTGGGATTTCAAATAAGTTTGCCAACCGTACCAGCCAAGCCAACCCAGTGCGACGACCAGCAAAACGCCGCTGGCCCAACCACCGTATTGTTTCCACCAGCCCCGCAGCGCGGCAATCTGTTCTTGTTCTTCGAGATCGTAAACAGCCATCGTGTTTTCCTGTGTGCTCTATGTGCTTTGTGTGCTAAATCGCGGCCGGGTCAGAAGCCCTGACCGAGGTCGTTTTCCGTCCATTGTGACATGATGTGCTCGGCCAGATCATCCAGCGCGACGCGCACCTGATTATCGGCAGTCTCGCCTTCGGCCCAATCCTTCTGACGCATGGCCTTGACCGTCACTTCACCCTTGGCGACTTCGTCGTCACCGATGATGACGGCCAGTGGCGCGCCGGAATGGTCCGCCCGCTTCATCTGCGATTTGAAGCTGCCGCCGCCGCAGTGATAGATCACGTTGAGTCCGGTATCACGCAGGCTCTCAGACACGCGCAACGCCAGATCGGCCGCCGCATCGCCCTGATGAATCAGATAGACATCCGGCGATTCGGCCTGTGGCAGATTGTCGGAATCCTGTAGCAGCGCCAACAGGCGTTCGAAGCCCAAGGCAAACCCACAGGCTGGCGTCGGCTTGCCCCCGAGTTGTTCGACCAGGCCATCGTAGCGGCCACCGGCGCAGACGGTTCCCTGCGCACCCAGCGCGTCGGTGACCCATTCGAACACGGTGAGATTGTAATAATCCAGCCCGCGCACGAGTCGCGGGTTGACCGTGAAGGGAACGCCGGCGTGACGCACCAACGCCTGCACGCGTTCAAAGTGCGCCAGCGATTCCAAACCGAGATAGTCCATGAGCCGCGGCGCATTGGCAACGAGCGACTGCATTGCGGGATTCTTGGTGTCGAGAATGCGCAACGGGTTGCTGTGCAGACGGCGCAGGGCATCCTCGTCGAGCTGATCTTTATGCGCCTCGAAATAAGCGATCAACGCTGCACGATGCGCAGCGCGCTCTTCCGGCTGGCCCAGGCTGTTGAGTTCCAGGCGGATGTTGTCGAGGCCGAGTTCCTGCCACAGGCGCGCGCTCATCAGAATCTGCTCGGCATCCACATCCGGTCCGCTAAAACCAAAGGCCTCGACACCGAACTGATGGAACTGGCGGTAACGCCCCTTCTGCGGCCGTTCATGGCGGAACATTTGGCCCGAATAGTAAAGGCGCTGCGGTCGTTCCGCGGCAACATTGTGTTGAATAACCGCGCGTACGCAACCGGCTGTGCCCTCCGGGCGCAGCGTTAGTGGTTCACCGTTGAGGCTGTCTACAAAAGAGTACATCTCCTTTTCGACGATATCGGTCACTTCGCCGATGGCACGCTTGAACAGCGGCGTGGGCTCGACAATCGGCATGCGAATCGGGCGATAACCGTAGCTCTTGAGCCAGCCACGCAACACTTCCTCCAGCCACTCCCAGGATTCGGCTTCGTCGGGCAGGATATCGTTCATGCCGCGCACGGCTTGCAGGCGATTGCTCATGGATCAGGCTTTCCGCTGATACGTCCGTTCGACGTAACGATTGATGATGTCTTTGAATTCGTTGGCGATGTTGTCACCGCGCAGGGTCACGGTCTTTACGCCATCTTCGAACACCGGCGCAGCCGGCGTTTCGCCCGTGCCCGGTAACGAGATGCCGATGTTGGCATGCTTGCTTTCGCCAGGACCATTGACGATACAGCCCATGACGGCCAGCGTCATGTTTTCAACACCATCGTACTGTTCACGCCACGACAGCATTTTCTCGCGCACGTAAGCCTGGACTTCGGCCGCCAGCTCCTGGAAAAAGACGCTGGTGGTTCTGCCACACCCTGGGCACGCCGTCACCAGTGGTGTGAATGCCCGCAGGCCCATGGTTTGCAGCAATTCCTGCGCCACCTGGACTTCCAGCGAACGCGAACCGTTCGGCTCCGGCGTTAGCGATACACGGATCGTGTCGCCGATACCTTCCTGCAAAAGCACCGCCATGGCGGCCGTCGAGGCAACGATGCCCTTCGATCCCATGCCGGCCTCGGTCAAGCCGAGATGCAACGGATAGTCACAACGTCCCGCCAGGTCGCGATAAACGGCAATAAGATCCTGCACGCTCGACACTTTGCACGACAGCACGATGCGGTCGCCCGCCAGGCCAAGTTGTTCGGCCAACGCGGCCGATTCGAGCGCCGACAGGATCAGCGCTTCGCGCATGACGTCGTTCGCCGAACCCGGGTTTGCCTTGCGCGCATTTTCGTCCATGACCCGCGCCAGCACCGACTGGTCCAGACTACCCCAGTTGACGCCGATACGTACCGGTTTGTTATAGCGGATGGCCAGTTCGATCATCTGCGAAAACTGTTCGTCCTTTTTCTTACCAAAACCGACGTTACCGGGATTGATACGGAACTTGGCGAGCGCTTCGGCACAGGCCGGATAATCCGTCAGCAAACGGTGCCCGTTGTAATGGAAGTCGCCAATCAACGGTACAAAACAATTCATGCGATCCAGTTGTGCACGAATCTCAGGGACCGCCGCCGCCGCTTCTGGTGTATTCACCGTAATGCGCACGAGCTCGGCGCCGGCGCGCGCCAACTCGGCGACCTGGATCGCCGTCTTCAACGCATTGGCGGTGTCGGTGTTGGTCATGGCCTGCACCACGACCGGCGCACGGCCGCCCATGGCGACGTCGCCAATCATGACGGAACGCGTGAGTTTGCGCTGTAGATTCATGTCGATCACCGATCTCAGCGCAGCACCTGGCGCGCCACATCATCGCCGCTCAGTTTATCGAGCTTGATCGGTTCGTCACGCCAGCGAGCCTGCACCTGTTTGGCATTACCGATCATGACATCGAGCGGTGCGGCACCGGTAATGAACTGCGTGCTACCTGCCGCATTAAGTTGCGAGTAGATGATGCGACCGGTGTAATCACGAACTTCAACCCAGGCCGGACCCGCAAAGCGCAACTCTAATGTGCCAGCGCCTGTTTGCGCTTGCGGCTCAGCGGTGGCGCCGGGCGTGCCACTCGCCTGTTCGCTGGCGGCCGGAGTCGCTGCATTCGGACTGGCCTCCGGTGCCTGCGCCGGATTCTGGCCGCCGCTCACGCGCTCATACAGTGACTGCACATGCTGCAAGGTCCCCTGCCAGAAATCGGCGGGGACAACATAGGCCAACATCACCGCCACCAACATCATCAGGATCCCGGTTTTTAGCATGCGATTCGTTTGACGTTTGGCTTCGCCATCGCGACGCGACTTCGGCGCGCTCGTGCGCGGCGCACTGTGTTGCGAGATGGTACGTTTTACGCTCGGCGTTGCGCCTGGCACGGCATCGACCAACGCATCAACCGATGCCTCAAGCAGACGACCATAAGCCCGCAGAATACCGACCGTAAAGGTCCGTCCAGGCAAGGCCGACCAGTTGCCCGCTTCTAGCGCCTCGATGACACGTGGACTCACCTTCAGTGCATAGGCGGCATCGCCTACGGATAATCTTTTGGCCTCCCGCGCCGCCCCGAGATTGGGTTGCGTAGCGTCGTTCGTCACTTCGGCCGCTTGCGCCGCGTCGGTTTCCGGGAAATCTATGGTGTTCTGGTTGTTGTCGTTCTGCATAACGCGATCTGCTATTCCGGCTTACTAAAAGTTGAAATTAATTGTTGGCGACAGCGCGCACGTTCTCGACGCTCACACCGTAGCGCTCTGCACGCTGTCGGTAACGGTTTGCCAGTGCTGGGTCACCCATTCCAGCAGCACAGCGGCTACCGTTGGCCAGAGCAACGCCCGGCGTGTCGTACAAGGGGTTTTCCCAGGCTTGTGCCAGTTGCGCCAGACCCGCCTGAGGCTGGCCCGTCTGGCAAAGAAATAGCCCGTAATTGTTGCGAATATCGGGATCAGTCGGCGCCAGTGCGATCGCTTTCTGAAAATTACCCGCCGCCTGCGCATTTTCGCCCCATTGCATGTAGAGCAAACCGTACATGCTGTAAGCCGGTGCGTACGACGGATCAATACGTACGGCTGTATTCAATTCGTTGAACGCAGTCTTCAAACTTCCCTGCTGATAGTACAACGCCGCCAATTCGGTATGCACGCGCGCACGATTTTCTGGCGGCGCTTTGACCACCGGCTTCTGCTCCGGCACGCCGGCCAGATTGGTCGTTGTCGTACAGGCAGCCAACAGCGATGCCAAAAGTGCTAAGGTCAGACGACACATCATGCCCCCACCCCGCCGACCACTGTGAGCTGCTGCGTACGACGAGTTTTATCCTGGACCTGTCCGGCCAATTGACCGCAAGCCGCATCGATATCATCGCCGCGCGTTTTGCGCGTTGTGGTGACATAGCCGGCACCGATCAGCACATTGGCAAAAGCGGCGATCCGGTCGCGCGAAGATCGCCGGTAAGGGCTGCCCGGAAATGGGTTAAAGGGAATGAGATTGAACTTGCAATAAACCTTCGCCTTGCTAACGAGGTCCACTAACTCGCGGGCCTGCGCCGGGCTGTCGTTGACGCCATCGAGCATGACGTATTCGAAAGTGATGAAATCGCGCGGCGCGTTTTCCAGATAGCGCTTGCAGGCCTCCATAAGCTCGGCCAAAGGATACTTCTGGTTGATCGGCACCAGCACATTACGCAGGGCATCAGTCGGCGCATGCAACGACACGGCCAGCGCCGTTGGACAGGCTTCACGCAGCCGGTCCATAGCCGGTACGATGCCCGATGTCGATACAGTGACGCGACGACGCGACAAGCCATAAGCGTGATCGTCGAGCATCAGATTCAAGGCCGGCACCAGCGCCTCGAAGTTGGCGAGCGGTTCGCCCATGCCCATGATGACGACATTCGAGATAATCCGATCGCCGGCGGGGTCGAAACCCAGCGCTTTATTCGCCAACCAGAGTTGGCCAATAATCTCGGCCGTCGTGAGATTGCGATTGAAACCCTGCTTACCCGTCGAACAGAATGAACAATCCAGCGCACAACCGACCTGCGTCGAAACGCATAGGGTGCCGCGATCGGCTTCAGGAATAAATACCGTTTCGATGAGATTGCTGGCGCCGACATCCATCAGAAACTTGCGGGTGCCGTCGTCCGAGGTCTTGTCGGAAACAATTTTCGGCAAGCGGATTTCGGCGACTTCGGGCAAACGTTCACGGAATGCACGCGCAAGATCAGTCATCGCGGCGAAATCGCTTTCACCGCGCGAATAGATCCAGCGCAAAAGCTGATTGGCCCGGAACGGCTTTTCGCCGATCTGGGCCAACCAGGCTTTGAGCCCGGCCATATCAAGGTCGAGCAGGTTCTGCATCGTTAGTGCTGCGATAGCTTAGCGGCTGTAAATATTCATGCCCGGGAAGAAGAACGCCACTTCAACGGCAGCGGTTTCCGGCGCATCGGAGCCATGCACAGCATTGGCATCGATCGACTCGGCGAAATCTGCACGGATAGTCCCCGGGGCAGCCTTCTTCGGATCGGTGGCACCCATCAGCTCGCGGTTCTTGGCGATGGCATCTTCGCCTTCCAGCACCTGAACGAATACCGGACCCGAGGTCATGAACTCAACCAGATCCTTGAAAAAAGGACGTTCTTTGTGCACTGCATAGAACTGACCCGCTTCGGCAGCCGACAGGTGCACCAGACGGCCGGCGATGACCTTCAGGCCAGCACCTTCAAAGCGGGCAATGATCTGACCGATTACATTCTTGGCGACGGCATCAGGTTTGATGATGGAGAGGGTGCGTTGGATTGCCATAAAAACTCCGTAGGTGAATCAGCGGATTGATAAAAAAGGCTATTTTAGCAGATCGCGCCGTTGCGCAGTGCATCAAACGGGCGACCAACCGATGGTCAAAACCAGCGCCAAGTAACTCAGCACGTAGGCTACGGCGATCGGCCAGCCATAGCGAATCCAGCGCCCAACGGACTTGGCCTCAGGGTACATATTGGACAGTGCCACGCCGGCCGACGAACCAAACCAGAGCATGGACCCACCAAAACCGACCGCATAGGCCAGGAAACCCCAATCGTAGCCCCCCTGTTTTAAGGCTAGCGCCGTCAACGGAATGTTGTCGAATACGGCCGAAACAAAACCAAGGCCCATGGCAGAAGCCCAGGACGGCGCCGGCAGGCTTTCAACCGGCATCATGGACGCCATGGTCACCAACGCCAACAAGAAGGCCGTTCCCTGGATATTCTCCGGAATAACCTCCCAGTCATGTCGGCGTACCGGAATCGTTAGCAGGATGCCAACCCAAACCGCCGCGCCAATATAAGGAAAAGCACTGCTCTCGGCCGGGAAATTTTGATTCACCACCACATTGGTGCCCATGGCGAGCAGCAATATGAGAAACACAATGCCCATGCGTTTCCAATCGACATGCGTGTGCGCATGCGCCCCGTGAATCATGGGTGAGTGGGCATGCTGCGTTTTTGCAGCGGGAATGCCAAAGATAAACAAGGCCAGAAGGGCCGCACCAAAACAACGCACCACCTCAGCAGGGCTAACCCCCTGGATCCACATCATCGTGGTGGTTGTGTCGCCAACGACGCTCCAGGCGCCACCTGCATTTGATGCAGCGACAATCGCGGCAACGAAACCGATGTGTACCTTTGCCCGAAATAATTGGTGCGCCATTGCGCCGCCAATCAGGGCTGCTGCGATATTGTCGAGAAAGCTCGACATAAAAAACACGATGACCAGCAGCACGAAAGCACCCGGCCATCCCGAAGGCAAGACGCGCGGCAAAACCACCGGCAGATGACTTTTCTCAAAATGCCGAGCGAGGATGGAAAAGCCCAGAATCAAGGCCAGCAGATTAGCCAAAGTTACCCATTCATGCCCCAGGTGAGTAACAAATGCACCAAAGCCCAGCCCTGTTTTAAATCCGGCCAGAAAAATCTTGTACAGCGATACGGCTGCCAATCCGCAAACGGCCACCAGAAAACTGTGGTGATGAAAAAATGCGATGCCAAGCAACGTCAACGCAAACAGGATGTACTCCAGCGGGATCCCAAAAATAGCGACTTGCATGCAACAAACGTCCTGATGGTTGATTTCTGCACCCGGACAGCGGGGTGCTAACGCATACTGCAAAAGAGAGAAGACCCGGCGCTGACCGGGTCTTCTCAGGCACGACTGTAACCGCCCTTAGCTGATCATGCCGATCGTTCTCGGCAACCAGAGGCTCAGTGTCGGCCAATAGGTCACGATTACCAGGAAGACCAACATCGTGAGCAACCATGGCCAGACAGCCACGGTGAGCTCGGTAATTCCCATCTTGGTAATCCCAGACGCCACATAGAGATTTAACCCGACCGGCGGGTGACACATGCCGACCTCCATGTTCACGACCATCATGATGCCGAAGTGGACCGGATCAATCCCCAGCTTCATCGCAACCGGGAACAGAATCGGCGAGAAGATCAGCACGATCGACGACGGCTCCATGAAGTTACCCGCGATGAGCAGAATGATGTTGACAAAGAGCAGGAAGGTAATGACTCCAAGCCCCTTGTCCAACAACCAGTCCGCCATGGCCTGCGGGATGTTTTCATGCGTCATCAGGAACGAGAACAGCACCGCGTTCGTGATGATGTAGAGCAGCATCGCACTCATATTGGCCGAAGACAGCAGTACGCGCGGCACATCGCGCAGCCCCATGTCTTTATAGACAAAGACCGCAATAATGAACGCATAGACGGCGCTGATGGCGGCAGCTTCCGTCGGCGTAAAGATGCCGGTGTAAATACCGCCCATGACCACCACGATCAGCAGCAACCCCCAGACCGATTCCTTGAAGGACTTGAGGCGTTGTACAAAGCTCGCTTTGGGCAGGCGCGGATAATCGTGCTTGCGTG
>CAZSAE010000028.1:0-16463 GCA_964604765.1 uncultured Dechloromonas sp. | reverse complement strand
CGCACTTGCATGGGGTGCAAGGGGTCGCGAGTTCGAATCCCGCCGCCCCGACCATATTTACCAGGGCGGCTATTCTATGCATAAAACCGGTTTCAGATCATCTGGCCGGTTTTTTTATGCGCGACGGATATTGATGAATAAAATAAAAAACAATGGCTTTCTAAAATCTGCCAGATTGTAAAAATATGTATAAAACGGTTGCGATCCTATTTTTACGGGTTTAGAATTCACTTGAAATGGTTTTATAAAAACCACCAAATTTAATTGAAACAGTATTTTGTTTGGAGATAAATATGGATCTGTCCCACCTGAATGTAGAGCAACTCAAAGACCTGCTGAAAAAAGTTCCGGCCGAGCTGAAGCGCCGTACGGAAGCCGCCACCAACGCCGCCCGTGAAGCCGCCATCGAAAAACTGAAGGCCATTGCCCGCGAACATGGTTATTCGCTGGAAGAATTGACCGGCACCAAAAAGCCGCGCAAAACGAGCGGTGCTCGTAAGCCGGTAGCGCCAAAATACGCCAATCCGTCCAATCCGTCCGAAACTTGGACCGGCCGTGGCCGTAAGCCGCTGTGGGTACAAGCTGCGCTGAATCAGGGCAAATCGCTGGAAAGCCTGCTGATTCGTTAATCGATGGATTAACCGCTGGCGAAAAAGGAGGTCATTAGACCTCCTTTTTTTATGCTCGAATCGACACCAGGCGCTGCGGTAGTGCTATAGCTTGCGGTATCCTTATGCCCACGATGACGATACTTCTTTCCAACGATGACGGCTATTTCGCAACGGGTTTGCGCGTGTTGCATGAGGCCTTGCAATCTTTGGGCGACATCGATGTCGTTGCGCCTGAGCGCGATCGGAGTGGCGCGAGCAATTCGCTAACGCTGGATCGCCCCTTGACCTTACGAACGGCGCCCAATGGATTCCGCTTCGTCAACGGTACGCCCACCGACTGTGTGCATCTGGCCGTGACCGGGTTGATCGAACCGCTACCCGATCTGGTGGTATCAGGCATCAATCACGGCGCCAATATGGGCGACGATACGGTGTATTCGGGGACCGTGGCCGCAGCGACGGAGGGGTATCTGCTTGGGGTGCCTTCGATGGCCGTATCGCTGGTCGGCAAGGAAGCGCGCCATTTCGCTACGGCCGGTCGTATCGCCCGCATGCTTGGCGAAAAACTGTTGAGCAAACCTTTAGAGCAGCCGGTGTTACTGAATGTCAATGTACCGGATTTGCCTTTTGAAGCAATTGCCGGGTGCCGAGTGACGCGATTGGGCAAACGGCACAAAGCCGAGCCCGTGATCAAGACGACCAACCCGCGAGGCGAAACCGTGTATTGGGTCGGCCCGGCGGGCGCAGCGCAGGATAATGGCCCGGGCACGGATTTTCATGCAGTCGGCGAGGGCTACGTTTCTATTACCCCGTTACGACTGGATCTGACGCATACAGATCAACTGGATGTCGTGCGCCATTGGCTTGGTTGACGCATGAGTCGGGCGGCACTCGGACAGGGGATGACCTCGGCTCGAACGCGGGCGCGGATGGTCGAGCGTCTGCAACAGCAGGGTATTCAGGATAAGGCGGTTCTTGGCGCGATCAACAAGGTCGAACGACATCTGTTTGTCGATGAGGCCTTTGCGCATCGTGCCTACGAAGATACAGCGCTGCCGCTTGGATTGGGTCAGACGATTTCACAACCGTTCATCGTGGCGCGCATGATCGAATGCTTGCGTGCGAATGGCCGTCCACTCGGCAAGACCTTGGAGATCGGTACGGGTTGCGGCTATCAGGCCGCAGTTTTGGCGGGCTTAACGAAAGAGGTCTATTCAATCGAACGTCTCGTCGGTCTGATCAATCGAGCCAAGGTGAATCTGCGCGCCATCAAATGTTTTAACGTCCGGCTGAAGCATGGCGATGGTTACCTTGGCATCCCCGAGGCAGCCCCGTTCGATTCGATCATTCTGGCGGCGGCTGCATCCAAAGTGCCGGACGCCCTCTTACAGCAAATGTCGGTTGGTGGCAAAATGGTCATGCCGTTCGGCGCGAGCACCGAATCGGCCGTACAAAGAATGTTGGTTATCGAGCGGACAGAAACCGGCTGGACAGAACAGCTGCTGGATCCGGTTAAATTTGTTCCGATGCTACCGGGTGTGGAATGACGCAGGTGATGAGAAACGTATCGGTCGGTTGTCTGTTGCTGGCGTTGCTGGCGGGATGTACCTCATTGTCGCGGGCGCCGGTGGATGACGGCAGCCGGAGCGCTTCAGCTTATCCGCCCCTGCCCAGGGACTGTACACAAACCTGGACGGTCAAGAAGGGCGATACGCTGATTGGCATCGCCTTGGACGCGGGGGCCGACTATCGCGAGATCGCCGCGATGAATCAACTCGCGAACCCGAACATCATTCAACTGGATCGCACCTTGTGCGTGCGTCGTAGCGCGCAGAAAAACAAGAAGGCGTCGCCGAGCAACAACATGGCGGCTAAAACCGATCAGTCGCCCAAAGGCAATAACAAGGCCGCCGCTGTGAAGCCGGTTGAAGAGATGCCAAGCACATCCTCGGCGACGTCCGCCGCTATGGTGGATGGCGTCAAATTCGCCTGGCCGGCCAAGGGCAAAGTCGTCGCCGGTTTCAATGACGCCTCGAACAAGGGCATCAATATCGCCGGTAAGATGGGAGAGCCGGTCGATGCGGCGGCCGAGGGCAAGGTGGTTTATGCCGGCTCTGGCCTACGTGGATATGGCAACCTCGTCATCGTTAAACACGAGAATAATTACCTCACGGCTTACGCACACAACAGCAAGATTCTGGTCAAGGAAGGCGACCCCGTGAAGCGCGGTCAACGTATCGCCGAGATGGGGGACAGCGATGCCGATAGCGTGATGCTGCATTTTGAAGTGCGGCGTCAGGGTAAGCCGGTGGATCCCCTGAAGTTCTTGTCGCAGCGCGGGACATGAAAAAGCATCCACCCCGCTCCGAACGATCTGAAAACGGGCGTTTGGACGGTGTGGACGTCATGAATGCCGCTCGCATAAATATGCCACAGGATGTGGCGCAGTTCGATGCGGAGCCTGATGATGAAGCGCTGGCAGGCTTGGACGATACCGAGCGCGAATTGCCTGATGCCGAAATTGATCGACTGCGCGTCGAGGCCACTGCCGATGTTACACAGAAATATCTCAACGACATCGGTAAGCACAGCCTGCTGACTGCAGCAGAAGAACTTGCGTTAACGCGTCGTGTGCGTGAGGGCGAATTTGCGGCACGGCAGGAGATGGTGGAACGTAATCTACGTCTGGTGGTGTCGATCGCGCGACACTACATGAATCGCGGTTTGCCGCTGCTGGATCTGATCGAAGAGGGCAACCTGGGTCTCATGCATGCGCTCGATAAATTCGATCCGGAACGTGGTTTCCGTTTTTCTACGTATGCTTCCTGGTGGATTCGTCAGGGGATTGAACGTGCGGTGCTGAATCAAGGCCGACTGGTGCGCTTGCCGGTGCATCTGGTGCGCGACATGAATGCCATCTATCGGCATCGTCGGCAATTTTCCGTGGCCAATGGTCGCGAGCCCAGTCTGGAAGAATTGGCGCGCTTATGCGACAAGACACCGCTCGTGATTGAGCAACTGCTGCGCCGAGGCGAGCAGGTGCGGTCGCTGGATCAGCCCTTGGAAAACGGCTCGGACCAGACCCTGGGCGAGCTGGTGCCGGATGAACAGGGTGATGATCCGCACGAATCGTTCGCCAATTCCGAATCGGTCAAGCTGCTGCTGGCCTGGGTCGATATGTTGCCGGAGCGCCAGCGCCATGTCATCGAGCGCCGTTATGGCCTGCGCGGCGGCGAACCCGAAACGCTGGAGTCGATTGCCGCCGATCTGCAGTTGACACGCGAACGTGTGCGTCAGATCCAGGGCGAAGCACTGACGCGACTCCAGGGAATTGTGCGCGGCCGCCAGTTGACGCCGGATTCCTTACTGTAAAACCGATGCCGACGCAGTAACGAGCGATGCTTCGCGTGCCTCGCGAATCGCCTGGCCGAGCTCAATGACCGACATCGCATAGGCGGCAGAGCGGTTATAACGGGTGATCACGTAGTAGTTGTTGAGGCCCAGCCAATACTGGGTGGGCGCTTGCGGTGAACTCAGCGCCACGAGGGTGGCCAATGTGCCGTCACGCAGTGGGGTCGAAAAATCGAATCCCGCCTCCTTGAACTGGGCCAGCGACAGTGCCGGTTTGACGTCGATCTTTTCAAAGGGCAACGGTAGCGGTTGCGGCACGCTGACGGGAATCACCGTCGCCTCGTCCTTGAGCCAGCCGTGCGCTTTCAAAAAATTAGCCACGCTGCCGATCGCGTCCACCGGACTGTGGGCCAGGTCGATTCGACCGTTGCCATCGTAATCGACACCCCAGCGCCGCTGGCTGCTCGGCATGAATTGCGGAATGCCCATGGCGCCGGCGAATGAGCCGCGCGTGGTGGCGAGATCCATCGCGTTGTCGCGGGCGAGCAACAGATATTGCTCCAGTTCGGATTGAAAGAATTCGCGCCGCCGTTCGCCATAAAAGCCAATGCTGGCGAGTGCGTTCAGCACGTTAAAGCTACCCATGTTGCGCCCATATTCGGTTTCCACGCCGATGATGGCGACAATCGTTTCGCTCGGGACGCCATAGTCGCGTGTCGCTTGCGCCAAAACTTCGGCGTAAGTCTCCCAGAACTGTACGCCGCGCTGGATACGACGGCTGTTCACGAAGCGCTCTCGGTAGGCTAGCCAGTTCGGCGTAAGTTGGGTGGGCGCGGGCGCCATGATGCGAATCACGCGCGCATCGGGTCGCTGCTGATTAAAGCGGCTGGTTAATCCGGCCTCATCGAAACCGTGCTGTTGGCTCATGCGCTTGATGAAATCGACGATCTCCGCGTTCTCAAGCATGGTCGGCGCGGTCGGCGTACGCGATTTGGTTGGTGCTTTGGTGCGCGCTTCGGCCTGTGCTGCCCACAGAGGCAGGGCCACCAGCACAGTGGCCAAGATGCGGAAGCAAGTCCGCGCTACAGGAGTGGTCAGGAAAAACATGCCGCTATTTTTTCACAATTCGGATCCGGGCTTACGCTAAATAACAAAATCGTTTGCGGCAAGGCGCTTGAACCCGCGCCGGAATGGGCAGATAATGAAAGCAAATAATAAATGCAGCCCATCATCGTCAATTGCTGGCGAAGGGAGGGTGCCGCAATCGTATAAGCGGGCCAGAAGCGTCCGATTTGGGGGATAGGTTAGGTATGAGCACGGCGTTTATTACACATCCGGACTGTTTGAAACATGACATGGGCGACCTTCATCCGGAGGCGCCAGCCCGCTTGACGGCAATTCAGGATCATCTGATCGCGCAGGGTATTGACATGTATTTTGCGCATCACGAAGCGCCGCTGGCCACGCTGGAACAATTGATGCTGGTGCATCCGGCTTCGCATGTTAAGAAAATCAAGGATACCGCGCCGTCTTTTGGTATCGCGCACCTGGATCCCGATACGGCCATGAACCCGTTTACCTGGCAGGCAGCGTTGCGTTCGGCGGGCGCCGGCATTCTGGCCGTGGACATGCTCATGGACAAAAAGGCCGAAAATGCTTTCTGTGCTGTTCGACCGCCGGGCCACCATTGCGAACGGGATACGGCCATGGGCTTTTGTTTTTTCAACAACATCAGCATCGCGGCTTATCACGCGCTGGAGAATCACAAGCTGGAACGCGTGGCGATCATCGACTTTGACGTGCATCACGGCAATGGCACCGAGAATATTTGCGCCGGGGATGAACGGATCCTGATGTGTAGCATCTTTCAGCACCCGTTTTATCCATACTCGGGTACCGACAAGCCAGCCCCGAACATGGTCAATGTGCCGCTGCCTGGTGGGTCGGGTGGCGAAGAGTTGCAGCAGGCCGTGCTGGAGTCGTGGATCCCGCGTCTGGACGAGTTCAAACCCCAGATGATCTTCATCTCGGCCGGCTTCGACGCCCATTACGAAGACGACATGGGCGGCATGAAGCTGTTCGAAAAAGATTATGCCTGGGTGACCACCCAGTTGCGCGGCGTCGCGGCACGCCATGCCAATAATCGCATCGTTTCTATGCTGGAAGGGGGGTATGTCATGTCTGCCCTGGCACGCAGCGTGACCGCACATCTGAGGGCGCTCGCCGAGATCTGATTTCGGCTAGAATAGCGGGGTTAAATATCCACCCCCATTTCGAGGATAGATCCCAGATGATCACCGGTTCGATTGTTGCCATTGTGACCCCGATGCATGCCGATGGCCGGCTGGATCTGGAAGCGTTCAGAAATCTGGTCGATTTCCATATCCGTGAAAAAACCGATGGTATCGTCGTTGTCGGCACGACCGGCGAATCGCCGACGGTGGACGTTGAAGAGCACTGCCAGTTGATCGAGATCGCGGTCAAACATTCGGCCGGACGCATTCCCATCATCGCCGGCACGGGCGCCAATTCGACCAAGGAAGCGATCTACTTGCACCAACGCGCCAAGGATGCCGGCGCCGATGCCGGACTGTCGGTGGTGCCGTACTACAACAAACCGACGCAGGAAGGTTTGTATCAGCATTTCCGTAGCATCGCCGAAGCCGTCGATCTGCCAGTGATCCTGTACAACGTGCCCGGCCGCACCGTGGCCGACATGAGTAATGACACGATTCTGCGCTTGGCGCAGGTGCCCGGCATCATCGGCGTCAAGGACGCCACCGGTAACATTGATCGCGCCTGCGACCTGATCGATCGCGCACCGGAAGGTTTTGCGCTGTACTCCGGCGATGATATGACCTGTATGGCGACCATTCTGATGGGCTATCACGGCAATATTTCCGTCACCGCCAATGTGGCGCCGCGCGCCATGCACGATATGTGCACCGCAGCGGCGGCCGGAAATGCGCTTGAAGCCGTGCGGATCAACCGCCGTCTGACGGGTTTGCACCGTCATCTGTTCTGTGAAGCCAACCCGATCCCCGTCAAGTGGGCGGTGGCCGAAATGGGCCTGATGTCGCACGGGCTGCGCTTGCCGTTGACGCACCTGGCGCCGCCGTTCCACGAGCGTGTGCGCGCCGCCATGAAACAGGCAGGACTCTGATTGATGACTATGTATAAGCGTGGCGCCTGGCGCCTGGGTTTTCTGGCGCTGGTCGCCGTTGTGGCGGGCTGCTCGCTGATGCCCGAATCCAAGAAGATCGATTATGGCACCGCCGCCAAAGCGCCACCTCTGGATATCCCGCCGGATCTGACCCGGCCGAGCAATACGACGCAGTATTCGGCGCCGAATGTGGCGACGACGGGTACGGCTGTGTTCTCGCAGGTTAACGCCAAGAATCAGGCGGCCAAGAACCAGAAAACCGATGAAAGCATCCTGCCTGAAGGTTCGCGCGGCGTAGCCCGCATCGAGCGTCAGGGCAACCAGCGTTGGTTGGTCGTCTCGGTTCCAGAAGACAAGGCCTGGAATGTGACCAAGGCGTTTTGGCAGGAAAATGGTTTTGTGCTCAAGAAGGAAGACCCGCAAACCGGTGTGATGGAAACCGACTGGGCGGAAAACCGTGCCAATATCCCGACCGACGCCATTCGCGGCTTCCTGGGCAAGGCATTGGGCACGCTCTACTCGACCCCCGAGCGTGACATGTACCGGACGCGTCTGGAGAAAGGCGCCAAGCCGGGCATGACCGAAATCTTTATCAGTCATCGCGGCATGGTCGAGGTCTACATCAACGAAGGCAAGGACCAGACACGCTGGCAACCGCGTGACGCTGACCCGACTTTGGAAGCTGAAATGCTGCGTCGTCTGATGTTCAAGTTTGATGGCGTCAGCAGCGACGAAGCCAAACAGCTGGCGGCGAAGCAACCGACCGATACGTCGAAGCCGATGGATAAGGCGCGTATGGATACCGCGCCGGATGGCGGTGCGATGCTGGTCGTGGACGACAACTTCGACCGCAGCTGGCGTCGTGTCGGCCTGGCGCTGGATCGTGTCGGCTTTACCGTCGAAGACCGCGAACGCGCCAGCGGCCTCTACTATGTCCGCTACGTCGATTCGGATGACAAATCGGTCAAGGAAAAAGACAGCGGTGGTTTCTGGTCCAAGCTGGCATTCTGGAGCAGCAAGGACGACAAGGTGCCGACCAAGGTGCAGTACCGCATCAGCCTGCGCGAACAGCAGCCGGGCGGGCCGACCAACGTGGTCGTTCTGGCACCGGGCAATACGGGTGCAGCCGATGTTTCGCCAATTGCCCGCCAGATTCTGGATCTGTTGCTGCAACAGCTGCGGTGATCCGATTCACCTCCCTGGGTAGCGGGAGCGAAGGCAATGCACTGCTGATCGAGGCGGGAGGAACACGTGGAACCCGCCTTCTGATCGATTGCGGTTTGCCGGTACGCCAGGCGCTGGCCCGTATCGAAGCGCGCGGCGTTGATCCCACAGGTCTCGATGCGATTCTGGTGACGCATGAACACGGCGATCATATCGGCGGCGTTATGGCCTTGGCACGCAAGACCGGCGCGACCGTTTGCCTGACGCGGGGAACGCACGCCGCCGTGCATCTGCGTTCGAGCGATGCCTGCAACGGCGTGACCCTGCGCATTATCGACAGTCATACGCCCTTTGAACTGGGCTGTGTTGAAATCCAGCCGTTTCCGGTGCCACATGACGCGCGCGAACCCGTGCAGTACGTGGTCACGCATGGTGACCTGCGCTTGGGCATCCTGACCGATCTGGGCATGCTGACGCCGCATGTCGAGCGCTCATTGCAGGATTGCGACGGTCTGGTGCTCGAATTCAATCATGACCCAGCGTTGCTGGCCGCATCGTCTTATCCGGAAAGTCTCAAGCAACGCATTGCCGGGCGTTACGGACATTTGTGCAATCGGGATGCGGCAGGCTTGCTTGGGCGATTGGCCTCTGCGCGACTACAGCATATCGTTGCGGCGCACCTTTCCAAGTCCAACAATACGCCCGATCATGTATTCGCCGCCGTGCGTGAAGTCTTGTCCGACATCCCTGACGGCTTCGCCGTCGCCAGTCAGGAAGAGGGATTCGACTGGTTGGCCATTCAGTCATAACAGCCATAAAAAAACCGGCCCGAAGGCCGGTTTTTTGTAACCGCCGAAGCGGTTCCAAGTTCGCGTAACGCGATTACTTGGCAGCCGGAGCCGGAGCAGCAGCCGGGGCAGCCGGAGCGGCCGGGGCAGCAGCAGGTGCAGCGGCCGGAGCGGCAGCGGCAGGAGCCGGAGCAGCAGCCGGGGCGGCCGGAGCGGCAGCCGGGGCTTCTTTTTTACCACAGGCGGTAACGGCGATAGCGAGCAGAGCAGCGACGAGGAGCGATTGTTTCATTTTCTTCCCTTTGATAAAGGTCGTTAACAATGCCCTGCCAGAATGGCCTCCGACAGGGTACGACTACAGAAGCAGTCTGAGTAAATTATACACAGTTTGGCATGTGTCAACAGGGGGTGAAAGCGCGGGCAAAACCGGTGTTGAATCCAGTACAATTTCCGGCCTTGCCGATGCTTTGAATCGGCACTTTTTTCATGCGCGGGTTGCGCGGAACGTAAGCAGCAGGGATAACAAATGGCCAAGAACACGGTAGCAAGCAACGGGATCATTGAATCCCTGGATCACGCAGGACAGGGCATTGCCCGAGAAGGTGGCAAAACCATTTTCGTCGAGGGCGGCTTGCCCGGTGAGCGTGTCAGCTGGCTCAGCTACCGGCGTAAACCTAATTTCGAAATGGCCCGCGTCACCGAGATCCACAAGGCCGCCTCGGCACGCGTCGAACCGCGTTGCCCGCACTTCGGCGTTTGCGGCGGCTGCTCGCTACAACACGCCGATCCCAACTTGCAGATCGCCACCAAGCAACGCGTCCTCGAAGACAATCTGCAGCATATCGGTAATGTGCGACCGGGCGCTGTCTATGCGCCGATCTCCGGCCCGACGTGGCATTACCGCTTCCGCGCCCGTGTCTCCGTGCGCCTAGTGCCTAAAAAAGGCGGGGTGCTGGTCGGCTTTCACGAGCGGCGCAGCAGTTATATCGCCGACATGACCTCGTGCAGCATTCTGCCCAAGCCCATGTCCGATATGCTGGTACCGCTGCGCCATTTGATCGAAGGCATGAGTCAGCCGGATCGCATGCCGCAGATCGAGATGGCCGTTGGTGAGCATCCGGGTAATCCCAATCCGAACGCACTCGATATCGTGTTGGTCCTGCGCCACCTGGAGCCGCTCACCGAGGCCGATCAGGCGCGCTTATCGGCGTTCGGCCAACAGCACGGCGTGCGTTGGTTTTTACAGCCCGGCGGTCCGGCGACCGTGCATCCGCTTGATCCACAGGACGCACCGCTACTGAGCTACCAGCTTCCCAACTTCGGATTGACGCTTCAATTTGCGCCCACCGAATTTACGCAGGTTAACCCGGCCATCAACCACGCGCTCGTGACCAAAGCCATGCGCCTGCTGGCGGCGCAGCCCGGCGAGCGGGTCGCCGACATGTTCTGTGGCCTGGGCAACTTCACGCTGCCCATCGCGCGTAGCGGCGCTCAAGTCGTTGGCGTGGAAGGTAGCGAGGCGTTGGTCAAGCGGGCCGCAGAAAACGCCGAACATAACGGTCTAGGCCACCTGACCAGCTACTTTGCGGCCAACCTGTTTCTGGATTGTCAGCCAGTGCTCGAGCGTATGGGTAAACTGGATCGCATGTTGATCGACCCGCCGCGCGAGGGCGCTATCGAACTCGTTAAGGCGCTGCCAGATGCCGAACAGCCGCGCGGCGATGCGCCGCATACGATCGTTTACGTTTCGTGCAATCCGGCCACGCTGGCGCGTGATGCCGGCATTTTGGTCAACGTTAAGGGTTATAGCCTCGAAGGCGCGGGCATCGCCAATATGTTTCCGCATACGGCCCACGTCGAGTCAATTGCGCTGTTTCGCCGGCCGTGAACCATGGCAGGGTCGCTGCTCGCTGGCGGCCCATCAAAACAAAACGCCCGAGCAGATGAACTGCGCGGGCGTTTTGCATCCTGGGAGAGGCGTTTAATTCTTAAGCTGCAACCTTCACGATCAGGTTGGCGCTGTTCAGATAAGCATCGGAAAAGATCTGACGGGCCAGACGGTAGGCAGCGCCGTTTTTGGTCTTGAAGCGCGCGATCTCTTCGACGAAGAGCTTGAGCGAGTCAGCCAGGCACTTTTTCAGGCTATGCTGATCCAATAAACCCAGGTCATAGTCGCACACGGCAGAATTACGACCCAGGCCTTCGATTTCTTTCGACGTCATGTGCAGCGAGTGCTCCAGCTGGCGCACGACCATTTCTGTTGAAGCTTTCTTGCCCATTTTGCTAAACCTCTGTTCAGTAAATCGGCCCAAATGTCAGACCGCGTAGGGCAAATAACGCGTGGGGTACGGGCCGCGTTGACAGATTTTTTGAAATTTTTATAAGTTATTGAGCGCAAATGAAAAAGAGCCCCGCAGGGCTCTTTTTCTGGCGGACATCTGCGATGTTAGTCGCGATCGTTGCCGGTAAAGATCATCAGCAGGTTGAGCAGGCTGACGAACAGGTTGTAGATATCCAGATACACCGCCAGCGTGGCCGTGATGTAGTTGGTCTCACCGCCGTTGACGATGCGGCTCAGGTCATAGAGCAGGTAACCCGTAAAGAGCAGGGCGCCGATGGCCGAAATGGCGATGGCCATAGCCGGAATGGCCAGGAAGATATTAGCGAGCGAGGCGATGATCAGCAGAATCAGGCCTGCAAACAGGAAGTTGCCCATGAAGCTGAAGTCGCGCTTGCTGACACTCGTGTACATGGCCAGCGAGAAGAAAATCGCCGCCGTGGCGCTACCCGCCATGGCGATCAGCGAGCCACCGTTGGTCATGCCGAGCGCAACGCTCAGGATCTGCGACAGCATCAGCCCCATGAAGAAGGTGAAACCCAGCAGCAGAAGCACGCCGGTGCCGCTATTGCGGTTGCGCTGGATGCCCCACATGAAGCCAAAAGCGATGCCGAAGAACAACAGCACGCTCATGATCGGGCTGCCGGCCATCAGCATCGGCACATTGGCAGCCATGCCGACCATGGCGCCGATGACGGTGGGGATCAGCGACAGCGCCAGCAGCCAGTAGGTATTGCGCAGCACCTGATTGCGGGCGGCGTTGATGGTGATGCCGCCTAAAGACGGAGTCGAGCGAATATCCATGAGTAGATTCCTCAATAAAACAAGGGGTTGAACCGATTAAGACGCTTCAGCGCCTATATGGTATCTGAAAACGCCTATTCAAGCCGAAGAGGCTTAACGTCTGCTTAAATTTAGGTTAAATCGGCGTTAAATAGTTGTTAAATCGTCTGCCGGATCAGCCGAGGGTCCTCACTGGCATCATCCCAGGTCAGATATTCCCCGCGTTCGGCTGTCCAGTCGGCCAGCACCCAGCGTTCGACATGAATACCGTCGACGATATGGTCGTGCGTCGCGGGGCGGTGGGTATGGCCGTGGATAAGTGTTGCGTAACCGTAGCGGCGCGCTTCATCTTCGATGGCTGCGACATCGACGTCGGTGATGGTTTGTGTCTGAGGGCTGTCACGGCGGCCCTGACTGCGCCAGCGCAGCCAGCGGGCGATGAGTCGACGCAGCCAGTAGGGCAGGCGCAGAAACTTGGCCTGAGCTTGCGGGTCGCGTACCTTGGCGCGAAACTGCTGATAAGCCACGTCGCCGGTACAGTACAGATCGCCATGCGACAACACGAACTGCCAGGTTTTCGTGGAAAGTACCGTGGGGTCAGGCAGGCGGATCAATCCTAATTCACTGAGTACCCGATCGCTGAGCATGAAATCGCGGTTGCCGGCCATGAAATAGACCGCGACGCCGGCATCGACGGTTTGCCTCAGGGCGGCGAACACGGCTTGGTATTCGGGCAGGCCCAGGTCTTCATCGCCGACCCAGGACTCGAAAATATCGCCCAGCAGATAAACGGCTGAGGCCTCCCGGCGGGCGCCTTCCAGAAAATTCAGGAAGCGTGCGGTGATGGCACGACCCGCCGGGGTGTCCGATGCCAGATGCACATCGGACGCAAAAAAAATCATTTAACGGTAACCGACTGGATTACCACGTCTTCTTTGGGCACGTCCTGGTGGAAACCGCTGCTGCCCGTCTTGACGCCCTTGATCTTGTTGACGACGTCCATACCGTCGGTGACCTTGCCAAATACGGCGTAGCCCCAACCCTGCGGCGTTTCGCTCTTGAAGTTCAGAAAGTCGTTGTCGGCGACGTTGATGAAGAACTGGGAGCTGGCCGAATGCGGATCATTCGTGCGCGCCATGGCGATGGTGCCGGTGGTGTTCTTCAGGCCGTTGTTGGCTTCATTCTTGATCGGCGCATGCGTGTCTTTTTGCTTCATGCCCGGCGCGAAACCGCCACCCTGGATCATGAAACCGTTGATGACGCGGTGGAAGATCGTATTGTCGTAATGGCCTTCGCGGGCGTAGGTCAGAAAATTCTCGACGGTTTTCGGCGCGTGCTCGCTATCCAGTTCCAGCGTGATCGGGCCATAGTTGGTGTTCAGAACGACGGTTTGCATGGGGGGATTCTCCTTGGTGGCCATAGGCTCGTGCTATATTCCAAGGCACATTTTATCTGGATTTGCGCCTCTTTTACGTTTGCCGCTCTCTGCCATGCTTTCGATCTATAACACCCTCGCCCGTGAAAAAACCCCGTTGCAGCCGATTTGCCCGGGGCAGGTGCGAATGTATGTGTGCGGCATGACGGTCTATGACTTCTGTCATCTGGGTCATGCGCGCGTCATGGTGGTCTTCGACATGGTCTATCGCTGGCTCATGGCGCAAGGCTATGAGGTCGAGTATGTACGCAATATCACCGATATCGATGACAAGATCATTAACCGCGCCAACGAACGCGGCGAGACGATCCAGCAGCTGACCGACCGCTACATCGCCGCCATGCACGAAGACAGCGACGCACTTGGTGTGCTGCGCCCGACGCAAGAACCGCGCGCGACGGACTATGTGCAGGAGATGCTCGATCTGATCGGTACCTTGCAAGACAAAGGGCTGGCTTATCAGGGCGGCGATGGCGACGTCAATTTCGCCGTGCGCAAGTTCCCGGGTTACGGCAAGCTATCCGGTAAATCGCTCGATGATCTGCGTGCCGGTGAGCGCGTGGCCGTGGCCGGCGCCAAGGAAGACCCGCTCGATTTCGTGCTCTGGAAGCACGCCAAAGCCGGCGAACCGGCCTGGGCGTCACCGTGGGGTGATGGTCGTCCGGGTTGGCATATCGAGTGTTCGGCCATGAGCAGCGCCTTGCTCGGCAATCATTTCGATATCCACGGCGGCGGCGCTGACCTGCAGTTCCCGCACCACGAGAACGAAATCGCCCAATCCGAAGGCGCGCATGGCGGCACCTTCGCCAATATCTGGATGCACAACGGTTTCATCCGTGTCGAGAAAGACGGCGTCGAAGAAAAGATGTCGAAGTCGCTCGGCAACTTCTTCACGATCCGCGATGTGCTCAAGGTTTACGATCCTGAGATCATCCGCTTCTTTATCCTGCGCGCGCACTATCGTAGTCCGCTCAACTACTCGACGGCACACCTCGACGACGCCGCGAATTCGCTGGAGCGTTTGTACACGGCGCTGCGTAACGTTCCTCCGGTGCCTGCCGCCGATGTTGCCGTGGACTGGCACAGCGCCTATGGCCAGAAGTTCGCAGCGGCCATGAACGATGACTTCAATACGGCCGAAGCCATCGCGGTGCTCTTCGAACTGGCGCAAACCGTGAATCGCGAACACAGCGCCGATCTGGCCGCTCAGCTCAAGGCGCTGGCCGGCGTGCTGGGCCTGCTACAACGGGCTCCCGAAGCTTTCCTGCAACGCTCAACGGGCGCCGATGCCGACGGACTGACACCGGAACAGATCGAGGCGCGCATTCAGGAACGCCTCGACGCGCGCAAGGCCAAGGATTTCGCCACCGCCGACCGCGTGCGCAAGGAGCTGCTGGAAGCCGGGGTCGTGCTCGAAGATACCCCGCAAGGCACCATCTGGCGCCGCGCCTGAGCGGCGGCGCATGATCCCGAACATGAATCTGGCGCGTTCCGAACGCGCCATGCTGCTCATTCTGGCCGGCATCCAGTTCTGCCATGTGCTCGACTTCATGATCATGATGCCGCTTGGGCCGTTCCTGATCGGCGCCCTGGAGATTTCCGCGCACGAGTTTGGCCTGCTGGTCGCCAGCTACAGTTTCAGCGCTGCTGTGGCAGGGCTGCTCATGGCGCCCGTGGTCGATCGCTTCGAGCGTAAACGTTTCCTCTTGGCGATCTTCTTGGCCTTTGCGCTGGCCACCCTGATGTGTGCTGCCGCGCCAAGCTTTTCTCTGCTGCTGGTCGCCCGTGGGCTGGCCGGCGTTTTCGGCGGCATGATGGGCGCGATGGTGCACACCATGGTGGCGGACGCTATTCCCTTCGAGCGACGGGCGAAAGCCACCGGTTACGTCGCCACGGCCTTCTCCGTGTCCAGCATCGCGGGTGTGCCGCTTTCATTGTTGCTGGCCGCTGCACTTGGCTGGCAGGCGCCGTTTCTCCTGATCGCGCTGCTCAGCACCGGGTTAATCTGGTTCGGCCATCGCGCCTTGCCTGAGTTTCGGGCGCATCTCGACGTGCGCCGTGAAAGGCGCGCCGTGCGCCAGATGCTGCGTGTCGCCGTCGAACCCAATCATCTGCGCGCCATGCTGCTGAGCTTTCTGGTCATCTGCGGTGGCTTTACGGTCATTCCCTACATCACGCTCTACGCCACCGGCAATGTCGGCATCGCCAACGACCAGATCCCCATCATTTACTTGCTGGGTGGCGCCGCCACGTTGCTTACGGCAAGATTCATCGGGGCGCTGGCGGATCGTCTGGGTAAAGTGCGGGTGTTTCGCATCGTGGCGATAGCCGCCTGCCTGCCAGTGCTGTTGATCACCAATGTCAGCTCAGCGAATCTACTGGGCTGGCTCATGATCACCACGCTCTTCTTCATCCTGGTATCCGGCCGCATGGTGCCCATGCTGGCGATCGTCAGCGCTGCGGTTAAGCCTCACGAACGCGGCACCTTTCTATCGTTGAACGCCACGGTGCAATCGATGACCATGGGGCTAGCCAGTGTGCTGGGCGGCCTCTTCATCAGCCAAACCCCCGATGGCTTGATTAGCGGCTACGGCTGGGTCGGGCTGGTCGCCGCCGGGTTTAATGTGCTGGCGGCGCTGTGGGTCGGCCGGGTAGCGATTAGAAATTAATTAAATCCGGCTGCGATAAGCTCATCTGGTGAGACTGTCGCCTCGTAGGATGTCTCCATGACTTAGCAAGATGGAGATCTAAATGCCTATCATTAGTCGATTCTTTGGAATTATCATCCGTATGTTTTTCAATGAACATGCGCCGCCACATTTTCATGCGG
>CAZSAE010000027.1:13642-16584 GCA_964604765.1 uncultured Dechloromonas sp. | reverse complement strand
AAACAGCATGCGCTCTTCCTCGGCCGCGGCGTGCATTACCCCATCGCCCTCGAAGGCGCCTTGAAGCTTAAAGAGATCACCTACATCCACGCCGAAGCCTATGCCGCCGGCGAACTCAAGCATGGCCCGTTGGCGCTCGTCGACAAAGACATGCCCGTCATCTCCGTTGCCCCGAACAACCAGCTGCTGGAAAAGCTCAAGAGCAACCTGCAGGAAGTCAAAGCCCGGGGTGGCGAACTCTTCGTCCTAGCCGATGCCAACACGGGTTTCCAATCGGAGGACGGCGTCCACGTCATCACCGTGCCGGACCATGCCGGCAGCCTGTCGCCCATCGTCCACACCGTCCCGCTGCAACTGCTGTCGTATCACACGGCCCTGGCCAAGGGTACCGATGTGGATAAGCCACGCAATCTCGCCAAATCGGTGACAGTCGAATAAAAATAGCGTCCGGTGCCGAAGTTCCGTTCGGACATGGGGATTTCGGTGATGAAGAAACTATTCGTGCTGTCGCTTTGCTTTTTTTTGCAGCTGTCGATAGCCGACGACGAAAAATTGGGTACGTTATTTCGCAGCAACAATGCGACAGGTACCCTCGTGATTCAGTCGTTGCAGCACGGGACGACCTATGTCTGGAATCAGGATCGGTCAACGAAAAAATTTGCTTCCGCATCGACCTTCAAAATTTTCAATACCTTGATTGCGCTTGATGAAGGCGTCATTGATCCCGTCAACGATCAGTTTGTTTGGGATGGCACTCCATACGAATTTAGCGACTGGAACCGCAACCTTTCCCTGCCCATGGCGTACAAAGCCTCATGTGTCTGGTGCTATCAGAAACTGGCTGAACGTATCGGTGCCGCCACGTATTTGCATCATCTGCGCCGGGCGCAATACGGTGAAATCGACACGCCGTTCGAAGGCACGACATTCTGGCTCGATGGTTCTTTCAGAGTCAGCGCGGTCGATCAGATCGAATTTCTGAAAAAGTTGTACACGCAGTCATTGCCTTACAAGTCGACGTCCTACGCTGGGCTCAAATCGATCATGCGGGCCAAGTCAACCGCCGACTATCAGATATACGCCAAAACAGGATGGGCGCGTCGCGTGACGCCGGAGATCGGTTGGTATGTGGGCTACGTTGAAACCAAGAACGATGTCTGGTTTTTTGCATTGAACATGAACATTGATTCACCGGATCAGTTGGGTTTGCGTCAGCAGCTGACCCTGGAAGCACTGGAGAAACTGGGAATCATTGCCGCGCGTTGAAGCGTCAGCCCCTTGGCCGGGATACGTCGTGACGGCACAGAACCATTAGGCAGATTTTTTACGAGCGCCCGGTTTTTTTGCCGCTGGCTTTTTGCTGGCCGGGGTCGGCTTGGCAGTTTTGATCGTTGTCGCGTTTTTACTGACTTTGCCCGCGGAGGACGATGACGCGGACGGCTTGGATTGCGCGTGCGCCAGCACCTGTTTCAGAAAGTGACCCGTATGGCTGCCCTTGGTGGCCGCCACGGTTTCCGGCGTGCCCTCGGCGATAATCCGGCCGCCGCCGGCGCCGCCTTCCGGCCCAAGGTCGATGACCCAGTCGGCGGTCTTGATGACGTCGAGGTTGTGCTCAATCACGACCACGCTGTTGCCGTGTTCGGTCAGACGATGCAGGACGCCGAGCAGCAGGCGGATGTCCTGGAAATGCAGACCGGTCGTCGGCTCGTCGAGAATGTACAGCGTGCGGCCGGTGTCGCGCTTGGACAGTTCCAGCGAGAGTTTGACGCGCTGGGCTTCGCCGCCCGATAGCGTGGTGGCCGATTGCCCAAGCTGGATATAACCGAGGCCGACATCCATCAGCGTTTGCAGCTTGCGGGCGACGGTGGGCACGGCGTGGAAAAATTCCAACGCATCTTCCACCGTCATTTGCAGAATCTCGTGGATGTTCTTGCCCTTGTACTGGATCTCAAGCGTTTCACGGTTGTAGCGTTTGCCGTGGCACACATCGCAGGGCACGTACACATCCGGCAGGAAGTGCATTTCCACCTTGATGACGCCGTCGCCCTGGCAGGCCTCGCAGCGACCACCCTTGACGTTGAACGAGAAGCGGCCCGGTTCGTAACCGCGCGTACGCGATTCCGGCACGCTCGAGAACAGTTCGCGAATCGGCGTCAGCAGGCCCGTATAAGTGGCCGGGTTGGAACGCGGCGTACGGCCGATCGGGCTCTGGTCAACGTTGATGACTTTGTCGATCTGGTCGAGTCCGTCCAGCGTTTCGTAGGGCGCCGGGGCCAGGCTGCTGCCATACAGATGCTTGGCGCAGACGGCATAGAGCGTGTCGTTGATCAGCGTCGATTTGCCCGAGCCTGACACACCAGTGATACAGGTGAAGAGGCCGAGTGGAATCGTCAGATCCGTGTTCTGAAGGTTGTTACCAGTCGCATTCTTGAGTTGCAGGACGCGTTCGGGATCGGGCGTCTTGCGTGTCGCTGGCAGCATGATCGCTTCACGACCCGACAGATAGGCACCGGTCATCGAATCCGGGTTTTCTGTGATCTGTTGTGGCGTGCCTTGCGCCACGATGCGACCACCGTGCACGCCGGCCCCCGGGCCCATGTCGACCACATAGTCGGCCATGCGAATGGCGTCTTCATCGTGTTCGACCACGATCACCGTGTTGCCGAGATCGCGCAGACGTTGCAGCGTGGAAAGCAGCCGATCGTTGTCGCGCTGGTGCAGACCGATCGAGGGTTCGTCGAGCACGTACATGACGCCGGTCAGCCCAGAACCGATCTGCGAGGCCAGACGGATGCGCTGCGCTTCGCCGCCGGACAGCGTGTCGGCCGAGCGTTCGAGCGACAGATAATCAAGTCCGACGTTGATCAGGAATTCCAGACGCGCGGTGATTTCCTTGAGAATTTTTTCAGCGACCTGGGCGCGGTGTCCCTGCAGTTCGAGTG
>CAZSAE010000027.1:0-13542 GCA_964604765.1 uncultured Dechloromonas sp. | reverse complement strand
AGCTTGCCGCGTTCATTCAGATACTGGAAGGGCAGGCTTTCATCGCCGGAACCGTAGAGGACGATCTGCTGCACGTCCGCTGGCAGATCCTTAAACGGGGTCATGACGTCGAAACCATAATATTCGGCCAGCGCAATCACCATCTGAAAATAGAACTGGTTGCGCCGATCCCAGCCGCGAATCGCGCCCGAAGAGAGCGATAGCTCCGGATGCGCGACGACGCGTTTCGGGTCGAAGAACTGAATGACGCCGAGGCCGTCGCACTTGGGACAGGCGCCCATCGGGTTGTTGAACGAAAAGATGCGCGGCTCAAGTTCCTGTAGCGCGAAGTTACAGTGCGGGCAGGAGAAGCGGGCGGAGAACAAATGTTCTTCACCCGTATCCATGTTCAGTGCGATGGCGCGGCCGTCGGCATGCCGCAGAGCGACTTCGAAACTTTCGGCCAGCCGCTGGCGTGTATCGTCGCGCACCTTGAGGCGGTCGATGACGACATCAATCGTGTGCTTCTTGTTTTTGTCGAGCTTGGGCAGGGCGTCGATTTCAAAAACCTTGCCATCGATGCGCAGACGCACAAAACCCTGAGCGCGCAGCTCGGCGAACAGATCCTGCTGTTCGCCCTTGCGATTAGCCACGACGGGCGCAATGATCATCAGCTTGGTGTCTTCGGGCAGGGTCAGCACATGATCGACCATCTGCGACACGGTCTGCGCCTGCAGCGGCAGATGATGTTCAGGGCAGTAGGGTGTGCCGGCGCGCGCAAAGAGCAGGCGCAGGTAGTCGTGAATCTCGGTGACGGTGCCCACGGTGGAACGCGGGTTATGGCTGGTCGCCTTCTGTTCGATAGAAATCGCCGGCGACAGGCCCTCGATCAGATCGACATCGGGTTTTTCCATAAGCTGCAGAAACTGGCGTGCGTAGGCGGAGAGACTCTCGACGTAGCGGCGCTGCCCCTCGGCGTAGAGGGTGTCGAAGGCGAGCGAACTTTTGCCCGAGCCCGACAGGCCGGTAATCACGATCAGCTTGTGACGCGGCAGGTCGAGGCTGATGTTCTGCAAATTGTGCGTGCGCGCACCGCGGATGCGGATGTCTTCCATAACGGTTTCCGATGAACTGGGAACGGCAACTGTTCCAAAGGGCGGCCGATTGAAGGCCAACTGGTAATATTACGCGGCCGCGTTTGTGCACTGCAACTGTTTAATTTATGTCCGCTTCCTCCCGCCCGCCCAAAGAACCCATGTTGCCCGCCGAAAGGCGAGCTGCGCTGGGATTGGCTGCCATTTTTGCTCTGCGCATGCTGGGCTTGTTCATTGTCTTGCCGGTCTTTGCCGTCGCTGCGCGGGATCTGGTCGGCGGTCAGAGTGTCGCCGCCGTCGGTCTGGCGCTGGGGGCTTATGGGCTGACCCAGGCCTGCTTGCAGCTGCCGTTGGGGCTGGCGGCGGACCGTTGGGGGCGTAAGCCCGTGATCGCCTTCGGGCTGACGCTGTTCGTCGTCGGCAGCGCGGTTTGTGCCACGGCCGATAGCATCGAAACCATGACCTGGGGCCGCATGATCCAGGGCAGTGGCGCGATATCGGCCGCCATTACCGCTCTGGTGGCGGATCTGACCCGCGACAGCCAGCGCAGCAAGGCGATGGCGATGATCGGTGGCTCAATCGCCCTGATGTTCGCCTTGTCGCTGGCCGTGGCGCCCGTGCTTTATGGCTGGGTTGGCCTGAACGGTCTATTCTGGTTCACCGGTGCGCTGGGCCTGGCCGCCTTCTGGGCCTTGTTTCGGCTGGTGCCGCCGGCGCCGCCGCTGCCGCCACCCGTTGTCGGGACCTTCTTCCTGGTGCTGCGCGATCCGCGTCTCTTCCGCCTGAATCTGGGCGTATTCATCCTGCATGCGATCCAGATTGCCATGTGGGTCGCCGTGCCGGGTTTGCTGATTCAGCTGGCCGATCTGCCGTTGAGTCGCCACTGGTTGCTCTATCTGCCGGCGGTGCTGGCCGCGCTGGTCGTGCTCTGGCCCGCCATGATGCAGGCCGAGCGTTACCAGCGCATGGCGCAGGTCTACAGTACGGCCATACTGCTGCTCTGTCTGACGCAGCTGGGCTTCCTTGGGTTGTTGCAGATCGTTGGTCTCGGCGACCTGGGCGCCACATTGCTGATCTTCATGCTGATCGCGCTTTTCTTCAGCGGTTTCAATATGCTGGAAGCGTTGCAGCCGTCACTGATCTCGCGCATCGCGCCGGCTACGGGCAAGGCGCAGGCGTTGGGGGTCTACAACACCCTGCAATCGCTGGGATTGTTCGCCGGCGGTGCGCTGGGCGGCCTGCTGCTGCAGACGGGCGGCTATGTGGCCATCTTTGCTGGGTGTGGTCTTTTGGCGCTCGTTTGGCTTGTCACGTCGTTGAAATGGCCGGCACGAATTTCGACCTAAGCACCCACATAAGCAACGCCATTCGCGACGACGTGATATTCTGGCAAGCCGGTAAGCCATCGTTTTGGCCGCTACACTCGTTAACTCAGGAGATTTGTTATGGCATCGCTCAATAAAGTACTGCTCATTGGTAACCTCGGCGCAGACCCCGAAACCCGTTACACCACCTCTGGCGATGCCGTATGCAATATCCGCCTGGCCACGACCGACACCTGGCGTGACAAAGCCAGTGGCGAGCAGCGCGAGTCGACCGAGTGGCACCGCGTGGTGTTCTACCGCCGTCTGGCCGAAATCGCTGGCCAGTACCTGAAAAAAGGGTCGCAGGTTTATATCGAAGGTCGCATCAAGACCCGCAAATGGCAGGACAAGGACGGTCAGGAACGTTATACGACCGAAGTCGAAGCCACCGAAATGAAGATGCTGGGGCGCCGCGAAGGCCAGGGCGAGCCGGTCAGCCGCGATGACCCGTTTGCACCGGCCGCCGCCGTGGGGGGCAACGCCAATCGTCGCCCGCCGGCCAATGTGGCGGATCTGGATGACGACATCCCGTTCTGACCAATTGATTTCGTTCGACGTTCTGTTTTAGTGGTTGGGAGTGCGTATGTTGGCAGCAACGTCGAACACCTTGGCGGCCCATGAGCACAAGACGAGCTTGCAACTGCTCGTCTTGGGTGCGCTGGGCGTGGTGTATGGGGATATCGGCACGAGTCCGCTGTACGCCTTCAAGGAACTCTTTGCCGGCAATCACCCGATTCCGTTGACCGAAGCCAACGTCTTTGGCGGTTTGTCGATGATTTTCTGGGCGTTGATGATCATTGTCTCGCTCAAGTACATCGTTTTCATTCTGCGCGCCGACAACCGGGGCGAGGGCGGCATGATGGCGCTGATCGCCCTGGCGCTGCACGAAGCGCAAGGCAAGCCCAAGCGCGCCCGCTGGATCATGCTGGCCGGGATACTCGGCACGGCCATGTTTTACGGCGATGGCATGGTCACGCCGGCTATCTCGGTGCTGTCGGCCGTCGAAGGTCTGCAGGTGGTGGCGCCGCAGTTCAAGAACGTGGTGATTCCCATCACGATCGTGATTCTGGCCGGGTTGTTCATGTTCCAGAAGCACGGCACAGCCAAGGTCGGCGCTTTCTTCGGCCCGGTGATGGCAGTCTGGTTTGGCGTGCTGGGGGTGATGGGGGTCTATAACGTCATCGGCAACCCGCATGTGCTGCTGGCACTCAACCCCATGTATGCCGTGCATCTGCTAGTCGATAACCCGCATATGGCGGTGTTTGCCATGGGTAACGTGGTGCTGGCAGTCACGGGCGCCGAGGCGCTCTACGCCGACATGGGCCACTTCGGTCGCAAGCCGATTCGTCTAGCCTGGGCGTTTTTTGTCTTGCCGGCGCTGGTCATCAACTACTTCGGCCAGGCCGCGCTGGTCATGGCCAACCCCGATGCCGTCGATAACCCGTTCTATCTGGGGGCGCCGGAGTATCTGCGTTTTCCGCTGGTCTGTCTGGCGACCTGCGCCACGGTCATTGCCTCGCAAGCGGTCATTACCGGCGCCTATTCGATGACGCGTCAGGCCATGCAACTGGGCTTTGTGCCGCGCATGGTGGTGACCCACACTTCGGAAAAACAGCAGGGGCAGATCTACATGCCCGCCGTGAACTGGATGCAGCTGTCGGCCGTGATCCTGCTCGTGCTCACCTTCAAGTCGTCAAATAACCTGGCGGCGGCCTACGGTTTGGCCGTGACCGGCGATATGGTCATCACCTCGCTACTCGCTGTGGTGGTGGCCGCCAAGATCTGGCATTGGGGCTGGTATCGCGCGGCGCTGCTGTTCGCGTTCTTCCTGTGCTTCGAGCTGATCTTCCTGTGGGCGAACATCCAGAAGATTCCGGATGGCGGTTGGTTCCCGCTGGTCGCCGGTTTTGTCATTTTCATCATCATGACGACCTGGAAGCGTGGCCGTGAGCTGCTGCGTAAACGTCTGCGCAGTGAAGAGCTGCGTCTCGACGCCTTTGTCGGCAGCCTGGGCGTCGGTGGTCCGACCCGGGTGCCGGGCATCGCTGTATTTATGAATGGCGATCTGACCGGCGTGCCGCATGCCTTGCTGCATAACATGATGCACAACAAGGTGCTGCATGAGAAAGTGCTGGTCACCTGCGTGCAAATCGAGGACGTGCCCTTTGTGCCAGAAACCGATCGTGTCGAACTCAAGCCGCTCAAGGAACAGTTCTGGACCGTCCTAATTCGCTACGGGTTCAAGGAAGAACCGAATATTCCGGAGGCGCTGGCGAAGTGTGGCGATTACGGTTTGCCGATCAATATGATGGAAACCTCGTTCTTCCTCGGCCGCGAAACACTGATTCCGAAGCTCAATTCAGAAATGGCCTTCTGGCGCGAGAAGTTGTTTATCACCATGTACCGCAATGCGGATAGTGCGACGAACTATTTCAATATTCCGACGAATCGCGTTGTTGAGCTGGGAACGCAAGTGGCTCTTTGATTTTTGCCGGGGCGGGTGCATTGCTTTGTTGCGCTGAGCTCGCTCCTCGCCTATCTATGGGATATGTCTTCGATCGCTGCGCTCAACGCGTCGCGCACTGCATCCCACCCAACAAAAATCCCGGGTCGTGGTTGCTTAACAACTGCGGATTTTGTTAACCATCGCGGTGGTCGACGTTTCGTGCAGGAAGGGGATCGAGACCACCTTGCCCCCCCAGCCGCGCACTTCGGCGGCGCCGACGATGGCGTCAACGGCCCAGTCACCGCCCTTGACCAGAATATCCGGTCGGCAATCGAGAATCCGTTCGATCGGCGTATCTTCGTCGAACCAGGTGACTAAAGACACGCATTCCAGCGCGGCCAGCACCGCCATGCGGTTTTCCAGCGGGTTCAGCGGGCGGTCGTCGCCTTTGCCCAGTCGTTTGACCGAGGCATCCGTGTTGGCAGCGACGATCAGCGAGGCGCCCAGGGCGCGGGCCTGCGCCAGATAGGTCACATGACCGCGGTGCAGGATGTCGAAGCAGCCGTTGGTAAACACCAGCGGGCGCGCCAGTTGCGCGACACGCGCCGCCAAATCCTTGGGCGGAACAATCTTTTGTTCGAAACCGGGGAGGGGGAGATCGGTCATTAGATTCATCGTTCAGCAGCCGGCAAAAAGGGACGATCGGATTCGGTGACGATCGGACAGGTTCGCTGACATTCTATAGCAACGGACTCGGGCGATGGCGGCGTGATCGGTGATCTGCGGTTGCAAGGCGTTGGCTGTCATAAAGCGAACACGTGTCGGTGTTAGAATGAAAAATTACGCGATTGAAAGCCATACACCCAATGCCCGTTCCCTATGTAGAAATTCTCGGTCTTGATTTCGCCTATGGCGAGCGGCCCGTGCTTTCTGGGATCGATATGCGGGTACCCAAGGGCAAACTGACCGCCATCATGGGTGGCTCCGGGTGTGGCAAGACCACCCTGCTGCGCCTGATCGGCGGCCAGATTCAGCCGACGCGCGGTACCGTCCGCGTCGCCGGTCAGGACGTCAACACGCTGGGACAAAAAGGGCTGTATGACATGCGTCGCCGTATGGGGATGCTGTTTCAGTTCGGCGCCTTGTTTACCGACCTCTCGGTCTACGAGAACGTGGCGTTCCCGCTGCGCGAACATACCCAGCTGCCCGAATCGACCATCCGCGACCTGGTGCTGCTCAAACTCGAAGCGGTGGGTTTGCGCGGCGCCGCCCAATTGATGCCCGCCGAGTTATCCGGCGGTATGGCGCGGCGTGTGGCGCTGGCCCGTTCGGTCGCGCTCGACCCCGAGCTCATTCTGTTCGACGAACCGTTCACCGGGCTTGACCCGATTTCACTGTCGATCATCGCGACCTTGATCCGGCGTCTGACCGACGCGCTGGGGGCAACCTCGATCATGGTGACGCACGATGTGCATGAGTCGCTGGCCGTCGTCGATTATGTGTATTTCATGTCCTCGGGCCGCATGGTCGGCGAGGGCAAGCCAGATGAAATTCGCGTTTCGGCCGATCCCTACGTGTACCAGTTCATCCACGCGCAACCGGATGGCCCGGTGCATTTCCACTATCCGGCCCCTGAGCTGGAAAGCCAGTTGTTGGGGGTCGATTGATGGGCATCTTTGGCCATTGCCTGTCGCTGTTGTCGCGCATCGGCGGCAACACCATCGACCGCATCTGGCGTCTGGGCTTTGCCGCGCGCTTTTTCCTGGCCATGCTGGCGCAGTCCGGCGAAACCTTCCGCCGACCGCGTTTGCTACTGCGTGAGCTGTTTGCCAGCGGCGTATTGTCACTGATCATCATCCTGGTGTCGGGGCTGTTCGTCGGCCTGGTGCTGGGGTTGCAGGGTTATGACACCTTGCAGCGCTATGGTTCCTCCGAAGCGCTGGGCATTCTCGTTGCCTTGTCGCTGGTGCGTGAGCTGGGCCCGGTCGTCGCCGGGTTGTTGTTCGCCTCGCGTGGCGGTTCGTCCATTACGGCTGAAGTCGGCCTCATGAAAGCCACCGAGCAGCTGACCGCCATGGACATGATGGCGGTCAACCCGCTGGCCCGCATCATGGCGCCGCGCTTCTGGGGCGGTGTGCTGTCCATGCCCTTGCTGGCGGCGCTATTCACGGCGGCCGGCATTTTCGGTGGCTGGCTCATCGGCGTGGTCTTCATCGGCGTCGACGAGGGCGCCTTCTGGGCGCAGATGCAGGCCAGTGTCGATTTTCGCGAGGATGTCTTCAATGGCATCATCAAGAGCGCTGTCTTCGGCGTGGCCGTGTCGCTGATCGCCGTTTTCGAAGGCTTTGATTCGGTGCCGACCGCCGAAGGCGTGTCGCGTGCCATTACGCGCACGGTGGTAACGTCGGCGCTGGCCATTCTGGCGCTGGACTTTGTACTGACTTCATTTATGTTCCGAGGCTTATGATGAACCGAAAGGTGATGGATCTGTGGGTGGGCGTTTTCGTGGCGATCAGTTTTGCCGCCCTGCTGTTTCTGGCGCTCAAGGTTAGTAACTTCTCCGCCTCGAGCTTTGCGTCGACCTATCAACTGACCGCGCGTTTTGAAAACATCGGCGGCCTCAAGGTGCGCGGTCCGGTCAAGAGCGCCGGCGTCGTCGTTGGCCGGGTCTCGGAGATTCGTTTCGATCCGGAGACCTATGAGGCGAACGTGATGCTCAACATCGACAGCCGTTACCAGTTTCCCAAGGACACGTTCGCGTCGATCCTGACGTCGGGCCTGCTCGGCGAACAATATATCGGCCTCGATGCCGGCGGCGATGAGCAAATGATCCCGGCCGGCGGTAAGATTGCCAAGACGCAATCGGCGATCGTGCTCGAAAAGCTGATCAGCCAGTTCCTGTTCAACAAGGCCTCGGAAGGAAAGAAGGATGCCGCTGCTGAATAACACGCCCTTCAAACGCTGGCTGGTCGGCGCCGTGCTGGCCATCGGTCTGGTCGGCGGTGCCGTCGCCGAGGAATACAACAACCCGCGCGACCCGTGGGAAGGCTATAACCGCGGCATGTTCGCGTTCAACGAGGCCGTCGACAAGGTGCTCATCAAACCGGTCGCCCAGGGGTATGAATTCATCATTCCCGAGCCGATTCGTATTCTGGTCACAAACCTGTTCTCGAACCTGAGCGACGTGGTGATCGGCATTAACGACCTGCTGCAGGGCCGCGGCGAGCAGGCGTTCAATGATTTTGGTCGCGTGCTGATCAATACCACGCTCGGTTTCGGCGGTCTGTTCGATGTGGCTGGTAATGCCGGCTGGTACAAGAGCGAGAACGATTTCGGTGTCACCTTCGGGCGTTGGGGTATCCAGCCCGGCCCGTATTTCGTGCTGCCCATCGTCGGTCCGAACGATGTGCGCGATACCTTCGGTCTGGTGGCCAACGTCGCGGCCAACCCGTTGACCTTCGTGGTCAAGGATCCGGTGGCCTACTACACAGCTTGGGGTGTCAACTTCATCAACCTGCGCGCCAACTTGTTCCCGGCCGAAAAGATCATTGAAGAAGCAGCCACCGACAAGTACAGCTATCTGCGCGATGCCTATCTGCAGAACCGTTTGAACCTCATCTACGACGGCGAACCGCCGCCGGGATTGGGCGAGGGCGAAGACGACACGGATGACATCGATAAAACGTCGAAACCCGGCGCCACAGAAAAACAACCCCAAAAAACCTCCGCAGCGCCGGAATCCGAGAAGCTGGCTGACGCTGGCGCCAGCGCGCAGTAGAATAACAATTTACCCTTGATCGCCCAACCCGAGAGCCTCTGATGTTTCAACGACTTCGCCGAACCCTGTTCCTGCTGTGCATGATTGCCACGCCCGCGTTGGCTCAGGCCAATATCATGCCGCCGGACAAACTGATCTATCAGATCACGCAAGAGACTTATGTCTATGTCAATCAGGACACGAGTTTGCAGAAGGGCGAAACCACCAAGCTTATCGAGTGGGCGGAAAAATCGGTGCTCACCAATTTTGATTTCAACCGCATGACTCGCCTGGCCGTCGGCAAGGATTGGCGTCAGGCGACGCCGGAGCAGAAGAAACAGTTGACGCAGGAATTCCGTCGTCTGCTGACCCGGACCTATGCCAACGCTTTCATCAGCGTCAACAAGAACCAGACCATCGAATACAAGCCGTTCAAGATGGCGGGTGACGAGCACGAGGTGGTCGTCAAAACGATGATCGTCAAGCCGGGTGCGAAACCGCTCGACGTTAATTTCAGTCTGGAAAAGGGCACCGACAGCTGGAAGATTTATGACATTACCGTAGCAGGTGTGTCGTTGATCACCAACTATCGCGAGAGCTTCAGCCAGGAAGTGCATACCAATGGCGTGGACGGGCTGATCAAGATGCTGATCGATAAGAATCGCCAGCTCGAACAGAAACCCAAAGCCTCCTGATCGCCGATCATGACGGCGCTGCGTTTGAACGGCGATGGCCAACGCCTGGAAATTCAGGGCGACCTGACTGTCCGTGACACCCCGGAGCTGCTGACGGCACTGGCTGGCTACCCGGGAGTTACGCACGTTGATCTGCATGCCGTGGACCGCGTCGATTCTTCGGCCCTGAGCGTGCTGCTGACGCTGAGTCGGGCAGCGGGCGGCGCAACGATCACCGTTTACCATGCACCACCGGCGTTGCGCGCGCTGAGCGACCTTTACGGATTGCACAATCTGTTCTGGGTGGTTTAAGCAGGTGAATGCGCCAGCGGTTGCCGTACGGCAGGTTTCAAAAACGTTTCTGCGTCAGCGGCAGACGGTGCACGCCTTGCGCGACGTGTCGCTCGACATCGAGCAGGGTGAATTTTTTGGTCTATTGGGCCCCAACGGTGCCGGTAAAACCACGCTGATTTCCTGCATGGCTGGTTTGTGCCGCCAGGATACCGGCGCTATCCGTATTCTGGGTCACGATACGCGCGACGATTATCGCGCCGCGCGCCGTGCCCTGGGGGTGGTACCGCAGGAATTGGTGTTCGACCCGTTCTTTTCGGTGCGCGAGATTCTGCGTCTGCAATCCGGTTATTTCGGTTTGCCCAAGAACGATGCCTGGATCGACGAGTTGCTCGCCGAACTGGATCTGACCGACAAAGCCAACCATTCGATGCGCAGCCTCTCCGGTGGCATGAAGCGCCGCGTGCTCGTGGCGCAGGCGCTCGTGCATCGGCCGCCCGTCATCATCCTCGACGAACCGACGGCGGGCGTCGACGTCGCTTTGCGCCAGGGGCTCTGGCAGTTCATCCGTCGCTTGAACCGCGACGGCCACACGATCATCCTGACCACCCACTACCTGGAAGAAGCCGAAGCGCTGTGCGGCCGACTGGCGCTCATGCGCGCCGGCGAGATCTGCGCGCTCGAAAGCACCGAGACACTGATCCGCCGTTTCGCCAAGCATCGCCTGACCGTGCGCCTCGGCGAGGGCAATGCCTTGCCGACGGCATTGCAGGCGATGGCGCAGCCGGTGCCGGAGGCAGCGCGCACCTGGGAGTGGACGCTGGAAGCGCTGGCCGATATCGAATCCGTGCTGGCGACGCTACGTGAATCTGGCTGCACGCTCGAAGACATGAGCCTGTCGCCGCCCGATCTGGAAAGGGCCTTCCTGAGTTTCATGGGGCACCGTGCCGCTGACGTGGAGGGCCGCACATGACCGAATTTCTGACACTGTTACGCAAAGAACTGCTGCGTTTCTGGAAGGTGGGTTTCCAGACCGTGTGCGCGCCGGTGCTGACGGCGTTGCTCTATCTGATGATCTTTTCCCAGGTATTGGACAACCATGTCCAGGTCCACGGTGTGCGTTACACCGCGTTTCTGATTCCGGGGCTGGTCATGATGTCGGTGCTGCAAAATGCCTTCGCCAACAGCTCCTCGTCGCTGATCCAGTCCAAGATCACGGGCAATCTGGTCTTCGTGCTGCTCACGCCGATTTCGAACTTCCAGTTCTTCGCTGCCTACCTACTAGCCGCCACCTTCCGGGGCGCCCTGGTCGGCGCCGGCGTGCTGCTCGCCACCTGCTGGATCGGTGGTCTGACGCTGGCCGAACCCGTGTGGGCGCTGCTGTTCACGCTGCTCGGCGGGATTATGATGGGCAGCCTGGGCGTTATCGCCGGCATGTGGGCCGATAAATTCGACCAGTTGGCCGGCTTCCAGAATTTCCTGATTCTGCCGCTCACCATGCTGTCGGGCGTCTTCTACTCGGTACAATCGCTCCCTGAGTTCTGGCAGACGGTGTCCCGGTTCAACCCGGTGTTCTACCTGATCGACGGTTTTCGTTACGGCTTCTTTGCCGTGTCGGATGCCTCGCCCTGGCTAAGTCTGGGCGTCGCCACAAGCTTTACCGTGCTGATCGGTTTGTTCAGTTATGTGTTGCTCGTGCGTGGCTACAAGCTGCGCAACTGATGGAAAGAAGCCATGGTTCGTCTGGAAGATATTGAAGCGGCGCTGCGCGCCAAACTGCCGGTGCAGCATCTGAGTCTGGATGGTGACGGTCGTCATTTCGAATTGCTGATCGTTAGCGAGGCGTTCAACACCTTGCCGCGCGTGCGCCGGCATCAGGCCGTCTACGCTGCATTGGGCGATGCCATGCGCGATGAACTGGTGCATGCGCTGACCATGCAGACCCTGACCCCCGAGGAGTGGGCAAACCGTGGATAAGCTGCTGATTCAGGGCGGACATCGCCTACAGGGTGAGATTCGCATCTCCGGCGCCAAAAACGCGGCGCTACCGATTTTGTGCGCCAGCCTGCTGACGCGCGAACCTTTAGAATTGACCAATCTACCGCATCTGCATGATGTGGCCACCATGATTCGTCTGCTCACCAACATGGGTGTCGCCTCGACGCTGGATGGCGCCGAAGCGGGCGTGACGCTGGATGCCAATGGCCTGACCGATCCGACCGCGCCGTATGAGTTGGTCAAAACCATGCGCGCCTCGATTCTCGTGCTCGGCCCGCTCGTCGCGCGCTGGGGCGAAGCCAAAGTGTCGCTGCCCGGCGGCTGCGCGATTGGTGCGCGCCCGGTTGATCAGCACATCAAGGGCCTGCAGGCCATGGGCGCCGACGTGCATGTCGAAGCCGGCTATATCCACGCCAAGGCACCGGCCGGCGGCCTCAAGGGCGCCCGCATCTGTACCGATATGGTCACCGTCACGGGCACGGAGAACCTGATGATGGCCGCCACGCTGGCGCAGGGTGAAACCATCATCGAAAACGCCGCCTGCGAACCCGAGGTGGTTGATCTGGCCAACTGCCTAATCGCCATGGGCGCCAAAATCGAAGGTGCCGGTACCGACAAAATTACCATTCACGGCGTGCCCGCATTACACGGTGCCGCGCATGCCGTCATGCCAGATCGTATCGAAACCGGCACCTATCTGTGCGCGGCCGCCATCACCGGTGGCGAAGTTGTGCTGCAAGGTACCTCGGCCGCTTACCTGGATGCGGTCACCGCCAAGCTCGCCGAAGCCGGTTGCCAGATTGGCGGCGATGATCAACATATCCGCCTCAAAGCACCGAGCCGCCTCAAGGCCGTATCTTTCCGCACGGCGCCTTACCCGGCGTTTCCGACCGATATGCAGGCACAGCTGATGGCCATCAACTGTCTGGCCGAAGGCACCGCGATCATCAAGGAAACCATCTTCGAGAACCGCTTCATGCACGCGGTCGAACTCATGCGTCTGGGTGCCGACATCCATATCGATGGCAACTCGGCCGCCGTGACCGGCGTCGAAAAACTGGAAGGCGCCATTGTCATGGCGACTGACTTGCGCGCTTCGGCGGCATTGGTCATCGCCGGCCTGGCGGCGCAGGGCGAAACCCTGATCGAACGCATCTATCACCTGGATCGCGGTTATGAACGCATCGAGGAAAAACTCGCCCGGCTGGGCGCATCGGTGCGTCGCGTCCGCTAGAATACGGGTTTTGGCTTGGAACACGCGCTGTGACGAGTAATACCACCGGCATTACGATCGCCCTATCCAAGGGCCGCATCCTCGAAGAAACGTTGCCGCTGCTTGAAGCGGCCGGCATTCTGCCGACCGAAGATCCGGAATCTTCACGCAAGCTGATTCTGCCGACGCAGGACCCGGAGGTGCGTATCGTCATCGTGCGCGCGACCGACGTGCCGACTTACGTGCAATATGGCGCCGCCGATCTCGGCGTGGCCGGCAAAGACGTGTTGATCGAACACGGCGGTCAGGGCCTGTATCAACCGCTGGATCTGGAGATCGCCCGTTGCAAGATGATGGTCGCCGTGACGGAAGGTTTCGACTATGCCGCCGCTGTCCGGCCCGGCAGTCGTCTGCGTGTCGCAACGAAATACGTCAACATCGCCCGCGATCACTTCGCGGCCAAGGGTGTGCACATCGATCTGATCAAGCTGTACGGTTCCATGGAGCTGGCGCCGCTGGTCGGTCTGTCGGATGCCATCGTCGACCTCGTATCCTCGGGTAACACATTGCGCGCTAATCATCTGCAGGCCGTGGAAGAGGTGATGCCGATTTCGTCGCGTCTCGTGGTCAATCCGGCCTCGCTGAAGCTCAAGCATGAGCGCTTGCAGCGCATGCTCGCCGACTTCGAAGGTGCGGTTCAGCGTCAGGCTGCCTGAGCCCCTGACC
>CAZSAE010000026.1:0-16901 GCA_964604765.1 uncultured Dechloromonas sp. | reverse complement strand
CCACACGCGACACCGAGATACCGGCGTTAATGGCCGGACGGATACCTGCGTTGAAAAGGTCGGTTTCCAGGAAGATCTGACCGTCGGTAATCGAAATCACGTTGGTCGGCACGAACGCCGAAACGTCACCGGCCTGCGTTTCAATGACTGGCAGCGCGGTCAGCGAACCGGTCTTGCCCTTGACGGCGCCATTGGTCAGCTTCTCAACGTACTCTTCGCTAACGCGAGCAGCACGCTCCAGCAGACGCGAGTGCAGATAGAACACATCACCCGGGTAAGCTTCGCGGCCCGGCGGACGGCGCAGCAGCAGCGAGATCTGACGATAGGCCCAAGCTTGCTTGGTCAAGTCATCATAAATGATCAGCGCATCTTCGCCGATATCACGGAAGTATTCGCCCATCGTGCAACCGGCGTACGGGGCGATGAACTGCATAGCTGCCGGATCCGAAGCGGTGGCGGCAACGACGATGGTGTATTCCAGCGCGCCGTGCTCTTCCAGCGTGCGTACCACGTTGGCGATCGTCGAAGCCTTCTGGCCAACAGCCACGTAGATACAGGTCACGCCCTGGCCCTTTTGGTTCAGGATAGTGTCCACTGCGACAGCGGTCTTACCCGTCTGACGGTCACCAATGATCAGCTCACGCTGACCACGGCCGATCGGCACCATAGCGTCAATCGCCTTGATACCGGTTTGCAGCGGTTGAGACACCGACTTACGCCAGATCACGCCCGGTGCAACTTTTTCGATTTTGTCGGTCAGCTTATTACCCAGCGGACCTTTGCCGTCGATCGGCTGACCCAGGGCGTTAACAACACGACCCTTGAGCTCCGGACCGACCGGCACTTCCAGAATGCGGCCCGTGCACTTGACGGTGTCGCCTTCCGAAATGTTTTCGTATTCACCCAGCACCACGGCGCCAACGGAGTCGCGCTCGAGGTTCAGGGCCATCCCCATGATGCCGCCCGGGAACTCAAGCATTTCACCCTGCATCACGTCTTCCAGACCGTGAACGCGGCAAATGCCGTCAGTAACCGATACGACCGTCCCCTGAGTCCGGGTTTCTGCACCCAGGTTCAGGTTCTCAATCTTGCTCTTGATCAGCTCGCTGATCTCGGAAGGATTCAGTTGCATTTAGAAAACTCCTAGTTCTTTAACGCGACAGCCATTGCGTCGAGCTGGCCACGCACCGAGGCGTCAAACACCTCGTCACCGACTTCAACCTTGATACCGCCAATCAGCGACGGATCCACGGTAACGCGCGGCTTGAGCTTTGAAGAGAAATGCTGTTCCAGTACAGGCACGACCTGCTTCACCTGGGCATCATCCATCGGGAAGGCACTGATAATGTGTGCTTCCTTGACACCTTCTTCTTCCGACTTCAGCTCTTCGAAAAGCGTCTGAATTTCGGGAAGCAGGGCCAGGCGCCCGTTTTCGGCAAGCACCTCAATGAAACGTGACAGCGCCTGCGGGGCTTCAACCCCCAGCACGCCCACCACCAGGTCGGTGACTTGGCGGGAGCTCAGCTTCGGGTTGCCGAAGCAGTCCTGCATTGCCGATTCATTGGCAATCAGCGACAGGCGACCCAGCCAACCACTCCAGTCGGCCAACTTGCTTGACTCACGACCGAGGCGGAAAACCGCTTCGGCGTAAGGACGGGCTACAGTGAGGGATTCAGCCATTTGTTACAGACCTTGCTTGATGGCAACCAGGATATCTGCGTGAGCGCCTGCGTTGATTTCCTTACGGAGAATCTTCTCAGCACCCGCGACAGCCAGTGCAGCGACTTGATCACGAAGCTGTTCGCGAGCGCGAACGACTTCCTGTTCGACGTCAGCACGAGCAGCCGCTACGATACGATCCGCTTCAACCTTGGCCTGGGCCTTGGCATCTTCAATGATCTGGACAGCGCGCTTTTCAGCGGTTGCCAGGACGTCTGCCGACTTTTCTTTGCCTTCACGCACAACCTCAGCGGAACGCTTGCTAGCGAGCTCTAGCTCATGCTTGCCACGTTCTGCTGCGGCCAGGCCGTCAGCGATTTTTTTCGCACGGTCATCCAGCGCCTTCGTGATCGGCGGCCAGACGAACTTCATCGAGAACCATACAAGTATGAAGAAAACGATGAGCTGGGCGAATAATGTTGCGTTCAGATTCACGCTACGAGCCCTCCTGAAAAAGGTTGTTCAGGATTACTTCAGCACGAACGGGTTAGCGAAGGCGAACATCATCGCAATACCAACGCCGATCAGGAATGCAGCATCGATCAGACCGGCCAGCAGGAACATCTTGGTTTGCAGTTCGTTCATCAGCTCAGGTTGACGAGCCGACGCTTCGAGGTACTTCGAACCCATGATACCGATACCGATACAGGCACCGATAGCACCGAGACCGATGATGAGGCCGGAAGCCAGAGCAACTAGACCGAGGATTTGTTCCATGACGACTCCTTGAAAGGGATGAGAACAGCGGGGGTTAAAAAGAAAGGTAAAACGAAAAGGTACTACAGAAAGAATTAGTGCGATTAGTGCGACTCGTGCGCCTGACCGACATACACCAGCGTCAGCATCATGAAGATGAATGCTTGCAGCGTAATGATCAGGATGTGGAAGATCGCCCAGATCGAACCCGCAATCACGTGCCCTGCAAACAGCAGACCACCTGACAGCGAATGCGTTCCGGCCCAGGCCGCGCCCATCAGAGCGATCAGCATGAACACGAGCTCGCCTGCATACATGTTGCCGAACAACCGCATGCCGTGCGAAATAGTTTTTGCAGCGAATTCGATCATCTGCATCAGGAAGTTGATCGGGGCTAGCGCCGGATGCGAACCGAATGGTGCGGCAAACAGTTCATGCACCCAACCGCCGATGCCTTTGATCTTGACGTTGTAGTACAGACAGACGATGAGCACACCCAGCGCCATGGCCAGCGTGATGTTCAAGTCGGCCGACGGCACGATACGCAGATAAGCATGGTGCGGGTCGTGGCCCGAAGCGGCGTAGTAACCTTCCCAGAGCTTGGGCAGCACGTCCAGCGGTAGCAGGTCCATCGCGTTCATGAAGAAGATCCACACGAACACGGTCAGCGCCAGCGGTGCGACGAACAGACGGGACTTGGCGTCGTGGATAATGCCCTTGGCCTGGTTGGCCACCATTTCGACCAGGACTTCGATGGCGGCCTGCAGACGACCCGGCACACCGGCCGTGGCACGCTGAGCGACCAACCACATCAGCAACACGGCGATGATGCCGAGTGCGGTCGAAAAAACAAAGGAGTCGAGGTTGATCACCGACCAGTCGACGATCGATTTCTGCGCTTCACCCGTCGTATTCAGGTGCGTCAGGTGGTGAACGATGTATTCACCCTGGGTCGGGCCGCTGTGGGCCGCTGCGTTCGCTACGTTTTCAGTCGCCATCTCAGGTTCTTTTCGCCAATGCTAAAAAATTGACCTGCAAGGTGATCGCCATGCTGAGCAGCATACTGGGCCAGTTCAGGTCCGCATACAGCGCGATGGCAACCGCCAACAAAACCAGTGTGAAAGCCAGCTTGAGGAATTCGTAGACGATAAACAGACCGGCCGTCGCCACACCCGCACGATTGGCCGACGCCGCCATCAATCTCAGCGCGAACAGAAAATTGGGTAGTACAACTGCCCCCCCTCCGATCGCGGCAGAAATGCTGCCACGCCCCCCAGCAAGCAACCCGGCTAGTACCACAGCAATTGTTATCGCGATCAGTTGCAGGCGTATTACTCGAAACACCGTCACCTCACCGCTTTATGTGCTGGGCCAAACCAGGCGCCTTCAAACGCCGTAACTATACGGCCAGCTTTCGCGGCCGTCAATCAGAAAAACGCTCGATTAGCCCATCAAGCTGATCAAGACTGTCGAAGTTGATCGTGATTTTGCCGGCACCACGCTTATTGGCCGAGATTGACACGGCAGCACCCAGTGCATCGGCCAGCTTTTCGGTCAGGCGCGCGACGTCCGCGTTATCTGCCTTGGCACCCGCCCCACCGGCCTTGGGTGCCGCTTTGCCGCTTTGACGGCGGCGCACCAGTTCCTCAGTTTCACGCACCGACAGGCTCTTCAGAACCACCTGCTGCGCCACAGCAATCTGATCGCTACCGGTCAGCGCCAGCAAGGCCCGCGCGTGCCCCATATCCAATCGACTGTGCATCAGCAGATCCTGCACCGGCGGCGCCAGATCCAACAGGCGCAGCAAATTCGTCGCGGCGGAACGCGAGCGACCGACGGCCTCGGCGGCCTCTTGGTGCGTCAACTGAAACTCGTCGATCAGGCGACGCAGGCCCTGCGCCTCTTCCAGCGGATTCAGATCTTCGCGCTGAATGTTTTCGATCAGCGCCATCGCCAGCGCCGCTTCATCGGCAATGTGGTGCACATGCACCGGCACTTCCTTCAGGCCGGCGATTTGCGAGGCGCGCCAACGACGTTCACCAGCAATAATTTCGTACGGCGTCGAGGCGGTCCCGCCCAGCGGTCGCACAATGATCGGCTGCACCAGACCCTGCGCCGCAATCGACGATGCCAATTCATTCAGGCTCGCCTCATCCATGCGGGTCCGCGGCTGATACTTGCCCGGCTGCAGATCGGTTACCGGCAGCTTGCGGGGCGTCTCTTCCTTGGCCGTCGGCGTCGATGCAGTCGTGTTAGCGGTGGCTGCACTTGGCTTGGCGCCACCGAGCAGCGCATCGAGGCCACGCCCCAGGCCACGGGTTTGTTTCTTCGCGTTCATTGTTCTGCCTTTGGTTTAAGCCTGCTTGTGCCGGGCCAGCATTTCTTCGGCCAAGGCCATATACGCCTGCGCGCCTTTCGATGCCGCGTCATAGGCCGTCGCCGGTTTGCCGTACGACGGCGCCTCGGCCAAACGCACGTTACGCGGAATGATCGTCGCGTAAACCTTGTCACCAAAGTGACTGGTCAGCTCCTCCGACACCTGCTGCGTCAACGTGTTCTGTGCGTTGTACATCGTGCGCAGCAACCCTTCGATTTCCAGATCCGGATTCAGATTGCCGCGCACCTTGCGCAGCGTCTCCACGAGATCCGACAAACCTTCCAGCGCGTAGTACTCGCACTGCATCGGGATCATCACCGATTGCGAGGCCACCAGTGCATTCACTGTCAGCATGTTCAGCGCCGGCGGGCAATCGATGAGCACGTAATCGTAACGATCTACCACCGTGCCCAGCGCATCCTTCAGACGCTGCTCGCGACCATCCAGTTCGATCAGTTCAATCTCGGCGCCCGCCAGCTCGCGATTGGCCGGCAGAATATCGAAGCCGAATTCGGTCTGCACAATGGCGCCGCCCAACGTCGTATCGCCGATCAGCAACTGATACACGGTCGGCAGCGCATCGGTTTTGACGATGCCGCAACCCGTCGTCGCATTGCCTTGCGGATCCAGATCGATCAGCAGCACGCGTTGGCCCAATTTGGCCAGCGCCGCGCTCAGATTGACGGCCGAGGTGGTTTTGCCCACGCCGCCTTTTTGATTGGTAATCGCCAGAATACGCATGCTGCGCCTTTATAAAACCAGGGGTTAATTCGTTGCCGTCGTACCGGCAGGCGCCAGCACCACAAGATGTCTTTCTGCGCCTAGATCGGGCACTTGCAGCGGAATTACCGCTTTCACCACGACATCCGGGGGTAATTCTGCCATTTCAGCGTCCGGAAAGACACCTTTCATGGCATACCAAGCGCCATTTTCCGCCAAAAGACGCCGAGTTTGCCCCACCAACGTCGCCAAAGTGGCATAAGCGCGCGCCGTAATTAGCGCATAACCGCCCACGTGACTTGCTGACGAGTTTGCCGGTGAGTTTGCCGATGGCTGCCAGCTTTCGATGCGATCCGATACTGCTTGCAAGTTCTTCAGGCCCAAGGTCATCGCCGCCTGTTTCAGAAAAGCGACCTTCTTGCCGACGGTATCAATGAGCGTGATCGAACGCTCCGGCTGCAAAATGGCTAATGGAATGCCGGGCAAACCGCCACCGCTACCGACGTCCAGCAAATCACCCGGCGGCAGATGCGGCACGATCGACAGCGAATCCAGCAGGTGCTGCGTCAGCATCGCCGGCCGCTCGCGCACGGCCGTCAGGTTATAGGCCTTGTTCCATTTTTGCAGCAGATCCAGGTAATCGAGCAGCTTGTTGGCCTGCGTCTCGGTCAACGGCACCTTCATTTGCGCCGCACCGCTCATTAGCTGTGCGACTTCGTCCCGGCGAGCGTTGGCAACTTCGCTCACAATGCGGCGCCCAACGCGACGCCCAGCCGCTTCAAATGAACGAGCAGCAGGCCGATGGCCGCCGGCGTGACGCCCTGGATGCGTGCCGCCTGGCCCAGCGTTTGCGGTCGATGTGTCTGCAGCTTCTGGCAAACCTCGCGCGACAGGCCGACCACCTCGGCGTAATCGAGCGTTTCCGGTAATGCCAAGGTTTCATAGGCCGCCTGACGCGCCACTTCGTCGCGCTGGCGGTCGATATAGCCCTGGTACTTGGCCTGAATCTCGACCTGCTCGACCACGTCCGGCGACAGCGCTACGGCTTCCGCCAAACCGGCCCGCTCGGCCAATTGCTGCAAGCCGGCGTAAGTCGTTTCAGGACGGCGCAGCAGCTCGAACACCGTCGTTTCCCGTTCCAGCGGCTTGCCTAATACCGGCTCGATCAGATCATGGGCGATCTTAGTCGGGTTGACACGAAGGCTGCGTAATCGCTGCAGTTCCAGCTCAATCGCTTCACGTTTGGCACAGAACGCTGCCCAACGCACATCATCCACTAAGCCCATATCGCGACCAAGTTCGGTCAGACGCAAGTCGGCATTGTCTTCGCGCAAGCTCAGACGGTATTCGGCACGACTTGTGAACATGCGGTACGGTTCACTGACGCCGCGCGTAATCAGATCGTCCACCAATACACCGAGATAGGATTCGTCACGACGCGGACACCAGGCTGCTTCGCCGCGTGTCTGGCGTGCTGCGTTCAGGCCGGCCAGCAGACCCTGAGCCGCCGCTTCCTCATAACCTGTCGTGCCGTTAATCTGACCGGCAAAAAACAGGCCGTTGATCGCCTTCGTTTCCAGCGACGCCTTCAAGCCGCGCGGATCGAAGTAATCGTATTCGATGGCATAACCGGGGCGCAGGATATGGCAATGTTCCATGCCGCGGATCGAACGCACGATCTGCAGCTGCACGTCGAAGGGCAGCGAGGTCGAAATCCCGTTCGGGTAGATCTCATGCGTATCGAGCCCTTCCGGTTCGAGAAACACATGGTGGCTGGCCTTGTCGGCAAAGCGGTGGATCTTGTCTTCGATCGACGGGCAGTAGCGCGGACCCACGCCTTCGATGACCCCGGTGTACATCGGCGAGCGATCGAGGTTATTACGAATGATTTCGTGTGTGCGTTCGTTGGTATCCGTAATCCAGCAGGGCAATTGCGCCGGATGTTGCGCAGCGTTGCCAAGGAAAGAAAACACCGGTAGCGGGTCATCCGAATGCTGCGTCTGCATGACCGAGAAATCGATGGTCTTGCCGTCCAAACGTGGCGGCGTCCCGGTCTTCAAACGGCCCTGCGCTAGCTGTAGTTCGCGTAATCTGGCGGCGAGCGAGACCGAAGGCGGGTCGCCCATGCGGCCGCCGGAATAACTGTCGAGGCCCACGTGAATGAGGCCGTTCAGGAACGTGCCCGCCGTCAGCACAACCGCATCTGCGCGGAAGCGCACGCCCAGTTGCGTCACGGCGCCGACCACGCAGTCGCCGTCCATGATCAGGTCATCGCAGGCCTGGGCAAAAATCGTCAGATTCGGCTGGTTCTCCAACCGACGGCGAATGGCCTGCTTATAAAGCACACGGTCAGCCTGCGCCCGCGTCGCGCGTACAGCCGGACCTTTCGAGGCATTGAGAATACGGAACTGAATACCAGCCTCGTCGGTCGCGGCCGCCATCGCACCGCCCAGCGCATCGACTTCCTTAACCAGATGCCCCTTGCCGATACCACCGATCGACGGGTTGCAGCTCATCACCCCCAGCGTTTCCATGCTGTGCGTGAGCAGTAGCGTACGGACGCCCGTGCGCGCCGAAGCCAACGCGGCCTCGGTGCCGGCGTGACCCCCACCCACCACAATCACATCGAAACGATCCGGAAATTCCATCGACGGCTTTCAGCAAAACTTAATCTGCATTACACAAAATTACACAAAAGGGTGCTAATTTTAGCGAAAGACGGCGGAGTTGGTGGCGGTTTCCCCGGTTCTTTCATTTGATTTGACAGGGAATTTTCTGACGACGCCTCCGCCAGCCGTCAGACCGTCGATAGTTTTTTACTAACGGATATTTAGTGACAATCAATTGGATTTATCGGTCGAAGGTCCGTACACTCCGAATTTGTCGATAAGACATATCCTCTGTCAAACACTTTCACACACAAACCAGGAGCAACACCATGTCGCTGATCAACACCCAAGTGCAACCGTTCAAGGTTCAGGCTTTCCACAACGGCAAGTTCATTGATGTCACCGAAGCCAACCTGAAGGGTAAGTGGTCTGTGCTGATTTTCATGCCGGCCGCCTTTACCTTCAACTGCCCGACCGAAATCGAAGATGCTGCCAACAACTACGCCGATTTCCAGAAAGCTGGCGCCGAAGTGTATATCGTCACCACCGACACGCACTTCTCGCACAAGGTGTGGCACGAAACCTCGCCGGCCGTCGGCAAAGCCCAGTTCCCGCTGATCGGCGACCCGACGCACCAACTGACCAACGCCTTCGGCGTGCACATTCCGGAAGAAGGTCTGGCCCTGCGCGGTACTTTCATCGTCAACCCGGACGGCATCATCAAAACGATGGAAATCCACTCGAACGAAATCGCCCGTGACGTTTCGGAAACTCTGCGCAAGCTGAAGGCTGCTCAGTACACCGCCGCTCACCCGGGTGAAGTCTGCCCGGCCAAGTGGAAAGAAGGCGAGAAGACCCTGGCGCCGTCGCTGGATCTGGTCGGCAAGATCTAAGTTACGGATCAACGCTAATACTGCGGACTAAAAACAGCCGCAACAGAGAATGCCCGGGGCGTGAGCTCCGGGCCCCTCCCCAAAACCCAAACCTTAAGGCAACTGATTGCATCGCCAAGCGGCGAGTCGGCCTTGCTTTGCCCAAAATCCGACCTTGCTTTGCCATGCGATTAGCGCAGACCTAAAATTTCAGACAACGCTGCAGGAGCACATCATGTTAGATACCAACATTCAGGAACAGCTTAAAGGTTACCTCGAACGCCTTGAGCAACCGATCCAGCTCATCACTTCGCTCAACGATAGCGCCGACTCGGAACAGATGCGCGAACTCGTCAACGAGATCGCCGCACTTTCCGACAAGATCAGCATCGTTAAAGCCAACGATGCCGAATACACGCCGTCCTTCCGTGTCGCACCGTTGCACAACCCCGAGCAGCGTGGGATCGCCCAATTCGCCGGGCTACCGATGGGCCACGAATTCACCTCGCTCGTTCTCGCACTGCTGCAAATGGGCGGCTATCCGCCCAAGGTCGACGCCAGCGTGATCGAGCAGATCCGTAACCTGCCGGGCGACTACACCTTCGAAACCTTCATTTCGTTGAGCTGCCACAACTGCCCGGACGTCGTGCAGGCACTCAACCTCATGGCCGCATTGAACCCACGCGTCAAACACACCATGATCGACGGCGCCATGTTCCAGAGCGTCGTTGAAGAGCGTCAGATCATGGCCGTACCGACGGTGTACCTGAACGGCCAGGAATTCGGCGCTGGTCGCATGACCATCGAAGAAATCCTCGCCAAGCTCGATACCGGCGCTGCCGCCCGCGAAGCCGCAAAGATCAGCGCCCAGGCACCCTACGACGTGCTCATCGTCGGCGGTGGCCCAGCCGGCTCGGCTGCCGCCGTTTACGCCGCCCGTAAAGGTATCCGCACCGGCATTCTGGCCGAGCGTTTCGGCGGCCAGGTCATGGACACGGTCGGCATCGAGAACTTCATCTCGGTGAAAGAAACCGAGGGGCCCAAACTCGTCGCCCAGCTCGAACAGCACGTCAAAGCCTACGACGTGGACGTCATGAATCTGCAACGCGTCGAATCGCTCACCCCGGCCAGCGAAGCCGGCGGCTACGCCGAAGTGCGTACCGTCAGCGGTGCCACTCTGAAAGCCAAGAGCGTCATCATCTCCACCGGTGCCCGCTGGCGCGAACTCAATGTGCCAGGCGAGCAGGAATACCGTGGCAAGGGCGTCGCTTACTGCCCGCACTGCGACGGTCCGCTGTTCAAGGGCAAGCGCGTCGCCGTTGTTGGCGGCGGCAACTCGGGTGTCGAAGCGGCCATCGATCTGGCCGGCATCGTCGGTCACGTTACGCTGCTCGAATTTGGTCCCGAGCTGCGCGCCGATGCCGTGCTCCAGCGCAAACTGGAAAGTTTGCCGAATGTGGTCATTCTCAAGAATGCGCAAACGATGACCGTGCTCGGCGATGGCAACAAGGTTAACGGCCTCGTTTACAAGAACCGCGAAACGGGCGATGACATTCGCCTCGACCTCGAAGGCATTTTTGTGCAGATCGGCCTGCTGCCCAACACCGACTGGCTCAAGGGCACGCTGGATCTGTCGAAGATGGGCGAGATCGAAGTCGACAGCCGCGGCCAGACCTCGGCGACCGGCGTCTTCGCCGCTGGCGACTGCACGACTGTGCCGTACAAGCAGATCATCATCGCCATGGGCGAGGGCGCTAAAGCATCGCTCGGCGCTTTTGATTATCTGATTCGTAGTTCTGCGCCCGCCTAATTCTTGTGGTGCGTAAAATGGTGGCATGACATTGCCCGAGTCTGCCGCCATTCACGCCCATCATCACGTAACCATTATTGGTGGTGGGCCAGCTGGGTTGATGGCGGCCGAAGTGCTTAGCCAGGCTGGTGTGCAAGTCGATCTTTATGACGCCATGCCCTCGGTAGGCCGCAAACTCCTGCTGGCCGGCATCGGTGGTCTGAACATCACGCATAGCGAAGCCTACGATACCTTCTGTAGCCGTTACGATGCAGAACAAACCCAGCTGCAACCTAGTCTAGATCAGTTCACACCCGAAACACTCTGTGCCTGGATACACGGTCTGGGCATCGATACCTTTGTCGGCACCTCTGGCCGGGTCTTTCCTAAAGAAATGAAAGCCGCACCGTTACTGCGCGCCTGGCTACATCGTCTGCGCCAGAACGGTGTGCGCTTCCACGTGCGCCATCGCTGGCAAGGCTGGTGCGATACAGATAACAGCAACAGCACGTTACGCATCACGGGCCCGGAAGGCGACATCGCCATCACGACGGATGCCACCATCCTTGCTCTGGGCGGGGCCAGCTGGCCTAAACTCGGCAGCGATGGGGCTTGGGTATCATTACTTAAAACGCAGGGGATCAATCCGGCACCCCTACAAAGTGCCAACTGTGGATTCGAAACACCCTGGTCTACGTTACTCAAACAGAAGTTTTCTGGTGAACCGCTGAAATCAATCGCCATAAGATTTACTGATCACGCGGGCAAAGAGCATCAACGGCATGGTGAATGCATCATCAGCCGCGAAGGCATCGAAGGCAGCCTCATGTATGCGCTATCCCGGCCGCTACGCGAAACGATCAACGCAAAAGGCAGCGCCACGTTCACGATTGATCTCGCACCCGAGCGTACGCCCGAAAAAATTCTGGATGCCCTCTGCCGACGCGGCAGTAAATCGCTATCGAGCTATCTCAAATCGGCACTGGGTTTCAGCACAGTCAAAACGGCGCTGCTCTACGAGGTGCTGGGCAAAGAACAGATCAGCGATCTGAAAACACTGGCCGCAACCATTAAGGCCCTACCGATTACAGTGCACGCCACGCGCCCGATTGCGGAAGCCATCAGCACAGCGGGCGGCATCCGCTTCAGCGATATCGATCAGAATTTCATGATTAAAAAGCTGCCTAGCGTTTTTGTAGCCGGTGAAATGATGGATTGGGAAGCCCCCACCGGCGGTTACCTGCTCACCGCTTGCCTGGCAACGGGCCTAAATGCGGGGCATGGTGTCTTGAACTGGCTTACGGCGCAGGACGCACCCTCACATTCAGCGTAAAGGTTTTTGCGGGCGGCGTATGCTTTTCCCAGGAACGCGCGTATACATAAGTCAGCTCGGCACGGCCGCTACCTTGCGCACGGAACGACCACACCTGCTCACCCGGCACACCCACCATACCGTTCGGCGCTGGCGCTTCACCCGACACACTATCCAGACGCAAAACATCATCGCCCACTACGGTAAAAGTCCAGCTGTAACCGGTACTCGGGTTTGCCGGCAAACGCACCACCAACGGTTGACCTTGAATCAGCGATGCCACATCACCAGAATCTGATAGCGATGCCGTCACCGGCATCTCAGTAGGAAATAGCGAAGGTGGAAGACATCCCGTTACGGCCAACGCAGCAAACAGAGGGATCAGAAATCGTTTCATAAACAGCCTCATAAAAATCCAAACAAACTTTACACGGCTACCGATTACCCGGCCATAAATTTGTAAAAAGTTAAGTAAAATCTGGGCATTCAAAATACAACGCATGCGTTTTTACAGGAGCTTATCAATGCCTACCGTCAAGGAAGTCACCTTTAACCTGCTGCGCAAACTCGGCATCACCACGGTTGTCGGCAATCCGGGATCGACCGAAGAAACCTTCCTGAAAAATTTTCCCGATGACTTCGATTATGTGATGGCGCTTCAAGAAGCCAGCGTCGTCGGCATTGCCGATGGACTGTCCCAAGGATTGCGTAAGCCTGTTATCGTCAATGTGCATACCGGCGCCGGCTTGGGCAATGCGATGGGCAACATCCTGACGGCCTATTTGAACAAAACACCGTTGATTATCACTGCCGGACAGCAAACGCGTGACATGCTGCTCATGGAACCGTTCCTCACAAATATCGATGCCACCCAATTGCCAAAACCCTGGATTAAGTGGGCCTATCAACCCGCACGCGCCGAAGACGTACCAGGCGCGTTTCTCCGAGCCTACGCCACCGCGATCCAGGAACCTGCCGGGCCGGTATTTCTTTCCCTGCCGCTGGACGACTGGGACAAAGAGATGCCCTTCGACGTGCCAGTGAGAAGCGTCTCCACACGAAAAGGTCCCGATCCCGATAGCCTCAAAGCCTTTGCGGAAAAACTTAACGCCGCCCGAAACCCGGTGCTGATCTATGGCGGCGATATCGCCAGAGCCGGCGCCAATGCCTGGGACCATGGCGTTACCTTTGCCGAAAGCTTAAACGCACCCGTGTGGGAAGGTCCGTTCTGCGAACGCACGCCGTTCCCGGAAACGCACCCGCTCTATGCCGGCGAACTGCCCGCAGCAATTGGCCCACTCAGTGACAAATTGGCTGGTCATGATTTGATCGTCGTCGTCGGCGCGCCCGTCTTTCGCTATTACCCCTACGTACCGGGCAGCTACCTGCCCAACGGTGCCGCCTTGATTCAAGTCACCGACGACCCGGATGAAGCCGCAAAAGCAATTGTCGGCGACAGCTTGGTGTCCGACGCAGGCCTGTTCCTCGAAGCCATTCTGCCGCTGATCAAACCGCGCACCAGCGCGTCGAAGGCAGCATTGCGTTCGGCGCCGAAAACCGCCGGCAACGAATTGCCGCTTTCGCCGTTGGCCGTGTTCGCCACGCTCAAGGCACACTCGCCCGAAGCGCTGGTGGTCACCAACGAATCGCCGTCGAATACTGCCGATTTCCAGGATCAGTTCCGTTTCGACAAACCGGATAGCTTTTACACCTTTGCATCCGGCGGCCTGGGCTGGAACATGCCGGCCTCCGTCGGCCTGGCACTGGCCGAAAAGAAAAGCGGCCGCAATCGACCGGTGCTGTGCCTGATGGGTGATGGCTCGTATCAGTATTCGCTACAAAGCGTTTACACCGCCGTTCAACAAAGTGCGCACGTGATCTACGTCGTGCTACAGAACCATGAATACGGCATTCTCAAAGAGTTTGCCGTTCTGGAAGAGACGCCGAATGTTCCGGGGCTTGATCTGCCCGGCCTCGACATCGTCTCTCTGGCCAAGGGCTACGGCGCCACAGCCGTTCATGCAGAAACCACGGACGATCTGGCGCAGGCCTACCGCAATGCCCTGGAGTTCAAAGGCACCTCGGTCATCGTCGTGCCGATCACTTCTAAGCTCGGCAACCTGATTCAAAAATAATGCCTAAGCGCGATGGCCTATGACCCACATCAGAGGCCATCGCGCAGTCTATTAGGATGTACCAATACCCGGCACAGAGCACAACGCACAGATGCCCGACTCCCCTAACGCAGATTCATCACCGCCACCGCCCGTTGGATTCTGGGAAGCCTTTGCCTTTTGGTTAAAACTTGGCTTTATCAGCTTTGGCGGTCCAGCCGGGCAAATCGCCATCATGCATCAGGAGTTAGTCGAGCGGCGCCGCTGGATTTCCGAACGGCGTTTTCTGCACGCACTCAACTACTGCATGGTGTTGCCAGGGCCAGAGGCGCAACAACTCGCTATTTACATCGGCTGGCTCATGCATCGCGCCCTGGGCGGTGTAGTGGCCGGCACGCTGTTTGTGCTGCCTTCGCTCTTTATTCTCATCGCACTGTCATGGGCGTACATCGCCTACGGCGATCTGCCCATCATTGCGGGTCTTTTTTATGGCATCAAACCGGCCGTCACTGCTATCGTCTTCCAAGCGGCACATCGCATCGGCGCTCGTGCGCTCAAAAACAAATACCTATGGGGCATTGCCATGGCCTCATTCCTGGCCATCTTTGTTGCGAACATACCATTCCCAGCCATCATCACGGTTGCCGCATTAATGGGTTACCTCGGCGGAAAATATTTCCCCGATAAATTCAGCATCGGCGGTGGCCACAGCAGTGCGGCCAAATCATTCGGCACGGCACTCATTGATGACCACACACCCGCGCCAGAGCATGCCCGTTTTAGCTGGTGGCGCTTATCCAAGGTCATTACCTCAGGTCTATTGCTCTGGGCCATACCCATTGCGCTACTAATAGCCTGGTTTGGTCTTAATGGTGTCTATACCCAGATGGGGCTCTTCTTCACCAAGGCGGCACTCCTCACCTTTGGCGGCGCGTATGCCGTATTGCCTTATGTGTTTCAGGGGGCGGTAGAACACTACGGCTGGTTATCTGCCACACAAATGATCGATGGCCTGGCGCTTGGAGAAACAACACCCGGCCCACTCATCATGGTCGTGGCCTTCGTCGGCTTTATCGGTGGCTACCTCAAAGAGGTCTTTGGGCCTGATACCCTATTTTTAGCCGGCGCCATCGCCGCAAGCATTGTGACGTGGTTCACCTTTCTACCGTCCTTCGTCTTTATTCTGCTAGGCGGCCCATTGGTAGAAAGCACGCATGGCAACCTAAAATTCACCGCACCGCTCACCGCCATTACCGCGGCGGTCGTTGGCGTCATTCTCGATCTGGCGCTCTTCTTTGGCTATCACGTACTGTGGCCCACCGGCTTTCAAGGTCGTTTCGATAGCGCCTCTGGCATCATCGCCGTCGCCGCCTTTATTGCCTTGTTTCGCTTCAAGGCCAATGTCATGCAAGTGATCGGCATCTGCGCCTTAGTCGGCCTGCTGCTTAAAATGCTGGCGCTATAGCAGCTCTATTCCGAAGTGTTTCATCACGTAAGCAAAGACCGCGAAGCACACAACTGTGATTAACGCGCTGGCACCCAGCGTCGGCCAAAAGCCAATGCGCTCGTGCAAAAACGGAAACGCCAGAAACATCGGTAAGGTTGGCACCACGTACCAGAACGTGTACCACGCGTGATTGGAGATTTTCTCCGCTGGCTGCTTTTCAACATACAGCCAGATCAGTGCCAGAAACGTCACCATCGGCAAGGCAGCAACGAGCCCGCCCAGCTTATCGCTGCGCTTGGCTACTTCAGAGATCAGCACAACCACGGCTGCGGTGATAAGGTATTTGGTAACGAGCCAGGCCATGATTATTTCCCGATACAAAAGCGCGAGAAGATGTCGCCGAGCAAATCATCCGGCGTGTATTCGCCGGTAATGCTTTGCAGGGCTTTGTGCGCCAACCGCAATTCTTCGGCAAAAATTTCCAATGCAGGCAATGCGGCTTCGGCTGTTGCCAGGTGTTCAGCGGCCTCGCCCAAGGCACGCAGATGCCGCTCGCGTGCGATGAACAGACTCTCGCCCGGTTGCCAACCAGCAATGTGTAGCAAACGTGTACGCAGCTGATCAACCCCTGTGCCGGTTTTAGCGGAGATCGCCAGCACCGCCGGATCATTTGTTGCGCGCGCCGCCAGATCAATCTTGTTCTGCACCATCACACGCGTGGTGCCTTCGGGCAAGCGGACAATGATGGCTTCTTCAGCAGCGGTGAGGCCGTGTTGTGCGTCGGTGAGCAGCACTGCGACATCGGCCTTTTGAATTTCGTTCCAGGTGCGCTCAATACCCAAACGCTCTACTTCATCGCTCGTCTCATGCAAACCGGCCGTATCGATCACATGCAAGGGCACACCCTCGATCTGCAGATGTGCGCGCACGACATCGCGTGTGGTGCCAGCTACCGGCGTCACAATCGCCAGGTCTTCACCAGCCAGCGCATTGAGCAATGACGACTTGCCCACGTTGGGTTGGCCGATCAGCACAACGGTTAAACCATCCTGCAGCAACTTACCCTGACGCGCACTGGCTTGCACATGCGTTAGTGCTTCACGAATACCGCTCAGGCGTGATTCGGCCTGAATGCTTTTGAGGAAATCAACTTCTTCTTCGGGGAAATCCAGCGTGGCTTCGGTCAGCGCCCGCAGTTCGATGAGCGGCTGCATAAGCGCGTCGATGGCGCGGGAAAAATCGCCCT
>CAZSAE010000025.1:0-17135 GCA_964604765.1 uncultured Dechloromonas sp. | reverse complement strand
AGCAGGCCGCCGTGGAAAGACATACCCCCCTGCCAGAGAGCGAAGATCTCCAGCGGGTGGCTTAGGTAATAACCGGCTTTGTAAAAGAGCACGTAGCCAAGGCGACCACCGAGCACAACACCGAGCGCACCATAAAAGAGCAGATCGTCGATGGCCTGATTGGTCCAGCCTTGTTGCGGCAAACGCCGTGCATGAATCCGCCCCATCACGACGAACAGCACGAACGCCAGCAGATACATCAGACCGTACCAGTGGATGGACAGTGGCCCGATGCTAATCGCCACGGGATCGAATTGCGGATGGATCAGCGGGATCATGGATATCTGTCAATCTGGCTCTGGGTTGACCACAAAGACCCTGCGCAGTTTGGGTGCATCCCGCGCAAATCCTGCTGTGGCGATAGAATAACGAAATTATAGGTCAATCAGTGACCGCATCTGACCGTTTAGAGGATCCACCATGCCGCAATATCGTTCCCGTACCTCGACCCATGGCCGCAATATGGCTGGCGCCCGTTCGCTCTGGCGCGCCACCGGCATGAAGGATGGCGACTTCGGCAAGCCGATCATTGCCGTGGTGAATTCGTTCACGCAATTCGTGCCGGGTCATGTGCACCTGAAGGATCTGGGGCAGCTGGTCGCGCGCGAAATCGAAGCAGCCGGCGGCGTCGCCAAGGAGTTCAACACGATTGCGGTCGATGATGGCATCGCCATGGGGCACGGCGGGATGCTGTATTCGCTGCCGTCGCGCGAACTGATCGCCGACTCGGTGGAATATATGGCCAATGCGCATTGCGCCGATGCGCTGGTCTGCATCTCTAACTGTGACAAGATCACTCCGGGCATGCTGATGGCGGCGTTACGTTTGAACATTCCGGCTATTTTTGTGTCGGGTGGTCCCATGGAAGCCGGCAAGGTCAAAATTGGCGGCAAGGTCATTGCGCTAGACCTGGTCGATGCCATGGTCAAAGCAGCGGATAGCCAATGCTCCGACGAAGAGGTTGATGCCGTTGAGCGTTCGGCCTGCCCGACCTGCGGCTCCTGTTCGGGTATGTTCACGGCCAACTCGATGAACTGTCTGACCGAAGCACTGGGCCTCTCCTTGCCGGGTAACGGCACTATCGTTGCCACGCACGCCGACCGTAAATCGCTGTTCCTCGGTGCCGGTCAAAAAATTGTCGAGCTGTGCAAGCGTTACTATGAGCAGGACGACGCTTCGGTATTGCCGCGTAATGTCGCCAACAAACGGGCTTTTGAAAACGCGATGACTCTGGATGTGGCGATGGGCGGTTCGACCAATACAGTGCTACACATTCTGGCCGCCGCACAGGAGGCTGGTATCGACTTCACGATGCAGGACATTGATCGTATCTCGCGTCACGTTCCATGCCTGTGCAAAGTCGCCCCGATGACCGACAAGTACCACATTGAAGATGTGCACCGCGCTGGCGGGATTCTGGGGCTGCTTGCCGAGCTGGATCGCGCCGGACTGATTCACCGCGATACCCCCACCGTCCATAGCAAAACGCTGGGCGAGGCCATCGATCACTATGACATTACGAAGACGCAGGACGAGCGCGTAACCACGTTCTTCCGCGCATCACCGGGCGGCGTTCCCACGCAAACGGCGTTTTCGCAGGATCGCCGTTACGACACGCTGGATACCGATCGCGCCAACGGCTGCATCCGTGATCGCGCACATGCCTTTTCGCAGGATGGCGGCCTCGCTGTGCTGTCTGGCAATCTCGCGGTTAACGGTTGCATCGTTAAGACGGCTGGCGTCGATGAATCGATTTTGAAGTTCACGGGCAAAGCCCGCGTTTACGAAAGCCAGGAAAGCGCTGTCGAAGGCATTCTCTCCGGCGAAGTGGTCGAAAACGATGTCGTCGTGATTCGCTACGAAGGGCCGCAAGGCGGCCCGGGTATGCAAGAAATGCTCTATCCGACGTCGTATCTGAAATCACGCGGTCTCGGTAAAGCCTGTGCACTGCTGACTGACGGACGTTTTTCCGGCGGCACCTCGGGCTTATCCATCGGCCATGTTTCGCCGGAAGCCGCGAGCGGTGGCCTGATCGCCCTGGTCGAAACGGGCGACACGATCGAAATCGACATTCCGAACCGTCGCATTCATCTGGCGGTTACGGATGACGAACTCGCCAAACGTGACGCTGCCATGCGTGCCCGCGCCGACAAGGCTTGGAAACCTGTGGCGCGTGAACGGGTCGTTTCACAAGCGCTCAAGGCTTACGCGTTATTCGCCACATCGGCTGACCGCGGTGCCGTGCGCGATATCAGTCAGGTCGTTCGCAAGAGTTGAGTTTCTAAACCTTTCGCCACATAAAACAATATCGGCGCCCTAGGGCGCCGATATTGTTGATACAACGAAGCTGAGCCAGGATCAGTTGCTGCTACCGGCCTTCTTGCCCGCCTGGTAGCCCTGGTTGTATTCCTTCTGCTTAGTCTTCTCGTAAGCATCGTAGGCATAACCACCGATTGCGCCGACTGCGGCGCCACCGACAGCACCCCAGATCGCGCTACCACCAGCGATAGCCGTAATGCCGGCGCCGGCAGCGGCACCGATCGCACCGCCAGACAAGGTGCGCTGCTGCGTATCACTCATACCCGAGCAGCCTGCCAGAAAGGCGGCGACTACGGGAACAACCATTAGCGTTTTTTTCATCTCATGTACTCCTCAATTACTTGCCGCAAGGGAAGCGTTGGGCCATAAAGCGCAGCGCAGCCTCGGCGGCGGGTTTGTCGTTGTACTGTGCATTCTTTTCAGCCCAGACGACAAACTCATCGACCACTTGTTGACGCGTTGGCGCCGGTTGCTTCACGCAAACATTGGAGGGCGCCTTTTTCGGGTGACGCGTCACCAGATACGACTCATAAACACCTTCTCCGTAACCATTACAGAAGCTCACCGCCTGAGCATCGTTCTTCTGCTTGCAAAGGCTGACAAGCTCAGTCGTGCTGAGCACACGCACCGATTCTTGCTGCGCGGCCGTGGTCGCTGCAAACGCCGGCAGAGAAAGCACGGCGGCAGAGGTCAGGATCAAAATTTTCTTCACGGAATTTCTCCTTGGGTTTGGCAAACCGCCCGATGGCGGTAGTTGCTTACTGTATTCCCTTTGATTACCTTCGGCAAGCAAATTTAGCGCTTGGCCTGCAGAGCGTCCATGACGGCCAGGGCCGTCATGTTGACCACCCGGCGCACCGTCGACGACGACGTCAGAATATGCACCGGCAGGGCTGCTCCCAAGAGCACCGGGCCGATCGTCACGCCCGAACCGCCGATCATCTTGATCAGGTTATAGGAAATGTTGGCCGCATCCAGGTTTGGCATGATCAGCACATTGGCTTCGCCTTTCAGGGCCGACTCGGGGTAGGCGTTCAAACGAATTTCTTCGGACAAGGCCGAATCGCCGTGCATCTCTCCGTCGATTTCGAGTTCGCCTGACGATAGTGCTGGCAGCAAGGCTGCAGCTCGACTCATTTTGAGTGCGGCCGGCGACGATGAGGACCCAAAATTCGAGTGCGACAGCAGCGCCACCTTCGGGTGTACGCCGAAGCGCTTCACTTCATCCGCGGCCAGCATGGCGATTTCGGCGATCTGTTCGGCATCCGGGTCATCGTTAACGTGCGTATCGGCGATAAACAGCGAGCGACCCGGCAACATCAGATAGTTCATCGCGGCATAGACACTGACGCCAGAGCGTTTGCCGATGACTTCATTCACCACCTGCAGGTGGTCACGATACTGACCGATCACACCGCAGATCATGCCATCGGCGTGCCCCAGCTTCATAAGCATGGCGCCCATCAGCGTCGTGTCACGGCGCATCAGCGATTTGGCGATCTCGGGCGTCACGCCGCGCCGCGCCATCAGCTTGTGATACGCCATCCAGCATTCACGATAGCGCGGGTCGTTCTGTGGGTTAACGAGCTCGAAATCGACACCGGGTTTAATGCGCAGGCCGGCACGCTCCAAACGTTTGGCCACGACCTCAGGGCGGCCGATCAGAATCGGCGTGGCTAACTGTTCTTCCAGAATAATCTGCGTTGCGCGCAGTACACGCTCATCCTCGCCTTCGGCAAAGAGGATCCGTTGGCGTTGACCTTCCTTACAGGCAACGAAGACCGCGCGCATGCCAATGCCGGTGTGGTACACAAACTCCTTGAGTCGTTCCACATACGCTTTCATGTCGGCAATCGGACGACGGGCCACGCCCGATGTCATCGCCGCCTGCGCGACGGCCGGTGCAATGCGCGTGATGAGTCGCGGATCGAAAGGCTTCGGAATCAGGTACTCGGGCCCGAATTGCAGATTATGTCCGGCGTAGGCCATGGCCACTTCGTCGGACACTTCCACCTCGGCCAACTCGGCGATGGCGTGCACGCACGCCAACTTCATCTCTTCGGTAATCGTGGTCGCACCAACATCCAGCGCCCCACGGAAAATGAACGGGAAACACAGCACATTGTTGACCTGGTTCGGGTAGTCCGAGCGGCCCGTCGCAATAATCGCATCCGGACGAACTTTGCGCGCTTCTTCCGGCATGATTTCCGGCGTCGGATTTGCCAACGCAAAAATCAACGGGTTCTCTTTCATAGGTGGCAGCCATTCGGCCTTCAGCGCGCCAGCAGCCGACAGACCCAGGAAGACGTCCGCGTCGACCAACGCGTCCTGTAGCGTGCGCGCCTGCGTATCTTGCGCATACTTGGCTTTGGTCGGCTCCATGTTGGCATCGCGGCCGACGTAGATCACGCCTTTCGAATCGCAGACGGTGATGTTTTCGCGTTGAACACCAATTTCGCACCAGAGATCCAGGCAGGCGATGGCAGCGGCACCGGCCCCCGAAACAACGACACGAATCTTGGTGATGTCCTTGTTGATAACCTTGAGACCGTTGATCAAGGCCGAAGCGGAAATAATCGCCGTACCGTGCTGATCATCGTGAAAGACCGGGATCTTCATGCGTTTCTTGAGCTCGCGCTCGATATAGAAGCACTCCGGCGCCTTGATATCTTCAAGATTGACACCGCCGAGCGTAGGCTCCAACGCCGCAATCATCTCGATCAATTTATCAGGATCGTTTTCAGCCAACTCGATATCAAAGACATCAATGCCAGCGAATTTCTTGAACAGGCAGCCCTTACCTTCCATCACCGGTTTGGACGCCAACGGGCCGATGTTGCCCAAGCCAAGCACCGCCGTACCATTGGTCACGACACCCACCAAATTACCGCGCGCCGTGAGCGTATCCGCCTCATCGGGCTGCGCTTCGATTTCCTGGCAAGCGAAGGCCACGCCCGGCGAATAGGCCAAGGCCAAATCACGCTGATTGGTTAAGCCTTTGGTCGGGGTGACCGAAATTTTGCCGTGGGTGGGATAGCGGTGGTATTCCAGCGCCGCAGAGCGTAGATCTTTCTCCATAAACTACTCCAGCAACATCCACGAATGCGGAAACATTCCAGACGAGTTAAATGAGCGTGTAGCCGGCCTTTGGGCGCTGACACAGAACGGCAATTTTGCGCTTTTGTTTGATGAAAGGCAAAGTGCAGCGCAAAAAAAAGCCCGCCGAAGCGGGCTTTCGTGGCACAAGGCGCGATTACTTGCGCTTGTTCACGGCATCCTTGAATGCCTTACCAGCCGAGAACTTAACGGTCTTGGCGGCCGGGATCTTGATGGCTTCGCCGGTTTGCGGATTGCGGCCGGTACGTGCAGCGCGCTTGCCGCTCGAGAACGAACCGAAACCAACCAGGCTCACCGAGTCACCCTTGGTCACGGCCTTCACAACGGCGGCGATGGTGGCGTCGAGAGCGGCTTGTGCAGCAGCCTTGCTCAGCTTGGCGTCTTTTGCGATCACTTCAATCAGTTCAGCTTTATTCATGTGGAGGTCTCCCAAGAGTTTACAAAAATCGGTAGAACCAACGATGCGTCATCGATTCCGTGCAGCCATTATGCCCTGACTTTTTGCAGGTTTGACAAGTTGCCACAGAAATTTTTTTACAGCGTATTTACGGCAAGGCTTATCACAGGCGGGTTGCAGGATGGTGCATGCACGCAAACGTGCATGATGTGGGCTTCTCGTTGATGGTTACAATTACAAAAATCCCTGATAGCCCAAGGCATTAACGCGGCATGCTCAGGTTTCGCCTGAGTCGGCGCAGCGCACCATCGTGGGATCCTCAATGGATACCGAACGAGAATTGTCGCGCGTTGGCGCACGTCGTATCCGACAGGGCCTCGGCGGAGATGCCGCGTAGTTCCGCCAGCACCTGGGCGATTTTCGGCAATTCGGCGGGTTCGTTTCTCGCACCACGCAACCAGGTAGGCGACATGTCGGGGGCGTCTGTTTCGAGCACCATGTGTGTCAGCGGCAATGTCGTCGCCAGACGGCGAATCCGCGTCGAGCCTTCATAGGTCAGGCTACCGCCAAAGCCGAGCAGAAAGCCCATATCCACGAATTGCGCGGCCTGACTTTCGCTGCCATTAAAAGCGTGTGCGATGCCGCCGCTAATTTTGCCATGCGTGCGTTGCACGCGTTTCAAAGACTGGATAACCGCCTCAACGGCGTGGCGACTATGTAGCAACACCGGCAATGTATGTTTGATGGCCAACACGAGCTGGGCCTCGAAGTAGCGGCGCTGTTGCTCCATATCGGGCGCGCCCGCATAACCATCCAGACCGATTTCGCCCACGGCCACCGGACGATGCGTCGACAATTGCCGATCGAGCAACGCAAGATCATTGGCGGTTACCCGTGTGACGTAGAGCGGATGAATACCGTAAGCCGGCAGGATCAAAGGCCAGTCGGGCCGCGAGCGGGAGACATCACCGAGTTTGCGCACCACATCGATGTCGGCAACCATCACCGACGGATTCAAACAGCTGACAATCCCGGCTTGTCTGGCACGTACAAGCGCCGCATCGCGATCCAGATCAAACTCGGACGCATCCCAATGCACATGGGTATCAATCCACTCTGACCGCACGTTGAGTCGACTCAGTGACGATACAAAAACGGGAAGTCGACTTCAGGACGACGGCCGGAAACAATGTCGGCCAAGGCACGACCCGAGCCGCATGACATTGTCCAGCCCAGCGTGCCATGCCCGGTGTTGAGATACAGATTGTTCATGCGCGTGCGCCCGATGATGGGCACATTAGAAGGTGTCGCCGGACGCAGGCCCGTCCAGTACTCTGGCTCACCGACCGTGCGTAGATGCGGAAAAATCTGACGCGTGCGTGTCGTTATCGCCGCGCATCGCACCTGGTTCAATGCCATATTGTAGCCATTCATTTCTGCGGTTCCGGCAATCCGCAGGCGGTTGCCCAAACGCGAAAATACGATTTTGTGGCCATCATCGGTCAGACTCACCATTGGCGCAAAATTGTCGCCTTCGGCCAATGTCAGCGTCGCCGAGTAGCCTTTGGCCGGATACACGGGTAGCGTTATCCCCAGAGGCGCGAGCAAGGCATTACTGAAGCTGCCGCAGGCCACCACATAAGCATCTGCTTTAATGGCTTCACCGTTATATCGTTCGGCATAATCAATCGTGTCGGCATTGCCACGCAAGCGAACGATCGGCAATCCATACTCAAAATGCACGCCGCGCTGGCCTGCCAATTCCGCCAATCGACGCGTAAAGAGGTGAGCGTCTCCGGATTCGTCCGAGGGTGTGTAATGACCACCAACAATCATGGATCGTGCATCGCTGAGCGCCGGTTCGATGCGCACGCATTCGGCAGCATCGACGGCGCGCCGTTCCAAGCCATAGTCGCGCATCGCCGCCGCGGCCATGGCGGCCGCCTCATACTCGCGCTCGTCCGTATAGAAATGCAGAATACCGCGTGTCAGTGCATCATATTGAATGCCCGTGCCTTCGCGCAATGTCTGCAGACAATCTCGACTGTAACTGGCCAGACTGACGATAGAACGCATATTGTTGCGCATGCGATTGGCCGAGCACTCACGCAGGAACTGCAAACCCCAGCGGAACAATTCTGGATCCAGACGCCAGCGAAACAGCAAGGGCGCATCCTCTTTGCCCATCCAGCTGAAAAGTTTGCGTAACGCCGACGGGTTTGCCCAAGGCTCGGCATGCGAAACCGAAATTTGACCGCCGTTGGCGAAACTGGTTTCCTGACCGGCGCCCGGCTGCCGGTCGACGACCACAACCTCGTGCCCCGCTTGCGCCAGATACCAAGCGGTGGTGGTGCCTACGACCCCAGCACCGATGACCAGCACTTTCATAGCGGGCGCTCTTCGCTATCGCGAATTCGAGCGATTCTCGATACTTCCGGGATGTGGCGAATATTACGCATCACCGTGGCCAGATGCTTACGATCGTGCACCTGCAGGGTAAAGAACAATGTCGTATACATGCCGCCCGCATCGTCCATGCCGATATGAACAATATTGGAATCCGCCTCGGCGATCGCCGCCGAAATCTTGGCCAACACACCACGCTGATTGCGGATCTCGACCCGGATCCGAACGTCAAATTGCTCCTTGATCTCGGTCGCCCATTCGACATCCACCCATTTCTGTCGGTCATGCCCCAACTGGCGCCGAATCTTCAGGCAGTCGTGCGTATGCACGATCAGCCCCCGCTGCGGGTCCAGCGAGCCGACAATCGGATCCCCCGGGATCGGTTGGCAACATGTCGATAAATGGACTGCCATGCCATCGGTGCCGTTGATCATCACAGGTGCGCGTTCGGCAGTCGGCAGCGCCTGTGTCGGATCCAGTCCGAGCAATTCGACCGCGACATCGTTCGCTGGGCGCTGCCCCATGCCGATCTGGCTGAGAATCTGGCCCTCGGCCTGAGCGCCCGTTTGCGACAACATGCGACCCCATTCCGCCTGCGGCACATCCTGCAGCCGCTGACCGTAACGCGCCAGTTCACTACTCAGCAAACGCTTGCCCAAAGCGGCCGATGACTCATGGTGCGCGGCACGGAGAAAATGTCGGATCTTGCTGCGTGTACGCCCCGAGCGTACAAACTTCAGCCAAGCCGGGTTCGGATTCGGAATCACGGCCGTGATGATCTCGACCTGGTCACCGTTCTGCAGATCGGTGCGTAGCGGCGCGAAATCGCCATTGATCCGCGCCGCCACACAGCGGTTACCGATGTCGGTATGCACGGCATAGGCAAAATCGACGGCGGTCGAACCGCGCGGTAAGGTCAGAATCTTGCCATTCGGCGTGAACACAAAAACTTCGTCCGGAAACAGATCGACCTTGGCGTGCTCATAAAATTCCGATGAGTCGCCACTCATCGATTGCATTTCAACCAGCGACTGCAGCCACTCGGTCGTTTTATCGTGCAGGTCATCCGAGAACTTGCCGGATTCCTTATATAACCAATGCGATGCCACGCCCTCCTGGGCCAAGCGGTGCTGGTCACGCGTGCGGATCTGAATCTCAATCGGCGTCCCGTAAGGACCGATCAGCGTGGTGTGCAGAGACTGATAACCGTTGGCCTTCGGAATCGCCAGATAATCCTTGAACTTTCCGGGTAACGGTTTGTACAGCGCATGTAGCGCACCGAGCGCTAAATAACAATCAGCATCCTTATCGACGAGCACCCGGAAGCCATAGAGATCGAGCACCTGCGAAAAGGACAGATGCTTCTCGATCATCTTGCGATAAATGGAGTACAGGGTTTTCTGGCGCCCAAAGACCTCGGCCTTCACACCGGCTTGTGCCAGTTTCTCGGAAAGACTGTTCAGGATTTTCTGAACCATTTCCTTGCGGTTACCACGCACCGATTTGACGGCGCGCGACAGAACTTCGTAGCGGTTCGGGTGAATGTTTTGAAATGCGAGATCCTGCAACTCGCGGAACAATGTATTCAGACCCAGCCGATTGGCGATGGGCGCATAGATTTCGAGCGTTTCTCGCGCGATGCGGCGACGCTTGTCCGGCCGCATCGAGCCCAGCGTCTGCATGTTGTGCAGACGGTCGGTTAACTTGATGAGAATGACACGGATATCGCGCGCCATGGCCAGCAGCATCTTGCGGAAATTTTCCGCCTGCGCTTCGTGCTGGCTGGCAAATTCCAGACGATCGAGTTTGGAGAGGCCTTCAACAAGCTCGGCGACCGGTTTACCAAAACGGGTCGTTAACTCTTCCTTGGTGACCCCGGTATCCTCAATGGTGTCGTGCAGGAGCGCGGCCATGATGGCGACGGCATCCATCTTCCATTCGGCCAACGCACCGGCCACGGCCAGGGGGTGCGTAATATAAGCCTCGCCGGAATTTCGCTTCTGGCTGCGATGGCACTGTTCGCTAAAGACGAACGCCTCCTCAACCCGCGCCAAATCCGGGGCGGGCAAGTAATCCAGACTATCTATGAAGACCCGATACGCCGGGTCATCCGGCCCAATGGCCGGCGGTAAATCAGACGGGGGTTCACCATTGACTGGCGCGCGGGCTTCCGTATTCATCGTGGCCCCCTGATCCCGTCCTGATCATCAGTGGGCGTCAGGCCTGCGGGCGGTTCAGCACTTCGACGCCGACTAGGCCCTCACCGATTTCACGCAGAGCGATCACCGTCGGCTTGTCGAGGTCCGGCTCTACCTGCGGCGTAGCGCCGTTGGCCAGTTGACGGGCGCGATACGTCGCGGCCAACGTCATTTGGAAGCGGTTCGGGATTTTCTGCAGACAGTCTTCAACCGTAATACGAGCCATGATGATTCCGATCTTTATGAGCAATGAAGGTAGGACGCCATCAACGGTTGCGCGCGTTGCGTCTGGTTTTCCAGACGAACACGGGCGGCTGTAAACACGGCCAGCAACTCGGCGAGGGCTTCATCTAAATTTTCGTTAATTATAACGTAGGGAAACTCGTCCAGATGGCGTAATTCCTCGCGCGCATTGGCCACACGTTGGGCGATAACTTCGGCCGAATCCTGGCCGCGCCCCTGAAGCCGTTTTTCCAGCACATCAAAGGACGGCGGCACAATGAAAATACCCACGGAGTCCGGGTAAATTTTGCGGATTTGCTGCGCCCCCTGCCAGTCGATCTCCAGAATCACATCCCGGTCCTCACTGAGCAGCGCCTCGATCCCACGGCGGGTCGTGCCATAGAAATTGCCGTGCACCGCAGCCGACTCCAGAAACTCGCCGGCGGCCTGCATCTGCTTGAACGCCTCGACCGACACGAAGTGATAGTGCACGCCATCTTCTTCGCCCGGGCGCGGCGCGCGTGTCGTTGTGGAGATGGACAGGGCCAGCCGCGCGTTTTGCGCCAGCGCCATGCGGGTCAGTGTGGTCTTACCGGCGCCCGAAGGTGCAGCGATGACGAACAGGCTACCGGGACCGACACGATGGGGAGAAATATTTTGCGTCATGGTGGCATCAACCAGCGGGTTATTCGATATTTTGTACCTGTTCGCGGATCTGTTCGATCAGTAACTTGAGTTCCATGGCAATGGCCGAGACCTCGCTGCTGACTGACTTGGACCCCAGCGTATTGGCTTCGCGATTCAACTCCTGCATCAGAAAATCCAGTCGTTTACCGGCCTGGCCACGCGTTGACACGACGCGATCCACTTCATCCAGATGCACCTTCAGGCGGCCCAGTTCTTCAGCCACATCGGTGCGCACCGCATACAACGTCAGCTCCTGACGAATCCGTTCGTCCTCGGCGCTGCCCATGACCTCGAGGAGTTTGGCGCGCGCTTTTTCGGCGAACGCCTGCTGGGCTGCGGGAATAAGCGGTTCGGCACGCGCCACCAGTTCACGCATGGCCGTGGTACGGGTTTTGATCAAATCGGCCAGACGGGCACCTTCGCGTTCCCGAACAACCTTGAGTTCTTTCACGGCTTCCACCGCCATCGCTTGAAATTCGGGCAGCAGCGTTGCCCAATTAAGCTCCGCTGTACGGACAACACCCGGCCAGCGCAGGACATCCGCCGTACTCAGGGACCGACTGTCGGCAAAGAAGCCCTGCACCTCCTGTGCCAGCTGGAGCAGCCGCTGCAGACGATCGGTATCCAGAGTTTCTGCGGCGTCGGCGGCCTTCAGCGCCCAGCCGGCGCGGCATTCCACCTTGCCGCGTGCCAGTTCCTTGCCCAAGAGTTCGCGTAGCGGCATTTCCAGCGCCCGCAGTTCATCGGGAAAACGAAAGCTCAGATCCAAAAAGCGTGAATTGACGCTCTTGATCTCGAAACTAATCGTGCCGCCTACGCCCGTTTCTGATATGGGGCGGGTGACATTGGCGAAGCCGGTCATGCTGGCAATCATGGGTAATCCTGAATTCCTGAAGGCGGGTGGAAGTCGTACAATGCCGACGAGTTTAAACCACAGGAGCCCCCATGCGTCCGAGTCAGCGTCAACCCGGCGAATTACGCCCACTTTCTATTACCCGCGGCTACACCGTCCACGCCGAAGGGTCAGTGCTGATCCAAGTGGGGCAGACCCGTGTTCTGTGCACGGCCAGCGTCGAAACCAATCTACCGCCCTGGTTGCGCGGCAAGGGGCAGGGCTGGGTCACGGCCGAGTATGGCATGCTGCCGCGCGCCACCCATACGCGTTCATCGCGCGAAGCGGCCAAGGGTAAACAGACCGGGCGCACCCAGGAAATTCAACGCCTCATTGGCCGCAGCCTGCGCGCCGTGACCGACCTAGTCGCTCTGGGCGAACGCCAGATCACCCTGGATTGCGATGTCCTGCAGGCCGACGGCGGCACGCGTTGCGCCGCCATTACCGGCGCGTGGATCGCGCTGCATGACGCCTGTACCAAGCTGGTCACCGCCGGCGAACTGCCGGCCAACCCGGTACGCGATCACGTCGCCGCCATCTCGGTGGGCATCGTTGATGGGCAACCCGTGCTTGATCTCGATTACGCCGAAGATTCAAATTGCGACACCGACATGAACGTCATCATGACGGGCAGCGGCGGTCTCGTCGAAATACAGGGTACGGCCGAAGGTACGCCGTTTACGCGCTCCGAACTAAACGCGTTAGTCGATCTGGCCGAAAACGGCATCCGCGACCTGATCGCCGCGCAGAAACAAGCCACCAAGGCCTGAGCATGCAGCGACTCGTTCTGGCCTCGAACAACGCCAAAAAGCTCAAGGAGCTGAGGGCGTTGCTGACGCCTCTCGGCATCGAACTCGTGCCGCAGGGGGCATTAGATATTCCGGAAGCGGAAGAGCCCTTTCCCACTTTTGTCGAAAACGCGCTGGCCAAGGCACGCCATGCCGCCCGCCTGAGCGGCCTACCCGCCCTGGCCGACGATTCGGGCCTTTGTGTGCGTGCGCTGGGCGGCGCCCCTGGCGTTCTATCGGCGCGCTTTGCCGGCGAACCGAAATCCGACGAACGTAACAATCTTCATCTACTTGAAAAGCTTGCGGGACAGCCGGATCGGGCCGCGCATTTCGTCAGTCTGTTGGTCTTGGTGCGTCACGCCGAAGACCCGCAGCCGATCATTACCGAAGGCAACTGGCATGGTGAAATTCTGAGCGCACCGCGTGGCGAACATGGCTTTGGTTATGACCCGTTGTTCTGGGTGCCCTCCGCCGGTCTATCGGCTGCCGAGATGACGCCAGAAGCCAAGAACCAGTGTTCACACCGGGCGATCGCCATGCAACAACTCATCGCGCGCCTGAACGAACTCTGACCAAGCGTAAACCCTGCTCGTGACGCAACCGATCACCTTCGTTCCGGGTCGCCAGGAATCGGCGAGCCAAGCACCCGAGCTCACGCCGAGCTTCACGCAAGCATTGCCGTTGTCGCTTTACGTACACATCCCCTGGTGCGTACGCAAATGCCCTTACTGCGATTTCAATTCGCATGCGGCGCCGGATCTTTTACCCGAAACGGCCTTCGTCGATGCCTTACTGGAAGACCTAACGCTGGCGTTGCCCAGCATCTGGGGACGCCGCGTCGAAACGGTGTTCTTTGGCGGCGGCACGCCGAGCCTGCTATCGCCGGAGGCCATCGACCGACTCATCACCGGGTTTCGCACACTGCTGCCCCTTTCGCCTGAAGCGGAAATTACGCTGGAAGCCAACCCCGGCACCGTCGATGCCGAACGCTTCAGCGGGTTTCGCGCGGCCGGGGTCAATCGTCTATCGCTGGGTATTCAGAGCTTCGACGACGCGTCACTGCAGACCCTCGGTCGCATTCATAACCGGGCGCAGGCCATCGCTGCCATCGAGGCCGCCGCGCGCACTTTCGATAGCTTCAACCTGGATCTCATGGTCGGTCTGCCGCAGCAGAATGTCGAAGCGGCGCTGGCGGATATTGAACAGGCGCTGTCTTTCTTCCCGCCACACTTTTCCTGCTATCAGCTAACGCTGGAACCGCACACGGCCTTTGCCGCCAATCCGCCCGCCAACCTACCGGACGACGACAGCTGCGCCGAAATCCAGGACCGGCTGGAAGAGCGCCTCAGCATTGCCGGTTATGAACATTACGAAACCTCGGCCTTCGCCAAAGCGGGGCATCAGTGTCGGCACAATCTGAACTACTGGACCTTCGGCGACTATCTGGGCATCGGCCCGGGCGCCCACGGCAAACTCACGAGCCATGAAGGCGTGCGCCGGAGCATGCGGCACAAGCTCCCTAAAATCTATCTGGGTGCAGCGGGTACCGGCAGCTTCACGCAAACCGACGAAGCGATTGCCGGCAACGCGCTGGTCGGTGAATTCATGATGAACGCACTACGCCTCAACGCGGGATTCACCACCGATATCTTTGAACGTCACACCGGTCTGCCCTGGCTCATTATCAGCCGTGAGGTTGAATCGGCGATTCGCGACGGCTTTCTCGAATGGGTCGTCCCCGGAAAGCACTTGAGGCCTACTTTGCAAGGTAGACGTTTTCTCAACGTCCTGCTGCAACGGTTTCTGTAGCAGGCGCTCATTATTTCTTGCGAAACACCAGATCCCAGACGCCATGTCCCAGCTTGAGACCGCGGTTTTCAAACTTGGTGAGCGGTCGATAGACCGGTCTGGGCGCATAATCCGCTGCCGTGTTCTCCAGCGCCGGTTCGGCCGACAGTACTTCCAGCATTTGCTCGGCGTAATTTTCCCAGTCGGTCGCGCAATGAATCGTACCGCCCGGTTTGAGTCGCGACACCAGTCGATTGACGAATTCCGGTTGAATCAGACGACGTTTGTGATGACGTTTCTTGTGCCAGGGGTCCGGGAAAAATATCAGGATGCCGTCTAACGAATCCGGCGCGATCATCTGATTCACTACATCCACCGCATCGTACGACATGAGACGCAAATTACTTAACTGATCCTGTTCGATCAGTTTGAGCAGATTACCCACCCCCGGCCGATGCACTTCGATGCCGAGATAATCGTTACCAGGGTGATGGCGGGCGATCTCTGCCGTCGCTCCTCCCATACCGAAACCGATCTCCAGAAAGCGCGGCGCAACTCGGCCGAATATCGCGTTCCAATCCACCATCGCCGGGACAAAATCCACGCCCCAGCGCGGCCAACCCTGGGCAATTGCCGATGACTGAGCGTCGGTCAGCCGGCCCTCGCGACGCACAAAGCTGCGAATGCGCCGCAAATGTTCGGGCAGATCACTCAGAACGGGTTTGCTCTTCTCGGTCATCGGTTTTCTTTGGCTTTTTAGGTTTCAGATAATCGGGATCGCGCACTTCGGCGAGCGTCGCCTGATAGCGCTGCGCAAGATTCATCCAGGGCAGCGCCAGCGTTTCGGGTAGGCTGGTGCAGGCCTCTTCCAGCGCATCGTCGGCCAGCGCCAGCCGCGTTCTGAGATGCATGGCTTCGGCCACGCGCTTTTGCTGCTCGTCAGGCAGCGCCTGGATGCGGTAATGCAGCGCCAGCTGTGTCGTCATGCTGCGCAGCGTCTCAAAATTCATGGATTGCCATTGTTCGTAACTGGCCAGAGCCGCCGGATGATGGGCGCATGCTTCGCCCAACAGGGTCACCGCATTGCCCACCCCGAACACGCGTTGCGTCGCCAATAGCGACGGCTGGTCAAAGGCATAGGCATGAGAACGCTGCCCATCTTGAATGGCCGGTGTGGCGCAACCCAGCAAGGAGAACGCCAGAGCAGCAAGGCACCACTGTTTCATGCCTGGCCCGGCGGTCAATTGCGGCCGATCAAGCCTGTGGTCGGCGAACTCGGATCAGCACTATAAAACTTGCGCGGCATACGGCCGGCCAGATAGGCGGCCCGGCCCGATTCCACGGCCAGTTTCATCGCCGTCGCCATGAGCACCGGATCCTGTGCGTGCGCGATCGCCGTGTTCATGAGCACGCCGGAACAACCCAGTTCCATGGCGATGGTCGCATCCGACGCTGTACCGACGCCGGCATCGACGATGACTGGCACTTTGGCCTGATCGAGAATCAGACGCAGATTCCACGGGTTCAGAATCCCCATACCCGAACCGATCAACGATGCCAGCGGCATGATGGCAACGCAACCAATGTCTTCCAGCATCTTGGCTTGGATCGGATCGTCCGAGCAGTACACCATGACCTCAAAGCCGTCCTTGACCAGGGTCTCGGCAGCTTTCAGCGTTTCCGGCATATTCGGGAACAGGCTGGTCTGATCGCCGAGCACTTCCAGCTTGCAAAGTGGATGTCCATCCAGCAGCTCACGGGCCAAACGCAGTGTACGCACGGCATCGTCAGCGGTATAACAACCGGCGGTGTTGGGCAGAATCGTGTAACGATCCGGCGGAAGGACGTCGAGCAGATTAGGGGCACCCGCATCCTGTCCGATATTGGTACGGCGAATCGCGACCGTGACGATCTCGGCACCCGACGCCTCGATGGCGCGTCCGGTTTCGGCGAAGTCCTTATATTTACCGGTGCCGACCAGCAAACGGGAACGGTAGGTCTTGCTACCGATCTTGACGGCATTCATGGAATCCAGGGCTTGCACGCTTAACCTCCGCCGACGGCGACGACAATCTCGATCTGATCCCCTTCGGCCAACACCGTTTCGGCATGCTGGCTTCGCGGCACGATATCACCGTTACGTTCAACAGCCACACGCCGACCGGCCAGCGTCAATTGTTCAAGCAACGCGCTGACTGTCGTCTCGGGCGGGCACTCGTGCGCTTTACCGTTAACGGTCAGTTTCATGAAGGGGTAAATTAGATGTGGAGCGGGCGAAGGGA
>CAZSAE010000024.1:14950-18244 GCA_964604765.1 uncultured Dechloromonas sp. | reverse complement strand
CCTAGCGATTGGCGGGCGGCATCAATGGCTTTCTCCAAAGGCTCTGGCATCATCACCATGCCGGGGCCGCCACCAAACGGCCGATCATCGATGGTTTTGTAGGCATTGGTCGCGAAATCACGCGGGTTGATCGTATGCAAAGCGACAATGCCTTTTTCAAAGGCGCGCCGCGAGATACCGAAGCGGGTAATGGCTTCGAACATTTCCGGAAAAAGGGTCACTGCCGCGAATTTCACGATCAGCCCAGGGACCTTACCAGTTCACACCCCAATCGACGACGATACGACCTGGGCCTTGGCCGGGGCCGGACCCATCCGCCTTGGGAGTCACGATTTCTTTAACAATATCGTCCACAAACGGAATCAATCGTTCCTGCACCTTCGGCGCGGCGCCGTCTTTGACGATTAAGACGGCATTGGCGCCCGTTTCGATCAGGCGATCGACCTGGCCCAGAGGTTCGTTCTTTGTATTGATGACAGGCAGACCCACCAAATCCGCCCAGTAATAGGCATCGGACTCGGGTTCTGGCAGCAAGTCACGGGGGGCGCCGACCCAGAAGCCGCGCAGGGATTCTGCCGCTGTGCGATCCGTTGTTTCAGCAAGCCGTGCGACGACGCCGTCACCATGCGCACGCATCTCTGCCGGCTTGATGGCGCGCCAAGGCGCCGAGCCTTCTGAATCAGGTTCTATGGGTGAAATCCACCACGTCGGCAATTCCAGCCAACGCTCGGGATCATCGGCAAAGGGATGCAGATGAAACCAGCCCTTGATACCGTAGGCCGCACCGATGCGGCCGAGAACGACGCAACGCGACGGCGCTGCGTCGTCAATCCTTACCGACTTAGGCTGCAATCTTGGCCGCGTAACCCTTGGCCAGCAGGGCGACGCGCGGCGATACTTGAGCGCCAACGCTCTTCCAGTATGCCAGACGCTCCATGTCCAGGCGCAGCGTTTCGGCCGAGCCCGAGGCGACCGGGTTGTAGAAACCCAGGCGCTCGACAAAGCGACCGTCACGACGGGTGCGCGAATCGGCAACGACAACGGTGTAGAACGGGCGCTTCTTTGCGCCACCACGAGAAAGACGAATAACGACCATACGGACAGTTCCGGACAGAGAAAAACCGCAGATTATACAGCAGGGACCGCGGAAACGCCAATACTTTCGAGCAGTTACCTAATTCAGGCGGCAAAAACCTTAGCGATACTGGCCTGCACGGCCTCTGCTGCCGCCTTCGGGTCGGCGGCACCACGAATCGGGCGCCCCATCACAATATAGTCAGCGCCATTACGGAAGGCCTGGGCCACATCAACGGTGCGTTTCTGGTCATCTTCAACGCGGTTTTCCACCGGGCGAATCCCCGGCGTCACCACCATGATGCGTGGTCCCAGTTCCTTGCGGATCACGGGCGCTTCCAAGCCCGACGAGATGATGCCGTCGCAACCGGCTTCGAGGGCGCGACGAGCGCGCGACAGGACCAACTGCGCCACATCACAATTGAATCCCAGATCATCCAGATCACCCCGATCCAGACTGGTCAATGCGGTTACAGCCAGGACCTTGAGGCTGCCCTTTTCCTTGCCTGCCGCTTCCATAATGGCCTGATTGCCATGAATCGTGGCGAACGCCACGTTACGCTTGGCCAAGGCGCGGATCGCCGAGCGTACGGTTTCGGGGACATCAAAGAATTTCAGATCGACGAAAACCTTCTTGCCCTGAGCGCCGAGCCAGTCAATGAGCTCGAAATAGCCGCCGGCCATGAACAGCTCCATGCCGACCTTGTAAAAACGAACGCTATCACCCAGTTTTTCGACCAGGGCCCGCGCCTCGGCCGGATCCGCCACGTCCAGCGCAACAATCAGGCGCTCTTCGCGCGGCACGTGAATCTGGGAACGCAGATCGGTCGTAGGGGTCGTCATACAAGGCTCCGAAGCAAACAGGTTTAACGGAGCGCATTATGACAGAGGAGGCCCACCGCTATCAAAATCCGGCGATCAGAAGCCCGAGACTAACCGCAGCGCCGACCGGAGGCACCCGACGACTCGGCGGTCACCACACAGCCCAGCATCACCATCAGCCAGCAGAGGTAAAGCCAAAGCAGGAAAACCGGCAGTACCGAAAACGGGCCATAGATGGCCGTGTACGTTGAAAACTTCTGCAGATAGACGCCGAAGCCCCACTGCAAAAGCGCGATCCCGAGCGCCGCGAAGGTCCCGCCGAGCAAGGCATGGCGAATCCGGACGCGGCAATTCGGTAGCACGTAATTCAACCAGGCCATGAATGCAATAAGCGTTGCCATAGCCACGGTCGCCGAGGCGAATTTCCGTATGGACTGGAATTCCGTGAAAAAACCCAATGACAGCGAGAGTGCCCACATCACGCCGGCAAAGCCCATACCGAGCACGACGGGCACGATCAGTAAGAGCAACAAATAGTGTGCCAACCGATGAATAAACCGCCGATCCGGGGTCAGGCGCCAGATACGATTGAACGCCTGCTCGATCGCCCAGAACATGGCCCACACCACGACCAGCAGAAAACCAATACCGGCGACCGTGAAGCGCGTGGCATTGGTGGAAAAGGTCAGCGTGTAATTGGCGATCAGCGTGCCGGCCTTTTCCGGCAGTAGATATTTCACCAACAGCTGATCAAAGGCCGCGTGCACTTCGGCAAAGCCCGGGATATAGGTCGCGATCACCAACACCAAGGCCACCAACGGCACCAGTGACAACAACGTGGTGTAGGCGAGCCACGCCGCGACGACATCCAGATCGTCCGCCCGGATACGCATCAACAGTGCCGACACCGGCTGGATCTTCAACCGGAGCAAACGCAGCGCCAAACTTAGTCGGTAGGACAATGAGTGCAAGGGCATGGCATCCATCAAAAATCTTCGGAACAGCAGCCGCCACGGAGATCGTACCTTGCCACTAGGCAGGTATCATACGACATGCATAAAATTCTTGTCCTTTACTACAGCCAAAAAGGTTCGGTCGAAGCGCTCGCCCATGCCATTGCTCGCGGCATCGATAGCGTTGCCGGCGCCGAAGCCGTGCTACGGACTGTGCCGCGCGTCAGCACCGTTTGTGAAGCCACGGAATCCGATGTGCCGACGCAAGGCGCTCCCTACGTCACTTTGCAAGATCTGAGTGACTGTGCGGGGCTGGCACTGGGCAGCCCGACACGGTTTGGCAACATGGCGGCGTCGATGAAATATTTCTGGGACACGACGATCGCTACCTGGCTATCCGGTGAACTGATCGGCAAACCCGCCACTGTCTTTACGTCGTCCGGCA
>CAZSAE010000024.1:0-14850 GCA_964604765.1 uncultured Dechloromonas sp. | reverse complement strand
TGGCTATCCGGTGAACTGATCGGCAAACCCGCCACTGTCTTTACGTCGTCCGGCAGCATGCACGGTGGCAATGAATCGACGCTGCTCAGCATGATGCTGCCGCTGTTTCATCACGGCATGCTGCTGATGGGTCTACCTTTCAGCCACCCGGAACTGTCAGGCACGCAAACAGGTGGCACGCCTTACGGCGCAAGCCATGTGTCAGGCATCAATGGCGATGCCACGCTGTCGCAGGACGAGGTTGCTCTGGCCAAGGCGCTGGGCAAGCGTCTTGCCGAAACGGCGCTGGCCTTGCAGGCAGCGCGCGCATGAGCCAAGCAGCATCGCCACCAAACACACAGCGCACCCTCGCCCGCTGGCGTTGGGCTGCAGTGCTGTCCTGCCTCGCGCTGATTGTTCTGTCTCTGGTCTGGGAACGCTGGCTGGCACCGATCCGCCCCGGCGGCTCCTGGCTCATGCTCAAGGCCCTGCCGCTTCTATTGCCATTGCCCGGATTGCTCAAGGGAAAGCGCTACGCTTACCAATGGTCGTCGTTGCTCATCCTGGCCTACCTCTGCGAAGGTTTGGTGCGGGCCACGAGCGACACGGGACTCAGTCAAACCCTCGCGGTTCTAGAAACCATTCTGGCGACGACCTATTTTGTCAGCGTCTTGGCGTTTTGCCGGGCCTCGCGGCCATCGCTGACCAACCCCGAGCTCAAGCGTTCGCGTAAAAAGCGTTAACGACAACCGTCAGGCCGCACCGGTGCCACCCACCGTCAATCCGTCGATTCTCAGCGTCGGCTGTCCGACGCCGACTGGTACGCTTTGCCCTTCCTTGCCGCAGGTGCCGACCCCGGAATCCAGCGCGAGGTCATTGCCCACCATGCTGATTCGCGTCAGCGCATCCGGACCGTTGCCAATCAGCGTCGCGCCCTTGATCGGATATTGGATCTGGCCATTCTCCACCCAGTACGCTTCCGACATCGAAAATACGAATTTGCCGTTGGTGATATCGACCTGGCCGCCACCGAAATTGACGGCATAAATCCCCCGGTCGATGGAAGCCAGGATTTCCTTAGGATCCATCTGCCCCGCCAGCATGTAAGTGTTGGTCATGCGCGGCAGCGGCAGATGCGCGTAGGACTCACGCCGACCATTGCCGGTTGGCGCCACGCCCATGAGCCGGGCATTGTGCGTGTCCTGGATGTAACCCATGAGAATGCCATCCTCAATCAGCACGGTCTGTTGGGCGGGCGTCCCCTCGTCGTCCACGTTCAGCGAACCACGTCGACCGGTCAAGGTACCGTCGTCGACCACGGTAACGCCGGGAGCGGCGACGCGTTCGCCGATGCGATTGGCGAAGGCCGAACTACCCTTGCGATTAAAGTCGCCTTCGAGCCCGTGGCCGATCGCCTCGTGCAACAGAATACCGGGCCAACCCGACCCCAGCACCACCGGCATCTGTCCGGCCGGTGCTGGTCGGGCATCTAGATTGACCACTGCCTGGTGCACCGCCTCACGCGCATAACGCTGCAACACCTCATCGGTGAAATAACTGTAATCGGTTCGACCACCACCACCGGCATAGCCCTGCTCACGCCGACCGTCCTGTTCGACGATGACCGTGATGCCGAGGCGGACCAGCGGTCGGACATCCGCCACGCGCTGCCCATCGGCGCGTTGCACCATCACCACATCGTATTCGCCCGACAGCGAGGCCATGACCTGCTTGACGCGCGGATCGATCGCCCGCGCCAGATGCTCGAGTTTTTCAAGCAGTGCCACTTTTTCCGGTGCCGGGAGCGAAGCAATCGGGTCCAGCGGCAGATAACGATCTACCGAGACGTCGATCGCCGTTCCCCGCTGCGCCTGACGCGTGCCGGCGTCGCCGATTTCACGGACCGCCTTGCTGGCTGACTTGAGCGAAGGCAACGACACATCATCGGAGTAGGCAAACGCGGTCTTCTCACCGTTGATGGCGCGCACGCCCACACCCTGATCAATGCTGAAGCTACCCGCTTTGACGATGCCCTCTTCCAGACTCCATCCTTCGGATCGCGTTTTCTGGAAGTAGATGTCGGCATCCTCGACCTGGCCGGCCAGAATATGCTCGAGAACCTGCTCGACCTGCGGCGCCGTCAATTCATGGGCGTCCAGCAAGGCCTCTTCGGCAAGCTGCAAGGTGTCGTGTGTTTGATGTGTCATTGTATCCATCAGCGAATTCTACGGTGTTTCAATGCCGGCAGACGATGGCGAATGGTATCTAGACGTTGCCGGTTAAAATCGGCGCAGACCCAGCCTTCGCCGGAGGGCAGCACGCTCAGAATTTCGCCCCAGGGATCAACGATCATGCTGTGCCCCCAGGTTTTGCGCCCGCTTTCGTGTCGGCCGCCCTGCGCGCTGGCGATCACATAACACTGGTTCTCGATCGCACGCGCCCGCAGCAATACTTCCCAGTGCGCCTCGCCCGTGGTCGCCGTAAACGCGGCTGGCAAAATCAGCATATCGACTTCGCCGAGCTGTCGGAAATACTCCGGGAAACGCAGGTCGTAACAAATCGACAAACCAATGCGGGCAAAAGGCGTATCAAAAGCGACGGGAGCATCACCCGGTTCAATACTCAAAGACTCATCATAGGCCTCGGCGCCCGCTTTGAAGCTGAAGAGATGCATCTTGTCGTAGCGGCTGACCTGTCGCCCCTGCGGATCGAACACCAGCGTCGTATTTAACGCCCGTCCCGAATCGCACCCCAACAGAGGAATTGAACCACCCACTAACCAAACACCGTGCGTCGCGGCCAGCTCCGCCAGCATAGACTGCAACGGGCCGTCGCCCGCAGTTTCACGGATCGCCAAACGCGCGACATCGGTCGCGCCGATCATCGGAAAGAATTCTGGCAAGACGACCAATTGTGCGCCATCCGCCACCGCGCCCCCGACCAGGCGACGCACCGCGGCGGCATTTTCATCAACGCATGTCGACGACACCATCTGTATCGCCGCGATCCGCACGTTGCCAACACGCTGGGTCACGGCCGACTACCTGTCGCGGGTGTGTTGGGTGTCGGGGAGGCACTGGGGGCCGGGGCAGACAACGCACCGGCCGGTGGCTCCGCGCCACTACCGCCTTGAGCTGCATTGCCGACAACGGATTCCTTATCAACTTGCGGGTTAGACCAGGTGCCGGTGATGTGATACTGATACGAGAACAGCTTGCTCAACGGATCACCCAACACTTTCTGCGTCACAAAGGTGGCCGCGCCCACAATCGGATTCAACACAGTGACACCCAGCGCCACGCTGTTGCTCAGAGCCGGCTGGACGACGACGCGAACATCCTGGGTCTGGTTGCCCAGATTGGTTTCGCCACGCATTAGCACGCGCGCCGCCGGCGCAGCCATTTCCAAATCGTTGGTTTTCATCAGACCATCGCGCACATCGAAACGTCCATCAATCGATTCAAAGGCCAGCCCTTCGCTAAAAATATCGCGGAAATCAAGCGAGAATCGCTGTGGCAACGATTGCAGCGACAGCAGTCCGAGCAGACGTCCCACCCCCGGGTCCATCTTGGCAAACTGACCATTCTTCGCCGACATCTTGAAGTTGCCTGACAAGGCTCCCGGATCGAATCCAAAAGGCGTGGCCGGCCAACTGATCTGCCCATCCAGTTGCGCGGTACCGCGTTTGACGGTACCTGGATAGCCGAGTTTGGCCAGTAGATTGCCAACCTGAGGACTGTTCATCTTGAAATCAAGCGCGGTCATGTTTTCCTGATTGTTTTTACGTGCCGCGCCGCTCGTCCGACTCACCCAGTTCATGCGGCCGCTGAATTTCAAATCCGGCCCATCCAATTGAAACGGATCAATGCGCCAGGACTGACCAGACTCCGACTGCTGATTGCGCGCGCGGAAGGTCAAGCGCCCCCAAGGTTTACCCTGCCAATAGAGTTCATCAACACGAAAGTCCAGATCCGGGAGGCTTTCGATCTCATCACGACTATCCTTGCGAGAAGTAGATTGCGCATCGGTGGCCGCCGTCAAATCCAGACGGCTTAAGCGTCCTTGCAGCAAGCCGCGTTCCCCACCGTTGCTAGCGCCACTTCGGCCACTTTTGCTGGCTTTTTCAGCCTTATTTGGCGGATACCAATCCAAATCGCCCTGCAGCTCCTTGCTGGTCATTTGTAGCGTGGTGCGATCAGCGGCGTTTTGTACCGTTGCCCGGAAATCCTGGAAGCGTCGGCCGAAGGCCGTGACCACCGGCGCCTTCAAGGTCCAGGTCGTGGGCACCGTCGCGGTCGCAGCCGGCTTCGTCGAGCTGGCGGCGCCGCCCGAACCAAGGGCCAGCGCTTTCACCCAGTAATCCAGATTGAAGGGGCGTAACGCCTCCAGCTGGATTCCGGGTTGATCGTTCAGTACCGGTATCTGCCCCGAACCCAGCACCACGCGTCCACGCAGAATCTGTCCTTTGTTATTCAATCCCAGGTTGCCAGCCAGGGCATTCCCTAACGAAATCCGCCAAATCTGGTCAATTCCTGCGCCCGGTCGGCGGCCGCTGGCGGCAATACTTTGCCGGCTTACGTTGAGCGGCATCGAAGCGCCCGCACTCTTGTTAAAGGGATCTGCCATCGACGAGGTGATGCCCTTCAGATCGGAGGTCAGGGACAGATCTACCTGGCCACTGCGTATCCCCAACCGTGCCTGCCAGGGTGTTTTACCAGAGAGTTGCTCCAATACCGGTAGGTCATAGTGCTGTCTGAGTTCAGATACGCTGGCGCGGCCCGAGACATTGATCGTCGTACCCTGGTCGTCCGTTGCGATTCGAACCGCCAAAGGCTCACCCGACCATTGCCCCTGAAGATCGGTGCTATCCATCGTGGATTCACTGAACCGAATCGACCCATTGAGCGCGGTCACCGGCGGCGTGTTGGGCGCCAACGTGACCTGGTTCTCCGTGAACGTGTAACGCCCCTTAATTTTGATATCCGAGGCTTGTGCGAGATTCAGGTCGACGGTCAGATCCAGTTTGCCTTTGCCTTGAGCACTCAGACTGTCGGCAAAGTGATGAATATGCGTCGCGAGCGGCGTGTCCTTGAGAAACTTGACGGCGCTCTCTGTCGGCCCTTGCGCCTGTCCACTAATGACCAGATGGTTTTCGAACGCGCTGACATCCGTCATCTCGGCCTTGATCGATGAGAAACGCATGTCATCGATCCAGCCTTCATTGGCGACGATGCTGATCTGGTTCTGATTCATGGCGAAGGTCGCATCCAGCTTCTTCAATGCCGGATAGCCCTCTGCATATTTCACAGTGACATCGCTGGTCTTGAAGCCAAGGTAGAACTTACCCTCGACCCCGGTCGCCTCACTGCTACCCGGCGGGCTACCGGGGACGGGGGAACCGTACGGCATATCCCAGACGGGTCCCGCCATCTCTATGCGGAAGTCCGAAATCGCCCCCTCAGAAATCGCGCCCCTGATCCACGTCGAAATATCCGGCGACGCGCTCAAGGGCACATATTTCCAACCGCTTTCGGTTTTGGCGTAGTCAAACACGATCTTCATGTCGATGACACCCGCCCGCTCGTGATCGGTTGCCTCGGCGGCGAGCGCTCCTGACCACGTGCCGTTAACAGCGGCCTGCAGATCGTCGTTACGCAGTTGTAGCGACTTGATCTTGACGCCCAGTGTGCTCGCATCGTTCTGCCAGCTCACTTTGCCCGAAAGCTGAGCGAGCGACACCTCGTTGATCGGCAAAATCCCCGGCGCTGCGAGCACGGCCTCACGACTATCGAGCGTGAGCAAGCCCTTGCTCTGGCTCATCTCAACTTTGCCGGATAAATTGCGTACGAATCGGTGGCCGTCTGGCGAACGCACCGACAAGCCCTTGAAAGCGCCTTGTGCATCGTAAGTGGTCAACGTGTCATTGTTGAAACGTGCGCCGATCTTCAACCGTTCCAGAACGCCGCTCGGCTGGGTTTGGTTTAAGGTTTTACGAACGTCATCGGGAATCGGCAGATGCATCGCCAATCCGCGCAACCGCGACAAATCCAGACGAGAGGCACGAAACTGCAGCCGATCATCTTCGCCTGGCTTGGCGCCAAAGCGTTGCCGCTCAATAAACAGATCACTCTCAGGCTCGCTCTTGCCTTGGGCGTCCGTAAAGGCAAACGCCTTGAGCTGGAGTTGCGTCAGCGCCGCATCATCACGTTTCTGAAAAACGATCTGGGAGTGCGCCTGCTGCAAGACGAGCTCGTCCAGATCTGGCGCCAGACGGACTTTCAAATCGGTTAAGGCCAAGGCACCTTCGGCCTGAGTCAGATCCAAGCCGGTGGTTTGCAACTGGAGGTCCAGCTTGCCACGCCCCTGGCTCACCTTGACCGGATAATCCACCCAGGTGCGCCATCCTGCCAGGTCAATGAAATTGGTTTTCAGATCGACCTGGGTTTTCCACTGTTGCCATTCGGAAAAACTACGCCCGATCCACTCGATCCGTCCTTTGAAGGGTGCGCTCAAGGTCTCTGGCGGCGTAAAGCTCAAATCGAGCCGATGTCGAGCCCCATTACTACGCAGCCTGAAATCGACATCGCGCATCACCAAGAGCGGTGCGCCGCGCTGGGCGTCCGCCCAAGTCAGTCGTGCACTGCGCAACTCCATTTCTCCCTGCTCAAGCAAGGAATCCACCCGAAAATCACCGCCCCCATCCAGCGGCAAATCCGCTAAAAACAGATGCCCCTGTCGGTCACGACGGAAATCTAGGGTGGGCGCATCCACCGACAGATTGCGAAACTCCAGGCCACCGGTCAGCAGTCGCCACCAAGACAAGGTCGCGCCGATACGGCTCAGCTGGACGGCCGGGCGACGTGCCGCATCAAAAACGACGACATCGTCCAACACAAATCGCGGATGCAGATACGACCACTCGCCGTGCAAATGGCCCACCTCGATGGCAACGCCTAGGGCATTGCCCGCGCGCAGAGCCAACTCATCGCGATAGTCATTGATGCGCGGAAACAACCAGAATTGCAGTGCGCTGGCGATGATCAGGCACGCCGAGAGCAACAACCCCGCAGCAATCATCGCTGCCAGACGGAATCGGCGATTGGCGCAAAGCATCCGAAGCCCCTCAAGAGGCACCTTAAACAGTTCGGAAGACAGCGAGATCAATCGACGCAAGGGGGATCCGGGAGCAGAAATCGATGGCTGCTGGTACAGCCCGAAAAGACGCCCGATTGGACCGGGCGAACGCTTAGTGACACAATTTTAGCTGATCTGCGCGTCACGGACCGCCCGTGAGCAAAAGCGCCTGTTACAGGACAATGAAGCTTATGAACGCACTTTTCCCGCTATCGCCCATCGCCGCCGCGGCCAAAACCCACGACACGCCGGTCGCCCAGGCGTCTTTTGATGTGCGATTGTCCTACACGTGCCGCCATAGCCGCTATGTCAATCAATTGGTGGCCGCTCGCCCCGACATTGCCGATTGGCTCGCAGCGCACGATCAACGCGCAGTCAGCGCCGAGGACATGCACGCTTTCTTGCGGCAATCCTCACCTCCGGATGACGCGGTACTCGACGAAGAGGCCCTCCGCCGATCCTTGCGACAACTACGCCAGCGCGTCATGGCGCACCTGGCCCTGCGCGATCTCGCGGACGGCGCATCCCTGGCCGAAATCGTTGAAACCATGACTACGCTAGCCGATGTCACAACGCTCTTTGCGCTGTCGGCACTGCACCAGGATCTGGCACGGCGCTACGGGCAGCCGATGAGCCCAAGCCGCAACGCACCGATGCATCTGGCCGTCATCGGCATGGGCAAGCTGGGCGGCCGTGAGCTCAACGTGTCATCGGATGTCGATTACATCTTCGTCTACCCGGAAGAAGGCGAAACCTCCGGCCGCGCCGATGGTGGCGGCTGTATCGATAACTATGACTTCTTCACACGACTGGGCAAGAAACTAATCGCCAGCCTGAACGACACCACCGCCGATGGCCAGGTATTTCGGGTGGATATGCGGCTGCGGCCGAATGGCGACTCTGGCCCGCTCGTGTGTTCGACCGACATGCTGGAAAACTATTTCATCGCACAAGGTCGAGAATGGGAGCGTTATGCCTGGATCAAGGCACGTGTGATGAACGAGGCCGATCCGGATTGCTCGCCGAGCATGACCACCAGCGCTGCACGCCCGTTCGTTTTCCGTAAATATCTGGACTTCGGCGCCATTAACGCCATGCGTTCGCTGCATGCGCAGATCCGTCAGGAGGTGACGCGCAAAGATCGTTCCGAGCATATCAAGCTAGGTCCTGGCGGCATTCGTGAAATCGAGTTCGTAGCGCAGGTTTTCCAGCTCATTCGCGGCGGGCGCGACAGCAGCCTGCAGATTCGTCCAACCCTCCTCGTGCTCGATCGACTGACTCAGATCGGTCAGTTAACGCTCAGCGATGCCGTCGCGCTGACCGAGGCGTATGTGTTTCTGCGCCGCCTCGAGCACCGCCTGCAATTTCTGGACGATGCGCAAACGCATATGCTGCCCGATTCAACGGATGACCGGGCATTGCTTGCGGAAAGCATGGGTTTTAGGCACTGGGACGATCTGTACCAGGCGCTGAACACGCATCGCGACATCGTCAGCCAGTATTTCCAATCCGTCTTTTCCGATCCCAATGAGCATGAAGATGCCGCACCGATTCAGGCGCTCTGGCATAACAGTTGCCTTGATGGCGAATCGGGTAGCCTGCTCGAATCCATGGGCTATGGCGAGGGCGATCGTCTGCTCGAGCGTATCTGCCGCTTTCGCTTATCCAATCGTTATCAGCAGTTGCCAAGCAGCAATAAAGATCGACTCGACGCAGCCGCCTGCAGCCTGATCCAACTCGCCACCAAAACATCAGCGCCGGACGCGGCGCTGCTGCGCGGACTTGATTTTCTGGAATCGATTTCCGGCCGTGGCGCCTATCTGGCGCTACTCCAACAATATCCGCTGGCGCTGCAACGCGTCGCCGATCTAGTCGGCGCATCAAGTTGGGCTGCGCAGTTTCTGACGCGCCACCCACTGTTGCTCGACGAATTGCTCGATCAGCGACTGCTGGATACCGCGACCGATTTCGCCGCCTATCGGCAAGAACTGGACCGCGCGCTGCACGCAGTTCATGACGACACCGAAGCGGAAATGAACGTCTTGCGCGAAATGCACCACGCGCAGGTATTCCGCTTGCTCGTTCAAGACCTAGCCGGGCTACACACCCTGGAACGCATTTCGGACTTTCTGTCGGAGTTGGCTGACATCATTCTGGATCGCACGATCAAGCTGGTCTGGAACAAACTGAGCAAACGCCACACCGACACCCCACATTTTGCCGTGATCGGTTATGGCAAGCTCGGTGGCAAGGAATTAGGCTACGGTTCGGATCTCGACGTCGTCTATCTCTACGACGACCCCGATCAGGACGCCGCACAAACCTACATGCGGCTGGGACAGCGCCTGAACACCTGGCTTTCATCCCAGACCCCTTCCGGTATCGTCTATGAAATCGATACGCGCCTGCGTCCAAACGGCGAATCCGGTTTGTTGGCGATCAGTCTGGCAGGGTTTCGCGAATATGAAGAAAAGTCGGCCTGGATGTGGGAGCACCAAGCGCTAACCCGCGCCCGCTTTGTGGCGGGCGACCCGGAACTGGGTGCCCGCTTCGAAGCGGTGCGCAAAACAATACTCTGCGCACCGCGCGACATCAATAATTTGCGCAGCGAGGTACTGGCCATGCGCCAGAAGATGTTCGACGCGCATGGGTCGGTCAACCCCGGCCTGTTCGACATCAAGCAGGATCCCGGCGGCATTATCGACGTCGAGTTCATCGTGCAATTTCTCGTACTCGCGCATGCCCATGTCTACCCGGATCTGACCGACAACCTTGGCAACATCGCCCTACTGGGCAAAGCGGCGCAGCACGGTCTGATTCCCGAGGACCTGGCCACCGCCGTGCAAACCGCCTATCGTGAATACCGGTGTCTGCAACACACCAACCGGCTCAACGACGATCCGAAGGCACGACTGCCGATTGATCTGCCGCTGCAAGCGCATATCAACGCCGTACTCGCCCTCAAAACCTGCGTCTTCGCAGGCTGACGCATCGGTTTTCGGCTAGGAGATCCAGCCGCGTTTTTCAGCCCAGTTTTTGCGCTTCCACCCACAGATTCTTGCAGCGCGTTTCGCGAATAAAGAAACCTGCGACCAGCCCGAAGAACGCCATGCCGATGACGATGGAGAAGCCAAAACGAAAATCGCCCAGGCTGTAAACCCGCACACCATTGGCCAACGTACCGGCCCAGACTTGGTCCATCAGCCAGCCCACCAGCGGCTGCATAACCGCCGCGCCAAAAAACCCGCCCACGTTGGCGATGGAGGTTGACATGCCGGCCAATTGTGGCGGGTTCACCTCCTTGGCACAGGCCCAAGTCAGACTAAAACCGGCCGTGCTAAAGCCCATCAGGAAACACAACCCCATCGTCGTGGTGGTGTCGAGCGTGCCGCCCCACCACCAGACACACCAGACGCCGCAGTAAACAGCGGCGGCGGCGAGCAGGATCGACTTCCGGCGGCGAACCCGGTCGGAAATCATCCCCAGCGCCAAACAACCGACGGCGAACCCGGCATACATCAACGACAAGTGCGTCGCTGCAATATTCCGGCTATAGCCATGGACCTGCGTCAAATAGGGCATCGCCCACAACCCGGCAAACGTAAAATAGCTGCCACTGATCCCCAGATTGGTCAGCGCCGGCGCCCAACTCTGCCGGTTGCGCAACACCGACCACAGGCCACCGATGATCACGGTGCGATCCACTTTGTTACCGGCCATCGCCGAGCTGTGGCGCATCATCCACCAGGCCAGCGTACCAAATACCAGTGAGGCCACGGCAACGGCCACAAACACCGAGCGCCAACCGATTTCTGATGCGGCGAACGCCAGCGGCACACCGGCCAAGACCGAACCGATGTTGCCGACAAAAACGCCCAAGCCCGTCAGCGAGGCAAAGCGGTGTTCTTCAAAACTCAGCGCGATGATCTTGAGCATGGCGATGAAGGTAACCGACACCCCCAACCCGACCAGCGTCCGGCCGATCAACGCTTGCGAAAGATCGGGCGCCAAGCCAAACCACAAACTGCCGATGAAGGAAACCACCCCACCGATCAGCAAAATACGACGCGGCCCCAGCGTATCGACCAGCACGCCTGTCGGCACCTGCATCAGCGTGTAGACATAAAAATAGGTTGCCGCCAATACGCCCAGCGACGCCGCCGTCGTATCGAAAGCCAATGCCAGATCCTGAGCGATCGACGCCGGTGCGAAACGTTGAAAAAACGAGAGCGTATAAGCCGCCATGACCACGATGAAAATCATCGTAGCCTGCCGTCCCGGTGTCTTCACAAGGGCCATCTTCATCTGGCTCACCCCTTGCCGGTACTGCCGAAGCCACCTTCGGCACGGCTGCTTTCAGCGAAGGCTTCGACGATGTTCATCGACACTTGCAACACGGGAAAGACCACCAACTGTGCAATCCGCTCCAAGGGGTTAATCTCAAATGGGGTCTCGCTGCGGTTCCATAACGATACCTTGATCTCACCCTGATAATCCGAATCGATCAACCCCACCAGATTACCCAACACAATGCCGTGTTTGTGTCCCAGACCCGAGCGCGGCAAAATCATCGCGGCGAGACTAGGGTCGGCCAGATGAATGGCAATGCCCGACGGCACCAACAACGTCTCGCCCGGCGCCAGTGTCAGCGGCGCATCGATACAGGCGCGCAAGTCCAAACCGGCGGCGCCCGGCGTGCCGTAAACCGGCGGTGTGTCATGCAGACGTGCGTCAAGAATACGAACATCGATACGATGCATAAAATTTCCTTCAGGGATCTATTCAGGGATCAAGCAGCCACGTTGAGTCGCTGGGCCAATTCCTCGACCAGGCGTTTTGCCAGATCGACCTTATGCAATATCGGCAACGGATGACGACCAACATCATCATAAAGCGTCACACGATTTTCAACCGTCCCCAAACCATCGGTGACCAGGTTGCCAATTATCAGCGGCAAACGTTTGCGTAAACGTTTGGCTTCGGCGTATTCATCAAGATTTTGGCTTTCGGCTGCAAAACCAACACAGTAGGGCGCTGCCGGCAATGACGCCACCTCGGCCAGGATGTCAGGATTCGTGGTCAGCTCAATCGTCCGCCCACGCTGTGCAGCCTCCGACTCGGTTTTCTTAAGCTTATGCTCGGCAACCTCAACCGGCCGATAATCGGCCACGGCGGCCACACCGACGAACACCGTCGCCGTCGCAATTTCTGCCATCACGGCTTGGCGCATTTGTTCTGCTGTCAGCACATCAATCCGACGCACGCCGAGCGGTGACTCAAAACTCACCGGACCACTGACCAGCACCACCTCAGCGCCGGCCTGTGCGAAAGCACGTGCCATGGCGTAGCCCATCTGGCCTGAAGAGCGGTTGGTGATGCCGCGCACTGGGTCAAGCGGCTCGAAGGTCGGACCGACCGTCATGACAATTCGTTGCCCCGCCAGCAATTTGGGCGTCACAGCGGCGATCACCTGTTCCAGCAATTCCGCCGGCTCCAGCATGCGTCCTTCGCCGGTTTCGCCACAGGCCTGCTCGCCGATCGCTGGGCCCCAAACATCGATACCATCGACCCGTAGTTGCGCCACATTGCGTTGTGTCGCCGGGTTCGTCCACATCTGACGGTTCATGGCCGGCGCCACGGCCAGCGGACAATCCCTTGCCAACACCAGCGTCGACAGCAAGTCATCGGCGCGACCCTGCGCGATCTTGGCGATGAAATCAGCCGAGGCCGGCGCAACCAACATCAAATCCGCGGTTCGTGTCAGGGCGATATGGTGCATACCGTCCCCTTGATCCGGGTTCCAGGCGTCCACGGCGACCGGATGGCCCGACAAGGCCTGAAAGGTCAGCGGCGTCACAAACCGGCTGGCGGCATCTGTCATGCCCACGACCACATCCGCCCCTGCCTTTTTGAGCAGGCGCACGAGTTCGGCACATTTATACGCGGCAATCCCGCCGGTCACCCCGAGCAGGATTTTTCTAGCGGACAACTCCGAGGAAGACGACACGCAGGCAGACATAGAAAACCTTTTTATCAAATGGCGTCCAATCGGGCGCTTGCTTTGGGCTATTCTATCCATATTTATGGCAGCTACGGGCGGTCGCGACGGTCGCCCAAACCACAGCCGCCCTCTCGTCGGAGACTTCCATGCCGTTAACCGAGCGTCCCAGCAGTGAACGACCACGCGAAAAGCTCCTTGCTCGCGGCCCCGAAATCCTCTCCGACGCCGAACTGATCGCCATCCTGTTGCGTACCGGTTTGCCCGGCCTGGATGCCATTGCGCTGGCACACAGCCTGATCCAGGAATTCGGCGGTCTCTACGGCCTGCTCTCCGCCGCGCCGGCGGCACTCAAGGACAAACTGGGGCTGGGGCCGGCCAAAACCGCGCAACTCATCGCCGTTCTGGAGCTGGCGCGCCGAACGCTCCGTGAAGAAATGGCACAAGGCGTTTCTCTGTCCTCGGTCGATAACGTTCGCCGTTATCTCACCCTGAGTCTGGCCAACCGGGAATATGAGGTGTTCCATGCGATCTGGCTGGACGCCCGCAACCGACTGATCACCAGCGAAGAGCTGTTCCGCGGCACCCTGACCCAGACCAGCGTCTATCCGCGTGAGGTCGTTCGCCGAGCCCTGCACCACAATGCCGCAGCAGTAATTTTCGCGCATAACCATCCCAGCGGCATTGCCGACCCCTCGGGCGCCGACGAACATCTGACCCGCCTGTTGCAAGAGGCGCTCGGGCTGGTCGATGTCCGGGTTCTGGATCATTTCATCGTGGCCGGCCTTACCGAGCCCTATTCGTTCAGCGAGCGCGGCAAACTGGCCTAACGGCCGGCGTCTTGGCGGCGGGTATGCCAAAGACAGCGCCAAAAACAGATAGGTCACCATAGGACTTGATTTTTCTTCGGTTTCGGCTTTATAATCATCGGCTTTCCGTTTGGGATAACAGGAGTCAACCATGGCACGCGTTTGCCAAGTCACGGGCAAGGGCCCAATGGTGGGAAACAACGTTTCTCACGCCAACAACAAAACGAAGCGTCGCTTCCTGCCGAATCTGCAGTACCGCCGTTTCTGGGTTGAGAGCGAAAACCGCTTTGTGCGCCTGCGCGTTTCTACCGCCGGCCTGCGCCTCATCGACAAGAAGGGCATCGAGACCGTTCTCGCTGACCTGCGCGCCCGCGGCGAAGTCTAAGCCCCTCACCGAATTCTAGGAGAACATCATGGCCAAAGGCGGACGTGAAAAAATCAAGCTCGAGTCGAGCGCCGGTACCGGTCACTTCTACACCACCACCAAGAACAAGCGCACCACGCCTGAAAAGCTGGAAATCACCAAGTACGACCCGAAAGCACGCAAGCACGTGCCGTACAAGGAAACCAAGCTGAAGTAAGTCGTAGTAAGCGTCCCAAACGCCACAAAGCCCACCCTGCGCGGTGGGCTTTGTCTTTTGTGCCTCTCACATGCATCGGTCAGTAAGGCATAAAGTCAATCAAGGCATAAAAAAACGCCGACTCAGTTCTCACTGGCCGGCGGTTTTTATTGGTGTTGCGACTGCGTCAGATCACGTAGCGGCGCACGCGAACCGCGAGCTCCTCCAGGGCGCGAACACCCGAAGCCTCCGCCTGTTTGCACCATTCTTGCAGATGATGCACCAGCTGCTCACGTGACGCGTTGGTTTTTTCCCAGATCGACACCAACTGCGCACGCATGGTGCACAGTTTGGTCAAGGCCGGGCTTTC
>CAZSAE010000023.1:0-18484 GCA_964604765.1 uncultured Dechloromonas sp. | reverse complement strand
CATCGCGAAGGTGAACAGGCTGATGTACGAGAAGAAACGGCGGAAACCGTCATCTTCGGCCATGTAGCCGATGGTGTAGATATGGACCAGCAGTGACACCGAGGTCACCACGCACATCATCATCGCCGACAAAGTATCGATCTGGAAGCCGACATGGAAGGTGAAGTCGCCGCTGGTCGCCCAGGTGTAAAGGTTACCGTTGAAGGTGTGGCCGGCCAGTACGTCCTGCAACACCAGCAAGGAGGCGGCGAGCGAAATGGCCACGCCGAGAATCGTGACGCCGGCCGCGAACCAGCGCGGAACCACGCGACAGAACAGGCCGGCGAGTGCAGCACCGACCAGCGGGGCCAGAGGAACGGTGAGGTAAAGGGTTTTCATGTCCATGCGACGATTCCTGCTTAGCCCTTCATGCGGTCGAGATCATCCACGTGAATCGTGGACAGATTACGGAACAGTACAACCAGGATGGCCAGGCCGATTGCCGACTCGGCAGCCGCCACGGCCAGAATAAAGAACACAAACACCTGCCCGTTCAGATCCTGGAGGAAATGCGAGAAGGCGATGAAATTGGTGTTCACTGCCAGCAACATCAGTTCGATGGCCATCAGCAGAACGATCAGATTCTTCCGGTTCAGGAAGAGGCCGATCACGCTGATGCCGAACAGGACAGCGGCCAGAACGAGGAAATGTGAGAGGGTCAGCAAGGCAGTCTCCGGATCTAACTCGGTCTTGGGTTACTGGGCAGCGCCCTCACCGGATTCCGGTGCGGGAGCAGGCGTGTTGATTTGGGGCTTCACAGCGTCCATCTTGATGACGCGCAGGCGATCAGCGGCCTTGACGGCGACCTGATCGGCAATCACCTGACGCTTGCTGTCCTTGCGACCACGGTAGGTCAGCACGACGGCGGCGATGATAGCGACCAGCAAGATGGTCGCGGCGATCTGATCCGGATAGGTGTACTCGGTATAGAGCAGCACACCCAGATCCTTGGTATTCGACGAATTAGCCAGTTCCGGCGGCAGCGGCATATCAAAGACCTGGAAGTACTGGCCGCCCAGCACGATCGACATTTCCAGAATCATCAGGATACCGATCAGCGAACCCAGCGGCAGGTAACTCCAGAAGCCCTGTCGCATTCGGTCGAAATTGATATCCAACATCATCACCACGAACAGGAACAGCACCATCACGGCACCGACGTAAACCAGAATGAGCACGATGGCCAGGAACTCGGCCTGGGCCAGCAACCAGACAGCACCGGCGGTGAAGAAGCTCAGCACCAGGAACATGGCGGCGACCACCGGGTTACGCGCCGTGATCACGGCCAGACTCGAACCAACCAGAATGGCGGAAAGCACGTAAAAGAGGATCAGTTTGAATTCCATCTACAATCCTTAGCGGTATTTCGCATCGCCAGCACGGTCAGCGGCGATCTGCGCTTCATAGCGGTCGCCGTTGGCCAGCAGCATGGGCTTGGTGTAGTACAGATCACCGCGCGTCTCGCCGTGGTATTCAAATACACGGGTTTCGACGATGGCGTCCACCGGGCAGGCTTCTTCGCAGAAGCCACAGAAAATGCACTTGGTCAGATCGATGTCGTAGCGCGTGGTACGACGGCTACCGTCGTCACGCTGATCCGATTCGATGGTGATGGCCATGGCCGGGCAGATGGCTTCGCAGAGTTTGCAGGCGATGCAGCGCTCTTCCCCGTTCGGATAGCGGCGCAGCGCATGCAGACCACGGAAGCGACGGCTTTGCGGCGTCTTTTCCTCCGGATACTGAACGGTGATCTTCGGCTGGAAGAAATACCAACCGGTAACGCTCAGACCCTTGCAGAGCTCTTTCAGGAACAGGCTGTTGACGACCTGTTTGCTCTTGGTGACGAATTCGCTAATGGCACCCATGATCTCAGTTCCAGATGTTGAGCGGGGAAATCAGCCAGACGCCGACGACGACCAGCCAGATGATTGTCAGCGGGATGAACACCTTCCAGCCCAGACGCATGATCTGGTCATAGCGGTAGCGCGGAAACGTCGCGCGGAACCACAGGAAGAAGAACAACAGCGAACAAGCCTTGAGCGCCAGCCAGCCGAAGCCGTCCGGCAAAAAGCCTACCGGGGACAGCCAGCCACCCAGGAACATGATCGAGGTCAGGAAAGCGATCAGGATCATGTTGGCGTACTCGGCCAGGAAGAACAGCGCGAAAGCCATGCCCGAATAATCGACGTGGAAACCGGCGACGATTTCCGATTCGCCTTCAGCCACGTCAAACGGTGCGCGGTTGGTCTCAGCCACACCAGAGATAAAGTAAACCAGGAACATCGGGAACAGCGGCAACCAGTTCCACGACAGAATGCCGACGCCATAATCAGCGAACAAGCCCTTGGCCTGACCGTTGACGATGTCGGACAGATTCAGGCTCTGCGACACCATCAGCACACAGACTAGGGCAAAGCCCATGGCGATTTCATACGACACCATCTGCGCCGCGCAACGCATGGCGCCGAGGAAAGCGTACTTGGAGTTCGACGACCAGCCGGCCAGAATCACACCATAGACCCCGACCGACGACAGCGCCAGGACAAAGAGCAGACCTGCATCGATATCGGCGAGCACCAGACCATCGGCGAACGGAATCACCGCCCAGGCGACCAGTGCGGGGGCAATTGACAGTACCGGTGCCAGTAGGAACAGGCCTTTACTGGCCACGGTTGGAATAATGCTTTCCTTCAGGAGCAGCTTCAGACCATCGGCGATCGGTTGCAGCAAACCGAACGGGCCCACCCGGTTCGGGCCGATGCGCACCTGCATGTAACCGATGACTTTACGTTCGAAGTAAGTCAGATAGGCAACGCCACCCAGCAGCGGCGCGACGATGGCGACGATCTTGATCAGCGACCAGACAACCGGCCAGCCTGCCCCGAAGAGGTTTTGACCAGCTTGAATCAGGGCATCCATCAGACACACTCCACAACGATCATGTCATTCAAAGCACCGATACTCGCCGTCGACGGATGCGCGGCGGCGATGCGCACGCAACCGTCGGGCACCGTGTTGTCGAGTACCGCATTGAGAACTGCCGAACCCTCGCTCCCCTTGACGCGCACCGAACGACCGTCTGCGGCGCCAACGCCGGCCAGGGTAACCGCGTTCATGCGGGCCGCTGGCGCCTGGGCGTCACGGGTTTTTTGCAATGCCGGGGCGCGGCGGGCCAGACCATCGGCAAAATAAATCGGCACGTCGGCGATCCGTTGCAGGCCCGTGCCTTGCAGCGCAGTCGCAGCGCTTGCCGTCGGGGCGATCGTGCCGGCCAAAGAACCTGCCGGCAGCGCGCTTCCGTCAACGAGGATCTCATTACGGATCTCTTCGCTGCTCTGGTAATCGCAACGTTCGACGTTGAGCAGATTGCCCAGCACGCGCAGCAACTTCCAACCCGGCCGTGAGTCGCCGGCTGGACGCACCACACCGACGAAGGATTGGGCGCGACCTTCAGTGTTGACGAAAGTCCCCGAAGTTTCCGTATACGGTGATAGCGGCAACAGCACATCGGCGTAGCCTAGGGCGTCGGCATCCTTGAAGGCGCTGAACTGGACAACCATCTCGGCTGCGTTCAGAGCGCGCAGCGCCTGCGCCGGGTTGGCGACGTCGAGCGACGGTTCGCAACCGAATAGCACGTAGGCCTTGCGCGGTTCTTCGAACATGCGCGACGCATCACGCCCACCCTCCTGCGGGCAGGCCTTGGCAACATAACCGCCGACCGAGTTGGCGGCTTCACCCACCGTCCCGGCCGAAGCACCAGTGATGGTGGCCAGTTCACCGGCCAGCTGTTCGAGTAGCGAATAATCCACGTGTTGCTGCGCCAGATTGCCGAGCAGAATGGCACGCGGCGCACCATTTGCATCGCCGATCAGCGATGTGGCGATCTTGCGCTCCAGTTCTCCGGCATGACCGCTCGCGGCCAGCGCCGATGGCGATACGCCCTTGATTTCGGCGGCAGCGCGCACGACACCCGCCAATGCGGCGACCAGCTTGCCCGGCGCGACCGTGATCTGACCGGCTTGCTTGATCAGTGAATCGTCGCTGCTGACATTCACCGAGTAGACTTCGGCGCCGTTACGGGCCGCCTGACGCAGACGCTGCGCAATCAGCGGCGAATCCTTGCGCAGGAAGCTACCGACGATCAGCGCAGCATCAACGTTGCTGAGATCCGCCAGCGGCAGACCCAACCACGGCGCAGCGCCCGGACGTTGCGCATCAGCACGGAAATCCTGCTGACGCAGACGGAAATCGATGTTGTCGGAACCCAGACTACGCATCAGGCGACCGGCCAGATACATTTCTTCCAGCGTGGCGTGCGGGCTGACGGCCATGGCGATCTGATCAGCGCCACTATCTTTGGCGATGCTGCGCAGACCGTGCGCAACGTAATCCAGCGCGACGTTCCATTCCACTTCCCGCCATTCGCCGCCCTGCTTCAGCATGGGCTTGAGCAGACGTTCGCCACTATTGAGGGCTTCGTACGAGAAACGTTCCTTGTCGGAGATCCAGCATTCGTTGACGTCTTCGTTGTCAAACGGCAGCACGCGCTTGACGACGTCGCCCTTGACCTGCACGGTCAGGTTGGCGCCGGTCGAATCATGCGGCGACACCGACTTGCGACGCTGCAGCTCCCAGGTCCGTGCCGAGTAACGGAACGGCTTGGAGGTCAGTGCGCCCACCGGACAGATGTCGATCATGTTGCCGGACAGTTCGGAATCGACCGTCTTGCCAACAAAGGTGGTGATTTCGGAGTGCACGTTGCGGTTGATCATGCCCAGTTCCATCACGCCGGCCACTTCCTGGCCGAAGCGCACGCAACGGGTGCAGTGAATACAACGGCTCATCTCTTCCATCGAAATGAGCGGACCGACGTTCTTGTGGAACACCACGTGTTTTTCTTCGGTGAAACGCGAACCGCTCTGGCCGTAACCGACCGCCAGATCCTGCAGCTGACACTCGCCACCCTGGTCACAGATCGGGCAATCCAGCGGATGATTGATCAGCAGGAATTCCATCACGCCCTTCTGCGCCGTCACGGCCAGTTCGGAGTGCGTGAACACCTTCATCCCATTGGTCACCGGAGTCGCGCAGGCCGGCAGCGGCTTCGGCGCTTTCTCGACCTGGACCAGACACATCCGGCAGTTGGCTGCGATCGACAATTTCTTGTGATAGCAGAAATGCGGAATGTAGATACCCAGCTGGCTGGCAGCATCCATGACGGTAGAACCGTCTTCTACTTGCGCCTTTTTGCCGTCGATTTCAATTTCTAGCATGTGCGACTCGCGAAATCAGATCTGTGAATGAAGCGTGACGCCCGGTCAGGCGGCGTTCGGGTGACGGTGGAAAGCACTACCAGAGCGTTGCACCGCATCCGGCACCAGACAGGTCTTGTGCTTGATGTGGTGTTCGAACTCCGAACGGAAATGCTTGAGGAAGCTCATCACCGGGAACGCGGCAGCATCACCCAGGGCGCAGATCGTGCGGCCGCAGATGTTGCTACAGATGGACAACAGCATATCCAGGTCTTCCTGGCGGCCGGTGCCTTGTTCGATACGGTGAACGATCTGATACAGCCAGTTGGTGCCTTCCCGGCACGGCGTGCACTGACCACAGGATTCTTCATGGTAGAAAAACGACAGGCGTTCCAGCGCACGCACCATGCAGACGGTTTCATCCATGACGATGACGGCGCCCGAACCCAGCATCGAGCCAGCCTTCGAGATCGAGTCGTAATCCATCGTACATTGCATCATGATGTCGCCCGGCAGCACCGGCGCCGACGAACCGCCCGGAATCACGGCCTTCAGCTTGCGACCGCCGCGCACGCCACCGGCCATTTCAAGCAGGGTCGAGAACGGGGTGCCCAGCGGAATTTCGTAGTTACCCGGACGTTCGACATGACCCGAGACTGAGAACAGCTTGGTGCCGCCGTTGTTTTCCTTGCCGGCATTGAGAAAATTCTCGGCGCCCAGACGGATGATGAACGGCACCGAGGCAAAGGTCTCGGTGTTGTTAATGGTAGTCGGCTTGCCGTACAACCCGAACGAGGCCGGGAACGGCGGCTTGAAGCGCGGCTGACCCTTCTTGCCCTCAATCGACTCGAGCAGCGCAGTTTCTTCGCCGCAGATGTAGGCGCCATATCCGTGGTGCGCAAACAGCTCGAAACTGAAGTCGCTACCCAGAATGTTCTTGCCGAGGAAACCGGCGGCACGGGCTTGCGCCAGCGCTTCTTCGAAACGCTCGTACAGTTCGAAAATTTCGCCGTGAATATAGTTGTAACCGCGCGTGGCGCCAATTGCGTAGGCGCCGATAATCATGCCTTCGATGACCGAATGCGGGTCATAGCGCATGATGTCGCGGTCCTTGAAGGTGCCCGGTTCGCCTTCGTCGGTGTTGCAAACGATGTATTTGTCGCCCGGTAGGCTGCGCGGCATGAAGCTCCACTTCAGACCGGTCGGGAAGCCCGCGCCGCCGCGGCCACGCAGGACAGATTTCTTGACTTCGGCGATGACGTCTTCCTGCGACATCTTTTCCGACAGAATCTTCTTGAGCGCTTCGTAGCCACCGCGCTTGACGTAGGCGTCGATACCCCAGCCGGCGTCACCCTGCCAGCCGGCGGTCATGATCGGGTTGATGGAACCGAGAATTGCCATTACTTCAGCTCCTCAAGCAGTTGATCCAGTTTTTCGGGCGTCAGGAAACTGCGCATCTTGTTGTTGTTAACCAGCGCCACCGGTGCGTCGCCACAGGCGCCCTGGCACTCGCTCTCCACGAGGGTGATGCGGCCGTCGGCTGTTGTTTCGCCGAGCTTGATACCCAGGCGTTCTGCGACGTACAAAGCGGCATCACGACCGCCCGACAGCGCACACGGCAGACAGGTACAGACGGCCAGCTTGTATTTGCCGACCGGCTTCAGGTTGTACATGTTGTAGAAGGTCGCGACTTCTTCGGCGGCGATCGCCGGCATGTCGAGATAGTCCGCCACGAAGGCGATGGTTTCCTTGGCCAGCCAGCCCTTTTCTTCCTGGGCGATGGCCAGACACGCCATCACGGCCGACTGTTTCTGGTCGGCCGGGTACTTGGCAACTTCGCGGTCAAAACGCGCAAGGGTTTCCTGGGTCAGCATCAGCGGTCAACCTCACCAAAAACAATATCCTGGGTCCCGATAATCGTGACCACGTCTGCGATCATGTGACCGCGCGACATTTCTTCCAGCGCCGACAGATGGGCGAAGCCCGGAGCGCGAATCTTCATACGGTACGGCTTGTTGGCGCCGTCCGACGACAGGTAGATACCAAACTCACCCTTCGGGTGCTCAATGGCGGCGTAACAATCGTTTTCCGGCACATGCATGCCTTCGGTAAAGAGCTTGAAGTGGTGAATCAGCTCTTCCATATTCGACTTCATCGATTCGCGCGGCGGCGGCGCGACCTTGTAATCGTTGGCGATGACCGGGCCCGGATTGGCGCGCAGCCAGGCAATGCACTGCTTGATGATGCGGTTCGACTGCGCCATTTCTTCCATACGCACCAGATAGCGGTCATAGGAATCACCGTTGGTGCCCACTGGAATATCGAAATCCAGACGGTCATACACTTCGTATGGCTGTTTCTTGCGCAGATCCCAGGCGATGCCCGAACCGCGCAGCATAGCGCCGGTCAGGCCCATATTCAGGGCGCGCTCTGGCGAGACCACACCAATCCCGACCAGACGCTGTTTCCAGATACGGTTGTCGGTCAGCAGCGTGTGATACTCGTCGAGATATTTCGGGAAACGATTCGTGAAGTCTTCCAGGAAGTCGAGCAACGAACCCTGACGGTTTTCGTTCAGTTCGGCAACGCGCTTGGCGTCCTTCCAGCGAGAAACTTCGTACTTCGGCATCACATCCGGCAGATCGCGGTAAACGCCGCCCGGACGATAGTAAGCAGCGTGCAAGCGAGCGCCCGACACCGACTCGTAAACGTCCATGAGGTCTTCACGATCGCGGAAGGTGTACAAGGCCATGGTCATGGCGCCCACGTCGAGGCCATGACAGCCGATCCACAGCAGGTGGTTCAGCAGACGGGTGACTTCATCGAACATCACGCGGATGTACTGGGCACGCTCCGGCACTTCGACGCCAAGCAGCTTTTCGATGGCCAGACAGTAGGCGTGCTCGTTGGACATGGTCGAGACATAGTCCAGGCGGTCCATATACGGCACCGACTGCACCCAGGTACGGGTTTCGGCCAGCTTCTCGGTCGCGCGATGCAGCAGGCCGATGTGCGGATCGGCGCGTTCGACCGTTTCGCCATCCAGCTCCAGCACCAGGCGCAGCACACCGTGTGCCGCCGGGTGTTGGGGACCAAAGTTCAATGTGTAGTTACGAATCTCTGACATGCTGCGATCCTGGCTGTCCGGTTAGGTCCGTACTGATCTCGTTGATGTAAACCCGCGCTTATCGCGCCGGTTCGCCGTAGGTTTCTTCACGCACGATACGCGGCGTGTTTTCACGCGGTTCGATGGTGACGGGTTGGTAGATGACGCGCTTCTGCTCGTCGTCGTAGCGCATTTCGACGTAACCCGAAATCGGGAAATCCTTGCGGAACGGGTGACCGACAAAACCGTAATCGGTGAGGATGCGGCGCAGATCCGGGTGATTGACGAACAGGATACCGTACAGATCAAAAGCCTCACGTTCGAACCAGTTGGCTGATGACCATACATCGACCACCGAATCCAGCACCGGCATCTGATCGTCCGGCGCATACACGCGGACACGAACGCGTTGATTTAATTCCACCGACAGCAGGTGCACAACGGCAGCGAAACGCTGCGGATGCGACTCCTTGCCGCCGTAAGCCGAGTAATCCATGCCGCACAGATCAGTCAACTGATCGAACTTGAGGCCCGCAGCGTCGCGCAGCTTGAGCGCAGCGGCGTGGTAGTCAGCAGCAGCAACATCAATGGTGACTTCACCCAGCGCCTGCTTGAGACGGACGATATAGCCGCCCAGCACCTGTTGCAGGGTATCGGCGAGGGCTTGTGTGTTTTGCGTCATGATCTTGTGTCCCTTACCGTTCTCAGCGCGCAATCGTACTGGTACGACGGATCTTGTTCTGCAGCTGGATAAGGCCATACAGCAGCGCTTCGGCGGTCGGCGGGCAACCCGGTACATAAATATCCACCGGCACAATGCGGTCGCAACCGCGCACCACCGAGTACGAATAATGATAGTAGCCGCCACCATTGGCGCATGAACCCATCGATACGACCCAGCGTGGTTCGGGCATCTGATCGTAAACCTTGCGCAGCGCTGGCGCCATCTTGTTGGTCAGCGTACCGGCCACAATCATCAGGTCGGACTGACGCGGGCTCGGACGGAACACCATACCGAAACGGTCAAGGTCATACCGTGCAGTGCCGGCATGGATCATTTCCACAGCACAGCAGGCCAGACCAAAGGTCATCGGCCACAGCGAGCCGGTACGACAATAATTAATGAGCTTGTCAGCCGTCGTGGTGACAAACCCTTCATTGAGAACGCCCTGGATTTTGGACATTGCTTACTCCCACTCGAAGGCGCGCTTGCGCCAGCCGTAGATGAAGCCCACCACCAGGATAGCCAGGAACACCATCATGGCGACAAAACCGGCCATGCCGATTTCCTTGATCACCACTGCCCAAGGAAACAGAAAGGCAATTTCGAGATCAAAGAGAATGAAGATGATCGCCAGAAGGTAATAACGAACGTCAAACTTCATCCGCGCGTCTTCGAAGGCTTCGAAGCCGCATTCATAGGCGGAGAGCTTTTCGCTATCAGGATTATTCGGCGCAACGAAATGGTTCATCACGCGGGCGCCAATACCTACGGCCAGACCAACTGCGATGAACACCAGGATCGGAAAGTAATTTTCGAGCATCAAGCCACCCAAAGTTTGCTAAATGACGCAGAACAACCCAAAGCCACCAAAACCCAACAACAACCGACCAGAAGATTTCTGGTGCCGACGGCGAGACTCGAACTCGCACAGCTTGCGCCACTACCCCCTCAAGATAGCGTGTCTACCAATTTCACCACGTCGGCATTCCTGTCCGGTCTGTTACAAAAAACCCGCAACTTACCGAGGTACGTTTTTGGCCTTCGACGCACCTTCCGGATCGGCAGTTTTACCATCCGTCGGAACACTCGCAGCACCAGCAACACCGGGGGAAGATTCTACATTGGATTGCATGACACTGCCAGCACTTTTCGCCTGTGACGACTGAAAATTCGCCAGCAGCAAGGCTGTAACGAAGAAGACTGTCGCCAGCACCGCCGTCGAGCGTGACAGAAAATTCGCCGCCCCCGTTGCACCGAACAAACTGCCGGAAGCCCCACTACCAAAGGCAGCGCCCATATCAGCGCCCTTGCCATGTTGCATGAGCACAAGGCCGATCACGCCCAATGCCGAAACGATGTTCACGATCAAAACGATGACGTAAAGAATATCCATCTGATTGCCTACTTCTCTTTCTTCAAAAAACCTGGGCTCACAACCTGCAAGCCGACGCTGCGGTGCAGATTGTACTGAAATCCTGTGCATCTAGGGCGGCGCCGCCAATCAAACCACCATCGACGTCGGGCAATGCGAACAGTATCGTCGCGTTAGCCCCCTTGACGCTGCCGCCATATAGGATGCGTGTTTGCACCAGACCGGCCGCATCTAATGCGGCGCGGATGTGGGCATGTACTGCCTGCACGCCTTCTGGCGTAGGGGTTTTGCCGGTGCCAATGGCCCAGACGGGCTCGTAGGCAACGACGACGCTGGCGCCTTCATCGGCAACACCGGCCAGGGCGAGCAGTACGGGGGCCAATTGACGGTCAATCACGGTCAGCGTTTGTCCGGCAGCCTCTTCGTCAGCCGATTCGCCCACGCAGACGATCGGCGTCAGACCGCTATCCAGCGCGGCCACGGCCTGCAAGGAAACCTGTTCATCGGTTTCGCCACAATATTGACGGCGCTCCGAATGGCCGACGATCACATAGGTGCAACCGAGGTCACGCAGCATCGCCGCGCTCACCTGGCCGGTATAGGCGCCGGTACGGTGTTCGCTCACCGATTGCGCCCCCCAGGCTATGGGCGAATCCGCCAGCAGCGCACCGATCTGCGGTATGTAAGGATACGGCGGGCAAACGCCGACATCCGGCAGCGACTTCTGTGCCAGCGCAGCAAGCAGCGCCTCGATCAAGACACGGTTAGCCTCGAAGGCGCCGTTCATCTTCCAGTTACCCACTACCAGCGGTGTTCTGACGACCGTCATTACGGATCCTATTGCACAGGAATACGAAAAAATCGGAAATTTACGAGAAAAAGGCGCTCAACCTGCTGGCGAGCGCCCGTTCTAGAAGCCTAATTCTATTATTTCCGAAGGGTTACGGTCAATCCTGATGGTCGCCAGGAATCTTTAAACGACCATTTTGACCGCTGTCGCAATGGCTTCGGCTTCGCTTCGGGATATCGACGCTTCCTCGGCTTCGACCATGACACGCAAAACGGGTTCGGTCCCCGAAGGCCGCAACAACACGCGTCCACGCTTTCCCAATCGTTCTTCCGCTGCGGCGACTGCCGCTTTAAGCGAAGCGTGCTGCTGCCAGTCAAAACCCGCTGAAACCGGCACGTTGATCATCGTTTGCGGGTAAAGGCGCAACGCGCCGAGCAATTCTGCCAAAGATCCACCCGAGCGCCTCAGCGCCACCAACACCTGCAGGGCCGACACCAGGCCGTCACCCGTGGTATGGCGATCCAGGGCCAGAATGTGCCCGGAATTTTCCCCGCCATAGAGCCAGCCCTCAGTAGCCAGCATCTCCATGACGTAGCGATCGCCGACTTTGGCGCGTTTAAACGACACCCCCGCATCCGCCATGGCCCGCTCCAGCGCCATATTAGACATCAGCGTCCCGACCACGCCGCTCACCGGACCATCACGCAAGCGATCGCGCACAATCGCGTAGAGCACCTGGTCGCCATCATAAGCGCGCCCCTGCGCATCGACCATCACCAGGCGGTCGGCGTCACCGTCGAGCGCAATGCCCAGATCCGCACCGACCTCAACAACTTTGCGACCCAACGATTCCGGATGCAACGCACCGACACCCGCATTGATATTTTCCCCATCGGGTGTATTGCCTATGGCAATGACGTCGGCACCGAGTTCGTGCAGCACTTCGGCCGCGATGTGGTAGGCCGCCCCGTGCGCGCAATCGACCACGATCTCTAGGCCGCGCAGATCGAAACTTGCGGGCACCGTGCTCTTACAGAATTCGATGTAACGACCGGCGGCATCGTCGATACGACGCGCTCGGCCCAGATCCTTCGGCGACACGGTTTGCATCGGCTTGCCATCCATCTCGTCGATCGCCGCCTCGATGGCACGCTCGACCTCGTCCGGCAGCTTCTTGCCATCCGCCGAAAAGAACTTGATCCCATTGTCTTCAAAAGGATTATGCGACGCCGAAATCACCACGCCGGCCTGTAAGCGCAGCGCGCGGGTCAGATAGGCGATCCCTGGCGTGGGCAGCGGGCCGGTCAGGCACACATCCACACCAGCCGCCGAAAACCCGGCCTCCAGTGCCGCCTCCAGCATATAGCCCGAGTTGCGCGTGTCTTTGCCGATCAACACACCGGGACGATGCTCGCCGGTTTCGCCGCGGCGCACGAGTACGCGCCCTGCCGCGTAACCAAGACGCAGGACAAAATCCGGCGTAATCGGGTACTGCCCGACACGTCCGCGAATGCCATCCGTACCGAAATACTTTCGACTCATGCCCACCCTGCTCCCAAGTTCAACCATTCACCAAGCGCTTAGCCAAGCGCCTGCAGTACTTTGAGCGCATCGACCGTTTCGGGCACATCATGCACCCGCACCATCGCTGCGCCGTATTGCGCCGCCAGCATGGCTGCCGTCACGCTGCCGATAACGCGTTCATTCACCGGTTTGTCGAGCACATGACCGATCATGGTCTTGCGCGAGACGCCCACCAAAACGGGCAACCCCAGCGCAACGAGCCCAGGCAACGCCCGGAACAAAGCTTGATTATGCGCAAAGGTCTTGCCAAAACCAAATCCGGGGTCGAGGATCAAACGGGTCCGATCAATGCCTGCGGCAATCGCCGCACCTTCCGCCGACAGCAAAAATTCACGCACTTCGGCGACCACATCAACGTATTCCGGTGCCGCCTGCATGGAACGCGGCTCGCCCTGCATGTGCATGAGACAAACCGATACCGCCGCATGCGGCGCCACAACACCGGCGGCCTCCGCTTCGCCGAGCGCACTGATATCGTTGATCAGGCCAGCCCCCCGTCGAATGGATTCGGCCATGACCTGCGCCTTGGTGGTATCCACCGACACCGGCACCCCCGCCGCATTCAGTTTTTCGAGCAACGGCAGCAAACGGTTCAATTCTTCGTCCACAGCAACAGGCTGCGCACCAGGTCGCGTCGATTCGGCGCCCACATCGATCAAATCAGCTCCGGCCGCCATCATGCGCATGGCCTGATCGAAAGCCGCATCGGTCTGCCCCCGGAGGCCGTCGCCGGAAAAAGAATCGGGCGTCACATTGACGATGCCCATGACCAGGGGCCGTCCCGGCGACCAGGTCAGCGTATGCGATCCGCAGAGAATCTTGTGGTCTGGCATGCTTTAAATAAAAGGCCGACCAGGATGCGGGTCGGCCCTTGTGCAGAGGAAGTGATGGATCAGGCTGTTGCCGTGGCGCCCGAGGGGTTCTGGGTTGCCGGTGCCGAAGGCGTCGTCGGGGTCGAACCCGGTGCCTGCGGCGGGCGCGGCGGTTTACCTGCCATGATATCGTTGATCTGCTCGGCGTCGATGGTTTCCCATTCGAGCAGCGCCTGCGTCATGGCCTCGACCTTGTCGCGATTTTCGTCGAGCAGGCGCTTGGCCAGCGCATACTGCTGATCGATGATGCGACGGATCTCCGTGTCGACCTTCTGCATCGTGGCTTCGGAGAGTGCCTTGTGGGTAGTCACCGAACGACCGAGGAAAACTTCGCCCTCGTTCTCGCCGTAGACCATCGGCCCCAGATCCGACATGCCGTAACGGGTCACCATATCGCGGGCCATCGAAGTCGCGCGTTCGAAGTCATTCGAGGCGCCGGTCGTCATCTGGTGCATGAACAGCTCTTCGGCGACACGACCACCAAACAGCACGGCGATGCGATCCATCAAATAGTCTCGATCATAGGCATAGCGATCTTGTTCCGGCAGCTGCATGGTCACACCCAGCGCGCGTCCACGCGGGATGATCGTGACTTTGTGCACCGGGTCCGACTTTGGCAACAGCTTGGCGACGACGGCGTGACCCGACTCGTGGTAAGCCGTATTGCGTTTTTCATCCTCGCTCATAACCATGCTGCGACGCTCGGCGCCCATCATGATCTTGTCCTTGGCCTTCTCAAAGTCTTCCATATCGACCAGACGTTTGTTCTGGCGCGCCGCAAACAACGCGGCTTCATTCACCAGGTTGGCCAGGTCGGCACCCGAGAAACCCGGCGTGCCACGAGCCAGAATATCGGCCTTGATGTCGGGTGCAACAGGCACTTTGCGCATGTGCACCTTGATGATTTCTTCGCGGCCACGAATATCCGGCAGCGGCACCACAACCTGGCGGTCGAAGCGGCCCGGACGCAGCAGCGCCGGATCCAGAATGTCCGGACGGTTGGTCGCGGCGATCACGATGACGCCCTGACTGCCTTCAAAACCGTCCATCTCGACCAGCATCTGGTTCAATGTCTGTTCCCGCTCGTCGTTACCGCCACCCAGACCGGCGCCGCGATGACGTCCGACCGCGTCGATTTCATCGATGAAGATGATGCATGGTGATTGTTTTTTGGCCTGTTCGAACATGTCGCGCACGCGCGCAGCACCCACGCCGACAAACATTTCCACAAAGTCCGAACCCGAGATCGAGAAGAACGGCACCTTGGCTTCGCCGGCGATGGCCTTGGCGAGGAGCGTTTTACCCGTACCCGGGCTACCGACCATCAGCACGCCGCGCGGAATGCGACCACCCAGCTTTTGGAACTTGGTCGGGTCTTTCAGGAAGTCCACCAGCTCCTGCACCTCTTCCTTGGCCTCGTCGCAACCGGCAACGTCGGCAAAGGTGACTGTGTTCTGCGCCTGATCGGTCATGCGCGCCTTGCTCTTGCCAAATGAGAACGGGCCGCCACCCTTGGCGCCACCGCCCTGCATCTGGCGCATGAAGAAAATCCAGACGCCGATCAATAGCAACATCGGGAACCAGCTGACGAAGATGTTCATCAGCATCGATGGTTCTTCCTCAGGCTTGGCTTCAATCTTGACGCCGCTCTTCAGCAGATCCGACACCAACCACAGATCGGGCGGTGCATAGGAGGTGATCTTCTTGCCATCGGTGGTCGTCGCCTTCAGCGTCCGCCCTTCCATGACGACCTTGCTGATCTTGCCGTCCTTCACCTCTTCGATGAACTGGGAATACTCGACGGAGTTCTGGGTGGCTTGCTTATTATTGAACTGATTGAATACCGTCATCAGTACCAGACCGATGACCACCCAGATAGCGACGTTGCGAAACATGTTGTTATTCACGATGGCTTTCTGCTCAAAAAAGTGAAACTAGGTTCCTATTCTAACCTGACTCCGGGCCGTAACCTTGGCCTAGCCTTAAGCCCACAGCCTTGCCAGGGATAAAGCGACCAACATTGCTCAATCCTTGAGGCCCACGCCCAGCAAATACAACTCGCTGCTACGCCCACGCGACGCATCGGGCTTCCGCGTCACAACCTTGCGGAACACCTGACGCATGGCGACGATGTATTCCGCAAACCCCGATCCCTGAAACACCTTGACCAGGAACGCCCCCTGCGGTTGCAGGTGATTGGCGGCAAAGTCCAACGCCAATTCCGCCAGATGGATCGAGCGGGCCTGATCCGACATGGGAATACCCGACATATTGGGGGCCATATCGGAAAGCACAAGATCCACTTTTGCGCCACCGAGCATGTCCTCGACCTGTTTCAGTACGCCTTCATCATGAAAATCGCCCTGCAGAAACTCCACCCCGGGCAATAGCGGATCCAATGGCAGAAGATCCAGACCGATCACGCGACCGGTGTTGCCCAAACGCTTGCGTGCCACCTGCGACCAACCGCCCGGCGTACATCCCAAATCCACAACGATGCCGCCCCGGCGGATGAGCTTGTCCTTATCGTCGACCTCCATGAGCTTGAAGGCGGCACGCGAACGCCAGCCTTCCGCCTTGGCCCGCTGCACCCAGGGGTCGTTCACATGTTCGCGCATCCACGCTTTGCTGGTTCTGGTTCTTGCCATGTCTTTTTGTCTGCTTCTGTCGACTTCCGCCTGCTTTAACGATGCCTGGCGTACAATGCCAGCCTTGCATTATCCGTGTTTACCGCCCTGAGTTCCTATTTCATCATGACCGCTGACCGCCTTGCCCAACTGATCGCCGACAATACCTCTGAAACGCCCGCTGCCGGCGAGCTCGCCATCAGCACGGCGCAACGCCGCGAACTCAAGGCCGAAGCACACAGCCTCAACCCGGTGGTGACCATCGCCGACAACGGTCTGTCGCCCAGCGTGCTCAAGGAAATCGATCATTCGCTCAACATCCACGGTCTGATCAAAGTCCGTGTCGTCAGCGACGAGCGCGAACTGCGCGAATCCTATCTGGCGGAGATCTGTCAGACGCTCGGCGCCGCCGCAGTACAACACATCGGCAAGCTGCTTGTGGTTTGGCGACCGAAACTCGAGGTCAAAGTCGATAAATCCGGCAAGGCCACCGGACGCCGCAAGGCACCGCGTCAACTCAAGCGTAACTTCCAGAACGGCTGATCAAACGCTCACCGGTCAAACGTACCGGACGTCGATCATCTCGTATTCGCGCTGACCACCCGGCGTCTGGACCTGCACCACATCACCGGCAAACTTGCCGATGAGGGCACGTGCCAACGGCGAGGCAAAAGAAATTCGACCCTGCTTAATGTCGGCTTCGTCTTCGCCGACGATCTGATAGGTCACGCTCTGGCCCGAGTCGGCGTCTTCCAGATCAACGGTCGCCCCGAACACGCATCGTCCATCGGCATCCATGGCCGCCGGGTCAATGATCTGCGCGTGGCTCAGCTTGCCTTCCAGATCTTGGATACGGCCCTCAATAAAGCCCTGCTTTTCCTTGGCCGCATCGTATTCGGCGTTTTCCGAAAGATCCCCGTGCGCCCGCGCCTCGGCAATCGCCTCGATCACGGCAGGACGTTCGATGGTCTTCAAGCGCTGCAACTCTTCCTTGAGCAAAGCAGCGCCCCTGACGGTTAATGGTACCTTCGACATGATGACTTAGGCTTAGTTCAGTTGCGCGTGCAGCGACTGAATGGCATAAACCTTCAGCGCGTCACCGGCGAGAATACCCGCGACTGCGGCTTCGGCACCCCAGATTGTCGTGTACATCGTGACGCGAGACATCAGCCCGGAGGTCCGGATCGAGCGCGAATCGTTGATGGCATGACGTTTTTCTTCGACCGTATTGATGATCAGGGCGATCTCGTCGTTCTTGATCATATCGACGATGTGCGGGCGGCCTTCGGTCACCTTGTTCACGCGCTGCACCGGCACGCCGGCCTCTTCAATGGCCTTGGCCGTACCACGCGTGGCCACCAGCTGATAACCGGCCAGATGCATCTGGCGCGCCATTTCCACCGCCTTCGCCTTGTCGCTGTCCTTGACCGACAGGAAGACCTTGCCGTTTTTCGGCAGCTTGACGCTGCTGGCCATCTGCGATTTGACGAAAGCCTCGGGGAAGGTCTTGCCCACCCCCATGACTTCACCGGTCGACTTCATTTCCGGACCGAGAATCGTATCGACACCCGGGAACTTGGCAAACGGAAACACGGCTTCCTTGACCGAATAATACGGCGGCACCACTTCCTTGGTCACACCTTGATCGGCTAAAGACTGCCCAGCCATACAGCGCGCGGCGATCTTGGCCAGTTGCAGACCGGTGGCCTTGGACACGAACGGCACCGTGCGCGAGGCGCGCGGGTTCACTTCCAGCACGTAGACCTGATCATCCTTGATGGCGAACTGCACGTTCATGAGACCACAAACGTTGAGTGCCTTGGCCATGGCTTTGGTCTGGCGACGCAGTTCTTCCTGAACCGGTTTGCCCAATGAGTACGGCGGCAGCGAACAGGCCGAGTCGCCCGAGTGCACGCCGGCCTGTTCGATGTGTTCCATGACGCCGCCGATAATCACTTCGTTGCCATCCGACAGCGCGTCGACGTCGACTTCGCAGGCGTCATTGAGGAAGCGGTCCAGCAGCACGGGCGAATCGTTCGAAACCTTGACCGCTTCGCGCATGTAGCGTTCGAGATCTTTCTGCTCGTGCACGATTTCCATGGCGCGGCCACCCAGCAC